>CALBTT010000064.1 GCA_937967645.1 uncultured Zoogloea sp.
GTCTGGAAACGGGTGTGTCGCGGCATTCCTGGCAAGGCACCGGCACGCATCGGCTCTCCAGGGTGGCTACCTTGCGGAGCAAGGCATCGAGATGGGACGCGATGGCCTGATCCACGTCGAATGGACCCGAAACGGCGACGAATTGACGGTGCGCGTCGGTGGCCAGGCCGTGACCGTCGCCAGCGGCACCCTGCATCTGTAGACGCGGCGGCACGTTCAGCCGCTCGGTCGCCCATGGCTTGCCATGGCACCTGCGCGGCGTCCCCGACGAAGGTCTGCGCTGCGAGGAACGCGGTTGCCCAGGGCTAGATCGGATCGACGGCGGGACTGTCGTCGCGCGAGAGCATGGCGCGTTCGATGAAGTGCTGCAGCGGTTCCGAGGGCTCACTGTCCGGCCGCAACAAGTAGGTGGTCATGCATGCCGACGGGTCCGACAGGGGCCGCGCAATGACCTCGGGATGACGGCAGACCGAAATCTGCGCCGCCGTGGCGAAACCCAGTCCGTAGCCCGCGGCCACCAGCGTCAGCATCAATTCCAGTGTCGCGACCCGCTCTGCGATCCGGGGCTGGATGGCGGCCGTCCGGAGCAGCCGTTTGATCTGCCGGTACGCACCCTCGCAGGTTTCCGGGTGGCACTTGATCAGGGGATAGCGCAGCAGTTCATCCAGAGGGACCTGCCTGAAGGCCAGCAAAGGATGGCGCGTCGGAATGGCCACCAGGATGGGATCGGACCAGACCGCCTCGCACAGGATGCCCTCTCCAGCCTCGTCAGACTGCGCAAACCCGGCATCGAAAGTGTCGTCGCGCAACCCGCGCACTTGCGATGCGAGCGGCGTCTCGAACAGGCGGATTTCCACATCGGGCTCCTCCTCCCGGCACAGGGCCAGGAGTGCCGCGAGGCGTGTCTGCGCGATACCGTCCGACAGCGCGAGGCGCAGCATGCCGCGATAGCCCGTGGCGGCGGCCCGGACGTTGGTTCGTGCCTGTTCCAGCACCGCGAACACGCGGCGGGCATCTTCCAGCAGGACCTGGCCCGCCCAGGTGAGCTGGGTGCCGCGCCGATTGCGCTCGAACAGCGTGGCGCCGAGGTCAGACTCCAGCTCCCGGATGGTGCGCGACAGCGGAGACTGCTCGATATGGAGCCGCACCGCCGCACGCGTGAAGTGCAGTTCCTCGGCCACTGCCACGAAACAGCGCAGGTGTCGCAGCTCCATCGCGCCACCTACGCGTACATGAGGCCGGGAGCTTGATTCACGCGAGCGGCTCCTCGGGCGCCGTGCCAGACAGCAGCGCCGTGATCGGCAAGGGTTGGAACAAGAGCTCGCGGCCGAGGACCTTCAGACTGCCAGGACCGCTTTCGAGCAATCGGCGCTCTTCGCGCGCGACGAACAGTTCGGTGCGATAGCCATCGCATTCGGGAAGTCGCTGTAGCAGGTCGCGGATCGCGTCGCCCGCCCAGGGCGTTTCGCTGTCGAACTGACCCAGCAGCCGGCCATGCCGGGAAATCACGAGGCGGTAGGCATTCATGGCCGGACGCTCCCGGCCATAGCGTGGATGGCCATTTCCTCCCAGCCCAGGCGCCGGGTGCGGGTCAGTTGCTCGGCGGTTTCGCCGCAGGCGCGCTCGACGGCCTGAGGCATCTCTATGCCAAGCAGGCAATGGCCGGTCAGGCGCGCGGCGAAGTAGTCGCCGGCCCCTTTCACCACGCAGGGCACGTGGGGATGCTCGAAGAGGCGCGATACCCCCTCTCGCGTCTCCAGCAGCGTCTGGACGACGGCGCTTTCAGGATCATCCTGGACACTGGTCACCACCACCCATTGGGTGGGGCCGCGCAACAGCGCACGGGCAGCCTCGCGGCAATCCGCCAGACCCTGCAGCGTTCTGCCGGTGACCTGTTCCAGCTCGAACCGATTGGGGACGAGGCCGTGGGCTTCTGGAATCAGCAGCGTGCGCCAGGCCTCGGCCATGCCAGCCGCCGCATACACGCCTTGGTCGTAGTCGCCAATGACCGGATCCAGGTGCAGGCGCAGTTGCGGGTGGCGCTCGCGCATCGTCGACCACCAGGATGCGAGGATCCGTGCCTGCGACGGCGCGCCGAGGAAGCCGACCTGCACAACGCGAGCGCACGCGGGGATGCCGCGCGCCTCCAGGTCATCCAACCAGCCAGCGAACCACGCGTCGGGCACCGCACCGCCATGGACCGAGGGATAGTGCGGGGTGTTGCTGAGCAGCGCGGTCGGCACCGCGGTCGTAAGCAGCCCGCAGGCTTCCAACGCGGGAATCGCCGCGTTGTTGCCGACCCGCCCGTAGACCACCTGGGACTGGATGCTGATGACATCGATGGGCACAGGTTGGGTCACCGTCATTCAGGACGCCCCCCCGGTGTCCTGCTGCCGGTCCAGCCACGCGCCGATCGTGCGGTGGGCCGCAGCCTTCAGCGTTGCCCCATGCCGCTCGGCATCCGCGCGCAGCGTGCGCGGATCGACGCCGGCCTGGCCCAGTTCGCAGCAATGGCCGACCAGCCAGCGTTCGATTCGGCTGGCATCGGCTTCCAGGTGGAACTGCAGACCCAGCACCCGGTTGCCGACCGCGTAGGCCTGCTGCACGCAGCTTTCGGTGCTCGCCAGCAGTTCACTGCCCTCAGGCAGCTCGAAGCGGTCGCCGTGCCAATGCAGCACCGGCACGCCGGCCAGCGGTGCCAGCACCGAGCGGCGGCCCGCATCCGTCAGCGTCAGCGCGCCGAAGCCGATCTCCTTGAAGCCCATGGGGGCGACGGCGGCGCCGAGCAGGCGCGCGATCAATTGCGCGCCCAAACAAATGCCGAGCAGCGGCCGGCCGCTGGCCAAGCGCCGTTCGAGCAGACGCAGTTCGTCGGCAAGAAAGGGATAGGCCCGCTCGTCGAAGGCGCCGATCGGCCCACCCAGTGCAATGAGAAGATCGCTTGCCGCGGCCTCCTCTCCGGCCAGGTCGTCCGTCGCGGGGTCGAGGTAGCGCACGTCGAATCCACGCTCGCGCAGCAGCGGTTCGAGCGTGCCGAGGTCTTCGAAATGGATGTGGCGCAGGGCCAGGGCGGTCTTCATGCGGTCTGCTCCGATGCGGTCGATGTCGCAGCCCGGTCGTCGTCGGGCCAGTAATGGCTGTCCGGCGTCGCGCGAGCGCCAAAGATGGCCTGGCCGACGCGCACGACGGTGGCGCCTTCCTCAATGGCCAGCTCGAAGTCGCCGGACATCCCCATCGACAGTTCGTCCATGCCGATGCCCGCCGGCGCCTCCTGGCGCAGCCGATCACGCAGTTCGCGCAACAGCACGAAGCAGGGACGGACCCGCGCCGGATCGGCCGACAGCAGCGCCAGTGTCATCAGGCCTCGCACGCGCAGGGTGGAGAAGCCCGGCAGCGCCCGGACGAAGCCGGCCACCTCGGAAGGCGGCAAGCCGAACTTGCTGGCCTCGCCCGAGGTGTTGACCTGCACGAACACATCCAGTGCGCGCCCTTCGGCTTGCAGGCGACGGTCCAGCGCCTCCGCCACACGCAGGCTGTCCAGGGCCTGGAACTCGCTGGCGAAGCGTGCCACGACCTTGGCCTTGTTGGTCTGCAGGTGGCCGATGACCGACCAGCGCAGGTCGGCGAGATCCACCATCGCTTCGGCCTTGCGCTGCGCCTCCTGCACCTTGTTCTCACCCAGGTCGCGGCAGCCGGCGGCGTAAGCCAGACGGATGCGCTCCTCCGGCACGGTCTTGCTGACCGGCAGCAGGCGCACATCGGACGGATCGCGTCCCGCGCGGGAGCAGGCATCGGCGATGCGCCGATGCACCGCCGCCAGATTGCGCCGAAAGTCCTCGACGCTGTGTGCGGTGGGCCAGGGATGCGTCTGCGCGTTCATGGACAAGGGGTTCTCCGTGCTGCTAACATTGTCATAGGACAAAATATACATTGTCACGGGACAAACGGGAATGGCAGAAAAGACCGCATCGGACATCTTTGAGCGCATTCGCCGCGAGGCACATGCGGGCCAGCTTGCCGCGGGCCAGACACTGCCGTCCGTGCGCGAGATGGCCGATCAACTGGGCGTCAACCGCAACACGGTCGCCGCCGCGTACCGGAAGCTGGTGGCCGCAGGCATTGCCGAGACGCTGGGGCGCAACGGAACGGTGATCCGGCCAGCGGCGCGTCTCGGTGAGCAGGAGGGCCTGCAGCCCGGCTCGGCGCTGGCGGATCTGGCCAGCGGCAATCCGGACCCGGCCTGGCTGCCCGATCCATTGCAGGCGCTGGCAGCCAGCGGCTACCGGCCCGCGCTGTATGGCCAGCCTGTACTCGACCCAGCACTCGAACGGCTGGCGCGGCAGTGGTTCGGAGCGGATCTCCGGGAGGGTGACGGTCTGGTGCTGGCGCATGGTGCGGTCGATGCGATCGAGCGTCTGTTGGCTGCCTACCTCGTCGCCGGCGACAAGGTGGCGGTGGAGGACCCGTGCTTCCTCGGCAGCCTCAACATCCTGCACAGCACGGGCCTGGCAGCGGTGCCCGTGGCCATGGATGCGCACGGCATGCGCCCGCAGGCGCTGGAAGCGGCGCTGGCCAATGGCGCCCAGGCGGTGCTGTGCACACCAAGGGCGCAAAACCCCACCGGCTGCGGCCTGAGCGAGCAGCGCGCCCGCGAACTGCGCCGCGTGCTCGCCCGCCATCCGCACGTGCTGGTGATCGAGGACGACCACTTCGCCTTGCTGGCCGAGACGCCGTACTTCTCTATCGCGCCCGCAGCCACCACGCGGCGGGCGCTGGTGCGCTCCGTGTCCAAGGGCTTCGGCCCGGACCTGCGGCTGGCCTTCATCGCTACCGATGCGGGGACCGCCGCAAGGCTCGGCATGCGACTGGCTCCCGGCACGACCTGGGTCAGCCACCTGCTGCAGGCGGCCGTGCGCGGCCTGCTCGGATCCGACGCGGCCACGGCGCGCCTGCATGCGGCCAAGACCGCCTACGCCATGCGTCGCAAGGCCCTGATCGATGCACTCGGCGCCGTGGGCATCGCCGCCAGGCAGCCCTGCGACGGGTTCAATGTGTGGATTCCGTTGCCGGAAGACCGTGACGTTCACCGCACCGCGCAAAGCCTCGCACGCTGCGGCTGGGCCGTGCGAACCGGCGATGCCTTCGCGATCGCGCCCGCGGCCCCCGCGCTGCGAGTCACGGTCTCGACGCTCGAACCCGGGGACGCGGCGCGCTTTGCCGCGCAACTGCGCGACTGTCTGGGGCGTGTATGAAGCCAGTCTGCATGGCATCGTGCCTGTCCTCTCGCGGGTCCGTCTGCGTACCGGTCCATGGCGCGCTACGGCGCCTGCAAGGCGGAGGCGACGCGAGCGGGCCACGGGCGCCGTTCCAACAAGCCGGTCTCCCGTTCCCGCAGCGTCCGGCCGACCTGGCTCGCCTCGGTCACGGACGCGCGAAAGTCCCGGATCAGTTGTCGCGTCACCGGCCCCACGGGCCATTCGGTGGTCGCCGCATCCTCGACCAGCGCCACCACCGGCTGCAGTTCGACCGAGGTGCCGGCGGTGAATACCTCGGAGGCGGCGCGCAGTTCGTCCAGCGTCACGGTCCGCTCCTCGACCCGCAGCCCGCGCTGGCGCGCCAGTCCCATCACGTGCCGCTTGGTGATGCCGTCGAGGAAGCAGGTCGGCAATGGGGTCACCAGCACCCCGTCATGGACCATCAACAGGTTGGTTGCCGTGGTCTCGGCGACCCGGCCTTCGCTGTCGAGCAGCAGTGCGTCGTCGCAGCCCGCCGCTGCGGCGGCATGGCGCGCAAGGGTACCGATCATGTACAGCCCCGAGCACTTGGCCGCGGTGGGTGCGGTGTCAGGACGGGGACGCCGCCAACTCGCCAGCTGCAGCCGGATGCCTTCCGCGGCGCGGCCCTGGGACGCCGCCGTGGGCCAGTCCCAGGCCGCGATCGCCACGTGGATGCGGGCGCGCGGCGAAGCGATGGAAACACTCTCCGCGCCGCGCCAGGCCACCGGGCGGATGTAGGCGTCGTCGAGGTGGTTGGCCCACAGCACCGCCTCGATGGCCTGTGTCAGTTCGCCTTGCGACCACGGCAGGTGGTAGTCCAGCAGCGCGGCGGACTGCTGGAAGCGTTCCAGGTGAGGCGCATTGAGGAAGACATGACCGCCATAGGCGCGCATGCCCTCGAAGACGGCCCCGCCCATATGCAGCGCATGCGTGAGCACGTGCAGGCGCGCCTCGCGCCAGGGCAGCAGCTCGCCATCGAGCCAGATCAGGCCATCGCGATCGTCAAGGGAATTGAGCATGGTGCGCACCGCTGTACAGGTTGTCGATGGCGTAAGTGTGCGGCCGGTTCGCCGTCGGCACGAGTGAGCAAATCTCAGACGATGCTGAGTTTTGGTCCTCGTGTCGGCGAGCGTGGAGACGACGATTTCCGGTTTAATGAGTCCATGAACGACCAATGACTTCCAGGAGGGTGAATCCCCCATGCGCATCCCTGTCCCGTTGAATGCCTTGCGCGCCTTCGAGGCTGCGGCGCGCCATCTCTCGATCAAGGACGCGGCCCTGGAACTGGCGGTCACCCCCTCGGCGGTCAGCCACCAGTTGCGCACGCTGGAGGACATGCTCGGCGTCGAACTGCTGCGCCGCATCGGTACGCGGCTGGAATTGACCAGCGCCGGCCGCCGGCTGGCACCTAGCCTCAACGAGGGTTTCGCCCTGATCGCCGAGGGCGTGAGCAGCTTGCGCGAGGAGCGGCGCGACGGGCCCCTGCGCGTGAACATGCTGCCGACCTTCGCGACCAACTGGCTGTCGCCCCGCCTGAGCCTGTATCCGTTCGAGCGGCGCGGCTTCTCGCTGGACATCTCCACCACGCAGGACGACGTGGATCTGGCCGCCGGCGTGGCCGATGCCGGCATCTGGTATGGCGACGGCCAGTGGGCCGGCCTGCAGGCCGACCTGTTGTTCGAGGCCACCATCGATCTGTACGCGCGCCCGGGCTTTGCCACCGGCTCGCGCCGGGAACGCCTCAAGCAGGTCGCGCGCGCCAACCTGTTCGTTTCGCGGCATTGCCTCACTTGGCAGCGCTGGATGGACAGCCTGCCCGGCGGGCCGTTCGAGCCGGCTGTCGTGACCCGCGTGGATTCGGGCGGCCTGACGATGCAGGCGGCCGCCGATGGGGCTGGCGTGTCGATCGCCGTCTGCGAACTGGCCGAGAGTGCCGTCCGGCTCGGACGCCTGGCCTCGGTCTTCGACCACCCCGTGAGCGCGGGTGTCGGCTTTTGGCTCGTCTATCCCGAGGCGCTATCCGAGGATCGACGGCTGGATAACCTGCGCGGCTGGCTGCGCGAGCAATGTCAGTCGGAAAGCGGAACTCGGAACCCGGAACCCAGAAGCGCGGACAGCATAGACACGTATGAATACCGCATATCCGAAAGACCAGAAAGCACCGCCGGATGACGATGTGACGCTTCGACGGCTCGTTGCCCATGAAGCCGTTGCGCTTGCCTCCCTGCTGGCCGCCTATGGCGACGAGATGCGCCACGGGCAAGGCGCCGGGGCGAATGCACTGGCTCATGCCAATGCCTTGATCGCCGATCCGATCGCGGAAGTGCTGGGTGGCTTTCTCGGCGACGAACTCGTCGCCTTCGCAGTGTTCTTCGATCTGCCCGAGGCGATCTCCGGAGGGCGGTCGGGCCAGCTCGACGACCTGTACGTCCTGCCCGCCGCGCGCGGAAAACGACTCGCTCAGCGGCTCATCGCGGCCATCGCCGATACCGGTCGATCACGCGCCTGGATCCATCTGCGCTGGCTGGTCCCCGAGGACAACCCCGATGCCATCCGGGCCTACGCGCGCTTCGCCGAACCCGCCGGCTGGAAGAGCTACGTGCTTTGGCTGGCCGGTAGCGAGCGGTGGTGAAGCCATGAATAACCTGCAGCAGGTCGATTGGTCGCGTCTTCCGCAGCCGGAGGATGATGGCGGCGCCCGCCACCTCGCGGGCATGCGCCTGCCCACGCTTGAACTGGCATCGACGGATGGTGGCCGTGTCGACCCTTCGCGCCTGCGCGGACGCACGGTGCTTTATCTCTTCCCGATGACGGGCCGGCCGGATATCGCACTGCCTCCAGGCTGGGACGAGATTCCAGGAGCACGGGGCTGCACCCCGCAATCCTGTGCCTTCAGGGATCATTTCGCCGAACTGAAGACCTTGGGCGTCGCCCAATTGTTCGGCGTGTCGACGCAGGACACCGCGTACCAATGCGAGGCGGTGGCGCGCCTCCACCTGCCTTTCCCGTTGCTGTCCGACAACCGCCTTTCATTCGCAACCGCGCTCGGTCTGCCGGTCTTCGAGGTGCAAGGCCTGGCACTGCTCAAGCGACTGACCCTGATTGCGCGCGATGGCGTGATCGAGCATGTGTTCTATCCTGTGTTCCCGCCGGACCGGAATGCCGACGATGTCGTCGCATGGTTGAGGCAACGGCCAGCCACTTGACCTTGGCCAGTCAGCGACACGATCAGCGCTCATGGTCGTGCGAAGTTCTCGTCAGGTCCCGCTCACCCGCAGAAGGACCACTGCTCCAACCACACCCACAGCAGTTCCATCGACAGCCAGGCGCGGAACACCAGCACGCCCGCAGCCAGCAGCACAGCCAGCGGTGCCCAGCGCCTGAACCATTCGCGGTCTTGCCTCATGAAGTCGCCAACCGTGGATCGGCGCGAACGATGGTCCTGTCGTCGATCGGCCAGTGCAGAACCGTCGCCAGCAGGCCCAGCGCAATCGCCAGCAGCCAGATGCTCAGGTACGACCCAGTAGCCTCGAACATGCGGCCACCAAGCCAGACACCGAAGAATGATCCCAACTGGTGGCCGAAGAAGACGAAACCGAACAATGTGGTGATGTAGCGCACGCCGAAGATCTGAGACACCAGGCCATTGGTCAGCGGAACCGTCCCGAGCCAGAGGAACCCCATCACTGCAGCGAACAGGTAAACGCCCCATGTGCTGAGCGGCAGCAGGACGAACAGGGCCATCGCCACCGTGCGCGCCAGGTACAGGCCTGCAAGCAGGTACTTCCTGCGCAGCGTGCCACCCCAAAGCCCCAGCAGGTAGGTGCCGGCCACATTGGTCAGCGCAATGATCGCCAGCGCGGCGACGGCATCGGTGGCGGCCAGGCCCCGGTCCAGCAGGTAGGCTGGGAGATGCGTGGCGATGAAGGCGAGTTGGAAACCACAGGCGAGGAAGCCCAGGTTCAGCAGCCAGAAGCCGCGGTGGCGGAAGGCTTCACCGATCGCCGCCTTCATCGACAGCTCTGAGCCAACCGCCGCGTTCGAGATGCTTGCCTCGCGCATCGGGAACGCCAGCGGCAGCAGCAACGCCATGACCACTGACAGAATCAGCAGCGCACCCGTCCAGGCCCAACCGCCGATCAAGGCCTGCGCAACCGGGACCATGGCGAACTGCCCAAGGCCACCGATGGCGCCGGCCAGCCCCAGTGCCCAACTGCGGCGCTCAGCCGGCACGAGGCGGCTGAGCGCGCCGTAGATCGCACCGAATGCCGTGCCCGACAGCGCGATGCCGACGCACACGCCAGCGCCCAGAACAAAGGCCACGTGGCTGTGCGCCTGAACCATGAAAAAAAGCCCCACCGCATAGAACACGAGCCCACCCGCAATGACCTTGGCCGAACCGTAGCGGTCGGCAATCATCCCGGTGAAGGGTTGGGCGAGACCCCAGGTCAGGTTCTGCACCGCCATCGCGAAGCCGAACATTTCGCGCGACCAACCGCGATCCATCGTCACCGGCAGCAGAAACAAGCCTTGCACGTGCCGCACACCGAGGGCCAAACCCATGATCAGTCCGCCGGCCAGGATCGGAATCCAGAGCGATCGGCGCTCGTTTGCCGATGCTGTCGAGGGGGCGAGGTTCGTGTTCATGTCGTGGCTCCCGCTGCTTGTGGATCGTCCGCAGGTCGATGCTTCAGTGCGCCGAGTGGGTGGGTTGGTGGCTCGCCGGTACGCAACCAGTCCAGCGCCAGGGGCCACAGCGCCTCGCGGAAGCGCTCGTGGAAGAAGGCGAAATGGCCGATTTCGGCCTGCTCGATGGCCGCGGGAGCCAAGCGCAGGTGATGGCGCTCGCTGCCGGTGTAGTAATCCAGCAGGCGGTCCAGCGCCGGTACCGTGCCAAACGGATCGTCCTCGATGCCCAGCGCCAGGATCGGTGCGCGCACCTGGCCGAAGCGCCGTGCCAGCATTTCGGCTTCGGGCTCACCTTCCAGTGTCTCCCGGCCTCGGCGCACCGTGCCCTCGAAGCGGGGACCCATGCGTGCCCAGTCCAGCGCCACGCCCTTGGGCGTGTCCTCCATCCATCCCAGGCGTTTGGCCGGCACGTAGCCAAGCACCCGAGCCAGCAGCGGCATGGCCACGTGCCAGCGCAGGAACATGGCGCGGCGCGCGGCGGGCGCATAGTCGCGCCAGTAGGCGTACTGCGCCCCCATGGTGAAGATGCGCCGCACGCGGTGTGCGGACGCGGCCAGCCCGATCACGAAGCCCCCGGCGGAGTGGCCGACCACGTCGACCGGCTGGCCGGGGAATCGCCAGGCGAGGTACTGCAGCACACCCTCGAAATCGTGCTGCCCCCAGTCGATCCAGTCGGCCTGCAGCCGACGCAGCCCACGGTGTCGCGATTCGCCGATGCCGCGGTAGTCGTAGGTCACCACGTCCCATCCGTGGCCGTGGAGCCAGTCGGCAAAGCGCGCGTAGTACCGGCAGCGCACCGAGGTGGCCGCGTTGATGACCGCGACCGGATGCGGGCGTCGTGGATCGCAGGGGCGGCGCCAGGCAAATCCACCCAGGGCATAGCCGTCGGCGGCACGAATATCGATGGGCTCAGCCATTCACAGCGAGACCCTGGACCAGCAGCACCACGGCCTGTGCGCCGGCCTTGCGATCCTGGGCAATGCGTTGGTACTCGTCCGATTCCGCCCAGCCATGGAAGGCGGCTTCGTCGGGAAAGGACATGAGCACGAGCTTCTGGTGCGGCCAGGTGCCTTCAATGGTGCGAGGCTGCTCGTCCGCGGCCAGCAGACGTCCCCGGTGGTGGCGGAACACCTCCATGAAGCGGGCCTGGTAGCGGTCGTAGGCGGTCCGGTCGTGGATGGTGAGTTGAGCAATGGCGAAAACGGTCATGACGCCGGCTCCGAGTCGCGATGTCGATCCGGTTCGGCGGCCGAGGTCGATTCGATGCGGTCGCCCTGCGTGCTGGGGCTGGAGAACACCAGGAACTGCACGTCCTCGTCACCACCATTGGCGGCGATGTGGCGAGTGCCGGCCGGGACATGCACGCCTTGACGGGCTGCCAGCAGCACGTCCTGGTCGGGCGTGCTCAGGCGCAGGTGGCCACTAAGCACGTAGAAGAACTGGTGCGCCATGGCGTGCCAGTGGGGTGCCTCGGCGCCGCCTGCGGGCATCCACTCCTGCCGCACCTGCATGTGTTGCAGTTCCAGCAGTCGCCAGCCCAGGCAGACCCCGCCCCAGTCATAGCGGTTGCCGTCGTCGGTCTGGACGGCGCGCAGCAGTGCCGTCATGGCGTGCCCTCCTCGGCAGGGACGCCGTGCAGGGCCTCGCCATGGACCTGCCGCCCGCTCTCGAAGCGCATGATCTCGCACATGCGCGTGCGCTTGCCGTCGGCCTGCGCCACGTAATGGACGACGACGGTCTGCGCCTCGACATCGCAGATGGCCGAGATGAGTTCGAACCGCAGGTCCGGCCTGTCGGCGAGCGCGGCCAGCCAGTAGCGGCGCAGCGCGTCCTTGCCCTGTACCCGCGTGCCACCGGTATAGGGCTGCGCCAGCGCGCTCACGAACAGTGCATCGTCGGCATAGGCCGCCAGCACCGCCGGCACGTCGCGCCGGTTCCAGTCGTCGATCCAGGCCAGCGCATGGGCCCGGAGTTGATCATGGGAGAGTGTCGTCATGGCATCAGATCCAGAAGAGAAGAACGGTCAGGGCGGCCAGGGCCGCCATTGCACGGTTGATCGCGCGAGCAACGGCGCGGTCGCGCAGCCAGGGCCGCAGGCCAGCGCCGAAGGCGGCCCAGACCAGCATGCAGGGCAGTCCGATGGCGGCGAACACCAGGCTGACCACCAGCAGGCGCAGCGCGTAGCCTTCGCCCGGCGGCAGGAAGGTGGACACCACCGTCACCGAGATCAGCCAGGCCTTCGGATTGACGAACTGGAAGGCCAACGCCTGCATGAAGCCGATGGGCCGGCCGGCTTCGGTCTCCTCCAGTTCGGCCGCGCGCCACAGGCGCGCGGCCAGCCAGAGCAGGTAGAGGCTGCCCACGACCTTCAATGCGACCTGCAGGCGAGGTTCGAGGGCAAACACCGCACCGAGGCCGGCGCCGGTGATCCCGAGCTGCACCATCACGCCCGCGGGGATGCCCAGCAGGTGCGGCCAGGTTCGGCCCAGGCCGAAGAGCAGGCCCGAGGACATCAGCATCACGTTGTTGGGACCGGGCGTGATCGACATGACGAAGGCGTAGACGATCAGCGCCACGAGAGCGGTATGTTCCATGGGAGTTCGCTGGGACGGGGAGTACCGGGGCGTTGAGGGAAAGACGAGGCCCGTCCGCGAATTGATTCTGGGCCGGGCATGGCGTCGGCTCCAGCGAGAAATTTTCAGTCCCACCTGAGATATTCGCGCTTGGCCGCAAGCGTCATCGCGCAGCAGACTTCGCAGGTACTGCCCGGCGCTGCCGAATCGATGACGGCCCGGCACTTCGGGCGGTTCCTCGCAGGAGAACCCATGTCTTCCGATTTCATTCGATGCGCGTCGCACCCAGACGGCTATGCCGAGTTGGTCATCGACCGGCCGGCAGCCCGCAACGCCCTGTGCCGCTCACTGACCGATGCGATGGCCGCGCACCTCGACAGGCTGGCGGCCGACGCCGCCGTGCGGGTGGTCCTGCTGCGCGCCGAAGGCGAACACTTCGCGGCCGGTGCCGATCTCAAGGAAATGCTGGGCATCAGCGCGGAGCAGGCGCGGGCTACTGACTTCGCCGGTTGCTGCGCGCCGCTGGGCACGTTCCCCAAGCCCGTGGTGGCGCTGGTGCAGGGCTTCGCGCTCGGCGGCGGCTGCGAACTGGTCGAGATGTGCGACATCGTGCTGGCGGCCGAGAACGCCGTGTTCGGCCACCCGGAGGTTCGCGTCGGCACCATGCCCGGCGCGGGCGGCACGCAGCGCCTGCCGCGCCTGCTCGGCATGGCCAAGGCGCTGGACCTGCTGCTGACCGGGCGTCGCATGGACGCCCGCGAGGCCGAACGCAGCGGGCTGGTCTCGCGCATCGTTCCCCCCGATCACCTGCTCGAAGAGGGCCGCCGGCTCGCCGCCGACATGGCGTCGCTGTCGGGCGAGGTGCTGGTCCTGATCAAGCAGGCCGCGCGTGCCAGCGCCAGCCTGCCCATGGACGAAGGACTGCGCCGCGAGCGGGCCGCCTTCCACCGCACCCTTTCGCTGTCCGATCGAGAGGAAGGCATGCGGGCATTCCTGGAGAAGCGGCCACCTCTATTCAACCCCCTCTCCACTGCAAAGGAACCTTAGAGCCATGAACCAAACCGCTCCCTCCTTGCCGCTCGATCCCCAGGTCGAGCGAATCGTCCGCGACAGCTTCGCCCGCCAGGGCCTGATGCACCACCTGGGCGCCGAACTGCACGAGGTTGCGCGCGGACGGGTCAGCATCCGGTTACCGTTCCGCGAAACCCTCACCCAGCAGCATGGCTACTTCCATGCCGGGGGCACCAGCGCCATCGCCGACTCGGCCGGCGGCTACGCGGGCTTCACGCTGTTTCCACCGGACAGCTCCGTGCTGACCGTCGAGTTCAAGATCAACCTGCTCGCCCCCGCGCAGGGCGACTACCTTGAAGCGGTCGGTACGGTGGTGCGCTCCGGACGCACCCTGACCATCTGCCAGCTCGAAGTCTTCGGCGTCACCGAACAGGGACGAGCCCAGGTGGCGCTCGGCCAGCAGACCCTGATCTGCCTGCAGGGCAAGCAGGATCGATGACGTTTCCGGTGTCCGCGCAAGGATGCGCTCGGCGGCCAGTTCCGCCATTCATGAAGGAGAACCCATGACCCCAACCACGACCCAAAAGATCGGAAGAGCACACGTCTGAACTCCAGTCACGAATCACCATCT
>CALBTT010000065.1 GCA_937967645.1 uncultured Zoogloea sp.
GGCGTGTCTTCCTTCTTCCAGAAGGGGGCGCGGGTCTTCAGGTAGTCCATGATGAACTCGCAGGCGGCGAAGGCATCGCCCCGGTGGGCGCTGGCCACCCCGACGAAGACGATGCGGTCGCCCGGCAGGAGGCGCCCGTAGCGGTGGATCACGCGCACGCCCAGCAGGCTCCAGCGCGACTCCGCCTCGACGAGGATGGCCTCCAGGGACTTTTCGGTCATGCCCGGATAGTGCTCCAGGGTCATGGCGGTGACCTCGCTGCCCTCCCCGCTCAGCTTGTCGGCCCTTACCAGGCCAAGGAAGGTGGCCACTGCACCGACATCACCACGGCCCGCCGAGAGGGCTGCCGTCTCGGCGGCCATGTCGAAGTCGGCTTCCTGCACGCTCACCCGGCTCATGCTCAGCCTCCGGTCACGGGGGGAAAGAAGGCGATCTCGTCACGATCACGCACCGGCGCTTCGGGACCGACCATCTCCTGGTTGATGGCGGCCCGCACATTGCCCCCTTCCTGCAGGGCCTCCCAGGCACCGCCCCGCTTGGCCAGATGGCCACGCAGCGCCGCCACGGTGTCGATGGTGCCCGGCAGGGTCAGGGTTTCGTGGGAGTAACCGAGGGTTTCACGCAGACTTGCAAAGTAAAGAACCTTGATGCTCATTGACTGATCTCCGCCCTCACGGGCTAGGATGCGAACGCCTTCAGGCGGCCATGGGACGCTTACTGCAGGAGTTCGGAATAAGGAATGAAGGACACCCGATCACCCGCGCGGATGGCGGTCTCCGGGGGGTTGTCCACCAGGCCATCGGCCCACACGGTGGAGGTCAGCACACCCGGGCCCTGATTGGGATAGAGGACCACGCGGCCATCGGGGCCCAGCCGAGCCCGCAGGAACTCGCGGCGCTTGTCGGGGCGCGGCCAGTCGAAGCCCGCCTCCAGCGGCAGCGCGCGCGGCAGGCAGTGGGCCGCGCCCTGGGCCTTCAGCACGAACGGGCGGACCAGCATGATGAAGGTCACGAAGCTGGAGACCGGGTTGCCGGGCAGGCCGATGAAGGCCGCGCCTTTGCCGCCGGCCGGATCATCGACCCGCCCGAAGGCGACCGGCTTGCCAGGCTTCATGGCGATCAGCCAGGAATCCAGGCGCCCTTCGGCCGTGACGGCAGGCTTGATGTGATCTTCCTCGCCCATCGACACGCCACCGCTGGTGACGATCAGGTCGTTGCCGGCTGCGGCGCTGCGCAGGGCCTGGCGAGTGGCGTCCAGGCTGTCGGGCACGATGCCGAGGTCGCTGACCTCGCAGCCGAGCGCCTCCAGCAGGCCCCGCAGCACGTAGCGGTTGGAATTGTAGATGGCCCCAGGCGGCAAGGGCTCGCCCGGCATCACCAGCTCGTCACCGGTGGAGAACAAGGCCACCCGCAGGCGCCGGTAGACCGGCAGGGTAGCGCAGCCCAAGGACGCGGCCAGGCCGAGCATCTGCGGGTTGAGGCGCACCCCGGCGCCCAGCACCGTGGCCCCCCGGGCGATGTCCTCGCCGGCCTTGCGGATCCATTCCCCCGGCCTGGGCAGCTGATTGATGGTGACGCCGTCAGCATCCACGCTGCACAGTTCCTGCATGACCACCGCGTCGGCGCCATGGGGGATCGGTGCCCCGGTGAAGATGCGCGCTGCGGTGCCCGGCTCGAGGGTGTGCCCGACGCTACCGGCGGGGATGCGCTGGGCCACCCGCAGGCGGGTGCCCAGAGCCGGCAGGTCGGCCGTGCGGACGGCATAGCCATCCATGTGGGAATTGTCGAGGGGCGGCACGTCCAGCCCGGACACCTGGTCCACGGCCAGCACCCGCCCGAGGGCCTCGGCGGTGGGGACCGCCTCGATGCCGGCTACCGGCTCGACCGAATCGAGCAGCGCCGCACGGACCTCTTCGAAAGGACGCAGGATTTGCTTCATGAGAGCCCTTGATGTTGGAGGATGAATTCGGCCACAGCGGCCGGCTCATTGAGATTGAGACAGGTCAAGGGAAGAGATAGATCCCCATCGGTGGCGACGGCCACGATCGCGGGGTTATCGGCATACATCAGCGGCCGGCCATGCGCCGGACGGTGCACCTCGATCTTCGGCAGCTGGACCGACTTGAAACCCTCGACCAGGACCAGGTCGCAGGGGGACAACAGGGCCAGCTGGGCCTCCAGGCTGGGTTCGGGCTCATCGCGCAGCTCGTGCATGAGCACCCAGCGCTCGTCAGAGATCAGCAGGACCTCAGCCGCACCCGCCTCCCGGTGACGCCAGGAGTCCTTGCCGGGCTTGTCCACGTCAAAGCCGTGATGGGCATGCTTGATCACCGACACCTTGAGCCCCCGCCGGGTGATCTCGGGGATCACCCTTTCGATCAGGGTCGTCTTGCCCGAACCGGACCAACCGGCAAAGCCGAAGACTCTCTTCACGACAACAGGCCCTGGGACAGGGTGGACAGGAAACATCGACGAGGCATGGGAATCACCAATCCGGTGGCGCTGACAGGCCGCGGATTGTATCAAGCCACAGAAACGAAAACGCCCCCCGGTGAATGGGCCCTACACCTTCACCATCGACAGATTCCGCCGCAGCACATCCGCCACATCGGCGAGTTGCCTGGACGAATCTGCAATCGCATTGACGGCCCCGGCGCTCTCCTCCGACATCTGGGCGATCTGCTCGACGTTGCGCGATATGGACTCCGCCGCCGAGGACTGCTCCCGGGTCGCCAGCTCGATCCCTCCGACCAGGTCGAGATTGTGGCGGGTCGAATCGAGGATAGCCACCAGCGCCTGCTGGGCGGAACGGGCCAGATCCACGCCGTTGCGGACCTGCAGGTCGCCGGTCTGGACCGCACTGACCGCATGCCGGGTCTCGTCCTTCAGTGCCGTGATGATGACGCTGATCTGGCCCGTGGCACCGGTTGTGCGCTCGGCCAGCTTGCGCACCTCGTCGGCCACCACAGCAAAGCCGCGCCCCTGCTCCCCGGCCCGAGCGGCCTCGATGGCGGCATTGAGCGCCAGCAGGTTGGTCTGATCCGCGATCTCCTTGATCACCACCGCGATGCTGCCGATCTCGTCGGAAGAGTTCGCCAGCTGGGTCATGGTCTGGGTCGTCGCATTGACCGTCTCGGCGAGTTTGGCAATTTCCTCCGCAGCCTGCCCGGCCGTCCTTCGGCCACGCTCAGCCTCTTCACTCCCCTGGCGGGCCACCTGGGTCGCCGACCCGACATTGGCAGCAACCTCACCGATCGCCACGGTCATCTGCTCCACCGAAGCCGCCGTGGAAGATACCGCAGCGCTGGAACGCGCCGCTCCATCCGCCACCTGGTGACTCGAGGCCGCCAGCTGGGCAGACTGCTCCAGCACCTGGCGCGACGCGGCAAGCACGCCCAGCATGATCGCCTGGATATTGGCCATCATCGCGTTGTAGGCCGATGCGATACGGCCGATCTCGTCGTGGCGGGACACGCCGGAAATACGCCTCAGGTCACCATCCTGCTCGGTGGCGGTCATGGTCTGGCACAGGGAATCCAGGTCGCGCCCCAGCCGCTGCAGGGCCAGGAAGACCAGCACCATCACGACAATCACCAGCAGGACGAGCACTCCGGCTATCCAGTGTCCGCGCTCCTGCAGGCTTACATTGTCAGTCACCTCCTGCAGCCCCACCTGCTGCTGAACCGCGATGAGTCGGCCGATCAGGGGTTCGATGGGCGCATAGTCCTGGGCCAGTGCAGCCATCCCGGCCTGCACCGCCTGTCCGTCGCCGGCCTTCATCCCGGCGCCGATACGCTCGAGCCGCGCCTCGAACTGCGCCAGCAAGGGCGTCATCTGAGCGATGAGCCTGGGCTCCTCACCGACCAGCGTGGTGGCCAGGTAAGCCTGCCAGTGCTCCTGCATCTGTCGCCGATCCCGGTCCAGACGTGCGGACCGCTCCTGCTCCGACAGCCCTCCGACCTGTATCAATTGAAGGTCGAGCATGGCACTGCGCACCTGGGCCAGCTGGTAGGTGGGGAGCAGGCGATCGGCATAGAGCCCTTTCAGGGAAGAGACACCGGCGTCCACATCCAGAAGGAGCCGACCGATCAGCACGGTCTGCAGCAGCACCAGCGCGAGCAGGACGAACCGGGCCCTGGCAATGAAGGAGAGCCTGCCGAACATGCCGGCCCACCCGGTGCGCACCACCCGGCCATCCTTGATGCTCAGACTGCCCTTGCCCGCGGCGCGCCTCAACCTGGCGTAGGTCCCTTCGAGCTTGCGGGTGACGGCGGGATCGGGGCGCCGCCGCACCGACTGGTAGCCCACCACCTTGCCATCCTCGCGCACCGGCGAGACGAAGGCGTGAACCCAGTAGTAACCGCCATCCTTGCGGCGGTTCTTGACGAAGCCGTTCCAGGTGCGGTTGTCCTTGAGCGCCTCCCACAGGTCGCCGAATGCCTCGGCAGGCATGTCTGGATGGCGCACCAGGTTGTGGGGCTGTCCGATCAACTCATCCCGGGAAAAGCCGGAAATCGCCACGAAGGCATCATTCACCTCAACGATCCGCCCCTTCAGATCTGTCCGGCTGAAGAGGAAACTCCCCTCAGGAACAAGGGTCTCGACCGACGTTGTGGGCTGATTGATGCGCATGAGGACCTCCCCTGTGGCGACATGAGACACGGATCCCGCTCACGGACGACAATGCTCCCCATCGAGCAAATCACCCATTCTGGGCTTAACGGTGAATCCAACGAAACATTGAGGGGAACGCAACGAAATTAATGGATTCCCCGTTTCACCGAATCGCCCCCTGCCCAACGCGGAGCCGAGCCCCACGCCATGCCAGGCGGGCCCAACGCCTACTTCTGGGAAGCGGGCGGGGGCAACTGCTCCAGGAAGGCCACCACTTCGTCAACCACCTTGCTCCGGCGCATGGGCGGCAGGCTCTGCCAGACCCGCTTGCCATAGGGCTTGTTGAGCATGCGCGGATCACAGATGGCGAGCACGCCCCGATCACGCTCAGTGCGGATCAGGCGCCCTGCCCCCTGCTTGACGTTGATGACCGCCCGCGGCAGCTGGTACTCCATGAAGGGGCTGCGCCCCGACTTCTGCATGTACTCGATGCGGGCCGCCAGCACCGGATCGTCGGGCGGCGCAAAGGGCAGCTTGTCGATGACCACCACCGACAGCGCATCGCCCGGTACATCGACCCCTTCCCAGAAGCTCTGGCTGGCCACCAGGATGGCATTGCCGAGGCGGCGGAAGCGGTCGAGCAGCTCGGTACGCGAGCCCTCCCCCTGGATCAGCAGGGGCAGCTTGAGCTTCTCACGCTCGAGCTTCTCGCCGATCAACTCGTGGATGCGCCGCATCGCCTTGAGGGAGGTGCACAGCACGAAGGTGCGCCCCTGGGCAGCACGGATCAGCGGAAAGGCCACCTCCGCAACGGCATCGGGGTACTCGGGACTGTTGGGCTCGGGCATGCCCTGAGGGGCGTACAGGATGGCCTGCTGCGGGTAGTCGAAGGGGCTGCCCCACACCGCCGTGTCGATCGGAGGCTCGACCCAGTGCAGGCCCAGCTCCCGGCAGTAGTGCCCGAAATCCCGTCCGACAGCGAGGGTCGCGGAGGTGAAGATCCAGGCCCGTGGGTGACCGTCCATCTGCCGTTTGAAGATCGAGGCGATCGACAGGGGCGTGGCATGCAGGGCCAGCGACTGGCTGAAGACCTCCACCCAACGCACCCAGTCGGCACCCTCCGGGTTCTGCCAGCGGGCCAGGATCTGCTGCAGCTCCTGGGTACGACGCAGGCAGTTGGCCAGGCCTTCGGAGCGTTCAGCCTGGGTTTCGAGCAGCGCACAGAAAGCCGCCAGCTCGGCGTCGAGGGCTTCGACGGCCTCATGGAAAGGCTTGTTGTCTTCCATCTGGGCAAAGCCGAAGCGGGCGTTCTCGGCATTCACCGACAGGCGCAGGTCGCGCGCCGCCTTTTCGAGCTTGCGGGTCGCCTCGATCAGGTCCAGGCAGTCGCGCGCGCCGGCCACCGTCTCGGAGCGGGTGTCGCGGGCCAGTTCGAGCAGCTGGGAGGTGGACACGCTCTCGCCGAAGAACAGGCTGGCGGTCTCCGGCAGCTGGTGGGCTTCATCGAAGATGACCGCGTTGCAGGAGGGCAGCAGCTCGCCCATGCCCTCGTCCCGCAGCATCACGTCGGCAAAGAAGAGGTGATGGTTGACCACCACCACGTCGGCATCCATGGCGGTGCGGCGGGCGGCGGCAACGAAGCACTCCTTGATGTTCGGGCAGTCCTGCCCCAGGCAGTTGTCCCGGGACGAGGTGGCGAACTGCCAGGCGGCGGCATCCTCGGGCACCTCGGGGCACTCGGCCTTGTCGCCGCTCTGGGTGATCTCCATGAAGCGCCCGATGGCGCGCAGATGGGCGGCGTCCTCCGGGGTGGTAAAGCGGCCATCGACCAGGTTGCGGGCCAGGTGATAATGGCACACGTAGTTGGAGCGCCCCTTCAGCAGGGCCACCGCCACCGGCACCTTGAGCGCCCCCCGGATGGTGGGCAGGTCACGGTTGTAGAGCTGGTCCTGCAGGGTCTTGGTGCCGGTCGAGATGATGACCTTGCCACCGCCCAGCAAGGCCGGCACCAGGTAGGCGTAGGTCTTGCCCGTGCCCGTCCCCGCCTCGGCCACCAGCACACCGTTCTCCTTGAGGGTATGGGCGATGTGCTCCGCCATCTCGACCTGCTGCACGCGGGGCGAGAAACCGGGGATGGCGGCGGCCAGCGGGCCGTCGGGGGCAAAGGCTTTTTCGACGTTCATGACAAATGGAATGATAGCGCCAGAAGGTGCGGGCGAAATACAGCAATCCGCCACAGGCTCCGGCACTGGCCGGCCGGCGGCACCGGCCGGGGTGACTCAGTCGACCCGATGGGCCTCGGCCAGGTAATCGCGGGAGCGCATCTCGATCAGGCGGCTGACGGTGCGGTGGAACTCGCTGGCCTGCCGCCCCTCGACATAGAGGTCGTAAGCCTGACACTCGGCACTGACCAGCAGCTTGACCCGGTGGTCGTAGAGCACATCGACCAGCCAGGTGAAGCGCCGGGCCTCGGAGGCCATCGCGGCGCTCATCTTGGGCACCCGGGAGAGGATCAGGGTGTGGTGCTCGCGGGCGATCTCGAGGTAGTCGTTCTGGGAACGGTTGCCGCCACAGAGGGTGTCGAAATCGAACCAGATCACGCCCGCGGCGCGGCGCACCACCTTGAGCTTGCGCTCCAGCACTTCGATCTCACCAGCCTCACCCCGGGTGCCGGCGATCTTCTCGAAATCCTGGGCCAGGTGCTTGTCGGCGGCATCGTCCGCGGGCACCAGGAAGGCGTCCATCTGCTCCAGCGTGCGCAGGCGATAGTCGGTGCCATGATCAACTTCCACCACGTCGAAGCGGCGCTTGATCATGTCGATGGTGGGCAGGAAGTTGATGCGCTGCAGGCCGTTGGGGTACAGACCGTCGGGCGGGTAGTTCGAGGTCATCACGAAGATGGTGCCGCGGGCAAACAGCGCGTCGAGCAGGCGCCCCAGGATCATCGCGTCGGCGATGTCGGACACGTGGAACTCGTCAAAGCACAGCAGGCGGGTCTGGCGGGCGATACGGTCGGCCACCTTCTGCAGGGGGTCGGGCTCGTTGTTGAGGTTCTTGAGATCGTTCTGCACTTCCTGCATGAAGGCGTGGAAATGCACCCGGCGCTTGCGCTGGTAGGGCACCGA
>CALBTT010000066.1 GCA_937967645.1 uncultured Zoogloea sp.
CCATCACCGCCACCCAGATGATGGAATCCATGATCCACAGCCCGGTACCCACCCGCGCCGAGGTGTCCGACGTGGCCAACGCCGTGCTCGACGGCACCGACGCGGTGATGCTCTCCGCCGAGACCGCCTCCGGCAAGTTCCCGGTGGAGGTGGTCGAGTCCATGGCGCGCATCTGCCTGGAGGCCGAGAAGTCCGCCGAGGTCACCATGGACCGGGACTTCCTCGACCGGGTGTTCACCCGCATCGACCAGTCCATCGCCATGGCCGCCATGTGGACCGCCTATCACCTCAAGGTCAAGGCCATCGCCTCGCTCACCCAGACCGGCTCCACCGCCCTGTGGATGAGCCGCCTCAACAGCGGCGTGCCCATCTACGCGCTGACCCCGGAACTCTCCGCCCGCAACCAGATGACCCTCTACCGGGAGGTCTATCCCCTGCTGATGTCCCAGGTCCACGCCGACCGGGACGTGCTGCTGTGGGAGGCCGAGCAGATCCTGCTGGAACAGGGCGTGGTGGAATACGGCGACCTCATCGTGCTGACCATCGGCGAGCCCATCGGCGCGGCCGGCGGCACCAACACCATGAAGATCGTGCGGGTCGGCGAGACCCGCAAGCCCGGCAGCGTGTGACCGTCGACACAATTTGCAGCCTATCGATGCCTGCGCGCCGCGCAGGCGTCATGCCGCCTTGGTAGAATCACGGTTTTACGTCTATACCCGGCCGGGCTCCCGGCCATCGGAGAAAACACATGTCCCTCGTTTCCATGCGTCAGCTTCTCGACCACGCCGCCGAGTTCGGCTACGGTCTGCCCGCGTTCAACGTCAACAACCTCGAACAGGTCCAGGCCATCATGGAAGCCGCTGCGGAAACCGACAGCCCGGTGATCATGCAGGCCTCCGCGGGCGCCCGCAAATACGCCGGTGAAGCCTTCCTGCGCCACCTGATCGACGCCGCCGTCGAAGCCTACCCGCACATCCCCGTCGTGATGCACCAGGATCACGGCCAGTCCCCCGCCATCTGCATGGGCGCGATCCGCTCCGGCTTCTCGTCCGTGATGATGGACGGCTCCCTGCTCGAAGACGGCAAGACCCCCTCCTCCTACGAATACAACGTGGACGTGACCCGCCGCGTGGTCGAGATGTCCCACGCCATCGGCGTCAGCGTCGAAGGCGAGCTGGGCTGCCTGGGCTCCCTCGAAACCGGCCAGGCCGGCGAGGAAGACGGCGTCGGCGCCGAAGGCATCCTGGACCACTCCCAGATGCTCACCGACCCCGACCAGGCCGCCGACTTCGTCAAGCAGACCAACGTGGACGCCCTGGCCATCGCCATCGGCACCAGCCACGGCGCCTACAAGTTCACCCGCAAGCCCACCGGCGACATCCTCGCCATCGAGCGCATCAAGGCCATCAACGCCCGCATCCCCAACACCCACCTGGTGATGCACGGCTCCTCCTCGGTGCCCCAGGAGCTGCTCGAGATCATCCGCCAGTACGGCGGCGACATGAAGGAAACCTACGGCGTGCCCGTCGAGGAGATCGTCCAGGGCATCAAGTACGGCGTGCGCAAGATCAACATCGACACCGACATCCGCCTGGCCATGACCGGCGCGGTGCGCAAGTTCTTCGTCGAGAACCCCTCCAAGTTCGACCCGCGCGAATTCCTCAAACCCGCCCGCGAAGCCGCCAAGCTGGTCTGCAAGGCCCGCTTCGAAGCCTTCGGCACCGCCGGCAACGCCAGCAAGATCAAGCCGCTGTCCCTGGACAAGATCGCCGCCAGCTACAAGAGCGGCGCCCTGAACCAGGTCATCCGCTGATCCGGCGCCTCCCGGCGCCCACCCACCTGCGGGGCCGGCTTGCCGGCCCCGTTTGCTTTCTCGAGGAGCTCTCCGATGGCACTTCCCTGGTCCACCCTGGTCAAGGCGATCCCCTGGTCCGACGTCATTTCCAAGGCCCCCGATCTCGCCCAGGGTGCCCGCAAGCTGTGGCAGAAGGCGGCCGGCCAGTCTGCCGCCGGGCCGCGGCAGCCCCAAGCGGAAGCGCCTCCCACCGACAGCGACACCCGCTTCGCCGGACTGGAAGCCCGACTGGCCGAAGTGGGGGCCCGCCAGCAGGAAATCACCGAGCTGCTGGCCGCCCTGGCCACCCAGAATGCCGAGCTGGTCAGCACCGCCGATACCTTGCGCCGGCAGCTGCGCCGCCTCTGGATCGCAGTCGGTGTAGTGGGCGCGCTGAGCCTCGCCGGTCTGATCCCGACCCTGCTCGGACACTGATTTTGTTGCAGCGCAACAACGCTGCGTGATGCAGGGCACGGATCGAAACCTCCTCGGCCTTGCCAGCCAGGCTTACGTAACGGCAAGATGGCTGCCCGATCATCCTCGTGAGCGCGCCGCGACTCCGCCACCATGACCCTGCCCGACCATTTCGCCGAGCACGCGCAGCGCCAGGCCCTCAACGACGAGTTTCACGCCCGCCCCCCGGTGCCGCTGGAAAGCCCCCAGCTGATCAGCTACCTGGCCATGCACCACGACGGCTGCGAACCCGGCGCGGCCCTGCAGCACCTGATCGCCCTGGGCAAGCTGCTCGGCCAGCCGATCGACGCAGAAGGCAGCCACCGGTTGATCGATTTCGGCAGCTTCCAGCTCCGCTGGGAACTGCACAACGAATTTTCCAGCTACACCTTCTTCAGGCCGGTGGCCCGCGGTGAAGGCCGTGACCACAGCACCTCGGCCCTCGCCGCAGCGCCCCAGGCCTGGCTCCAGAGCCTCCCTGGCAAGCTCATCGTGGCCACCCACGTGGAGCTGCGCTCCGCCGCCGAGGTCACGCCGGAGAGCGTGATGGACACCCTGTCGCCCACCGGCACCGCGATGGTCGGCGCCAGAGTGGCCGATGGCGCCGCCTGGGTGTTCACCGACTTCCTGTTCGAAGAGGGCTTCTCCCGCTTCCTGGTCATCGACGTGTCGCTGACCCGCCGCCAGGCCGGCCGCACGGTGCAGCGCCTGGTCGAGATCGAGACCTACCGCCTGATGGCCCTGCTGGCCTTCCCGGTGGCCAAGGAGGTCGGGCAGATGCTCGGCGCCTCCGAGCGAACCCTGGCCGACCTGATGGACCGCACCGGCAGCGCCCGCACCCCCGACGACGAGCGCAGCGTGCTGGCCGACCTCACCAGCCTGGCCGCCGAAGTCGAGCACTCGGTGGCCCGCACCACCTTCCGCTTCGGTGCCGCCCGCGCCTATCACAGCCTGGTGATGCAGCGGATTGCCGAATTGCGCGAGCAGCGCATCATCGGCCTGCCCACCTTCCATGAATTCATGGAGCGCCGCCTGCTGCCGGCCATGCACACCTGTACGACCATGGCCCGCCGCCAGGAAGACCTGTCCAGCCGCGTGGCCCGCAACAGCCAGCTGCTGCGCACCCGGGTCGAGGTGGAACTCGAACGCCAGAACCAGGAGCTGCTGGCCCAGATGAACCGCCGGGCCAAGCTGCAGTTGCATCTCCAGGAGACCGTGGAAGGCCTGTCGGTGGTGGCCATCACCTACTACGCCTCGCAGCTGGTCCAGTATGTGGCGAAGGGCGTGAAGCACTACATCGAGCCCTTCACCCCTGAAGGGCTCACCGCCGCCGCCATCCCCATCATCGCGGCGCTGGTCGCCTTCAGCATGCACCGCATGCGCAAACACCTGGCGGCGGCCGACAGCGGACACTGACCGACCCGCGCCACCCCGCTATAATCGCTTTTTGACCGACGGACTCTCGACCGTGACCACTCCGCTCTTCGAATCCTCCATCCGCAGCCTGACCCTGCTGGGCCGTGGCAAGGTGCGCGACATCTACGCCATCGACGCCGACAAGCTGCTCATCGTCACCTCCGACCGCCTGTCGGCCTTCGACGTGATCCTGCCGGATCCGATTCCCCGCAAGGGTGAAGTGCTCACCGCCCTGGCCAACTTCTGGTTTGCGCGCCTCGGCCACATCGTGCCGAACCAGCTCACCGGCATTGACCCGGAAAGCGTCGTCGCCGCCGACGAACGCGACCAGGTACGCGGCCGCGCCCTGGTGGTGAAGCGCCTCACCCCGCTGCCCATCGAGGCCGTCGTGCGCGGCTACGTGATCGGCTCGGGCTGGAAGGATTACCAGGAAACCGGCGCCATCTGCGGCATCGACCTGCCGGCCAACCTCAAGCAGGCCCAGAAGCTGCCGTTCCCGATCTTCACCCCGGCCAGCAAGGCCGACGTGGGCGACCACGACGAGAACATCAGCTTCGAGCAGGCCCAGGAGCGCACCAGCACGGTGCTCGCCGAAGCCCTCGCGGGCACCGGCAAGACCGGCGCCCAATTGGTTGCCGAAGCTCGTGATGCCGCCATCCGGCTGTACTCCGAGGCCGCCGACTATGCCGCCACCCGGGGCATCATCATCGCCGACACCAAGTTCGAGTTCGGCATCGACGCCGCCGGCACCCTGCACCTGATCGACGAAGCCCTGACCCCGGACTCCTCGCGCTTCTGGCCGGCCAGCAGCTACGCCGAAGGCATCAGCCCGCCGAGCTACGACAAGCAGTACGTGCGCGACTACCTGGAGACCCTCGACTGGGGCAAGGTCGCCCCCGGGCCCAAGCTGCCCGACGAGGTCATCACCCACACCGCGGCCAAGTACGTGGAAGCCTACGAGCGCCTCACCGGCAAGTCCCTCTGAGCGGGCACTCCGCAGGCACAAAAAACCCGCCGACCGGCGGGTTTTTTATTGGGCCTTCGCGCCTGACTACACCTGGAACAGGCTGATCATCGCCTGCTTCTCGGCCGCCGACTCCTCCAGCACCACCTTCAGGCGCTCCTCGTCCAGGCCCAGCGTGGCCGCCTTGGCGAGCCCGTGGCGGAAGCCCTCGTCCTCCTCGGAGAAGGGATTCGGCGTTTCGGCCAGCAGGTGGCCGATGAAGACCAGGTCGGTGATGTTGCCCGGCGGCCATTCGCCGCCATAGATCTCCGGGTTGTCGACCACGTCCACCAGCTCCCGCGGCATGTTCATCGCCGCCAGCACCGCCCGCCCGATGGGCGGATGCCAGACCCGCACCAGGTCGGAAAGCGGGCTCTCGTCCTGCAGCATCTCGGGATACTCCCAGACCCGGGCCAGCAGGAAGAACTGGCCGATGTCATGCACGATGCCGGCAAAGAAGGCCGCATCCCGGTCCAGCGAAGTACAGCGGCGCGCCAGCACGCTGGCCGTCGCGGCCACATCCACGCTGTGGGCCCACAGCTTGCGGATCAGGGGCTGGTAGGGGCCCAGTACATCCCGGTGAATCAGCTGCTCCGCCGCCACCGCCATGGCCAGCGCCCGCAGCTTGCCGAAGCCGATGCGCACCAGGGCCTTGGGCACATCCGCCACCAGACGCCCGCCGGGGTTGTACCATGCGGAATTGGCCAGGGCGACGGTACGCGCCGCCAGCAGGGGTTCCGCCGAGACCATGGATGACATCCGGGCCAGATCGGTGTCCGGATGGTCGAGGGCCTCGAGCACCCTCAGGGTCACCTCCATGGAGGTGGGAAAGCGCAACTCGCCACGCTCCAGCTCCTGGGTAATCGTATGCAGGAAAGCCTGCTCGCCCAGATTCAAAGCCTTGTCGCTCACAACCGTCCCCTTTACGCTTCCATCGTCCAGCGGGAATCCGTCGCCCCAGGCGACACCCCGCATGGAATTCGGCAAAATGAAACCACTCAACCGACTGCACCCCCAACCATGACCACCACCACCGCCTCCCCTCTGCTCGAACTCTCCGGTCTGCCGCGTTTCGACGCCATCCGGCCGGAGCACGTGGAGCCCGCCGTGCGTACGCTCCTCGAAGCCCTGCGGCGCACCGTCGAACGCCTGCAGGATGATCCCACGCCGCCCACCTGGGCCAACTTCGTCGACCCCATCGAGCTGGACGGCGAGCGCCTGGGCCGGGCCTGGGGTGTCGCGGTACACATGCACAGCGTGATGGACACCCCCGAATGGCGGGAGGCCTACAACGCGATGCTGCCCGAGGTCACCCGTTTTTACGCCGAACTGGGGCAAAACCTTAAGCTTTTCCAAAAATATAAAACGATTGCCGAGGGTCAGGAATATGCATCCCTGCCGCCCGCCCGCCGTCGCATCATCGACAACGAGCTGCGTGGCTTCCGGCTCTCCGGCGCCGAACTGCCCGACGACCAGAAACCGCGCTTCCAGGCCATCCAGGAAGAACTCGCCGGCCTCGGCGCCAAGTTCTCCGAGAACCTGCTCGACGCCACCAACGCCTACAGCCACCTGGTCACCGACGCTGCCGACCTAGCCGGCCTGCCCGAGGACGTGATCGCCGCCGCCGCCGAAGCCGCTGAAAAAGCCGGCCTGAGCGGCTGGAAATTCGGCCTCAAGATGCCCTCCTACCTGCCGGTGATGCAATACGCCGACAAACGGACCCTCAGGGAGACACTCTACCGCGCTTACGCCACCCGCGCAGCGGAGATCGACAACGGCTACAGCAAGCCCGAGTGGGACAACGGCCCGCTGATCAAGCGCATCCTCGCCCTGCGCGCCGAAGAGGCCCGCATGCTCGGCTACGCCAACTACGCCGAAGTATCGCTGGTGCCGAAGATGGCCGACACCCCGGAGCAGGTCCTGGGCTTCCTGCGCGAGCTGGCGGTCAAGGCCAAGCCCTTTGCCGCACGCGATCTGGCCGAACTCACCGCCTTCGCCCGCGACGAGCTCGGCCTGAGCCCGCTCGAGCCCTGGGATGTGGCCTACGTGTCCGAGAAACTGCGGGTCGCCCGCTATGCCTTCTCCGAGCAGGAAGTGAAGGAATACCTGCCCGAGCACAAGGTCCTCGACGGCCTGTTCGGCGTGATCCAGAAGCTCTACCAGGTGAGCATCAAGCCCGACAGCGGTCCGGTCTGGCACCCGGACGTGCGCTTCTTCCGGATCGAGCGGGACGGCCAGCTGGTCGGCCAGTTCTACCTCGACCTGTACGCCCGCGACACCAAGAAGGGCGGCGCCTGGATGGACTCGGCGATCACCCGCCGGCGCCTCGCCCAGGGCATCGAGACCCCGGTGGCCTACCTGGTCTGCAACTTCCCCGGCCCGGTCGGCGGCAAGCCCGCCACCTTCAGCCACGACGATGTGATCACCCTCTTCCACGAGAGCGGCCACGGCCTGCACCACCTGCTGACCAGGGTGGACGACCTCGCGGTCTCCGGCATCCATGGCGTGGAGTGGGACGCCGTCGAGCTGCCCAGCCAGTTCATGGAAAACTTCTGCTGGGAGTGGGACGTGGTGCGTGAGATGACCGCCCATGCCGACACCGGCAACCCCCTGCCGAAGGAACTCTTCGACAAGATGCTGGCGGCCAAGAACTTCCAGAGCGGCATGCAGACCGTGCGCCAGCTGGAGTTCTCCCTGTTCGACCTGCTGATCCACATGGACTTCGACGCTGAGAAGCAGGACCTGCTGGCGCTGCTCGCCGAGGTGCGCAAGGAGGTTGCCGTGCTGGTGCCGCCGGCCTGGCACCGCTTCCCCAACAGCTTCAGCCACATCTTTGCGGGGGGCTACGCCGCCGGCTACTACAGCTACAAGTGGGCCGAGGTGCTGTCCGCCGACGCCTTTGCCGCCTTCGAAGAGGCCGGACGCCCCAAGGGCAGCGTGCTCGACGCGGAAACCGGCGCCCGCTTCTGGGACGAGATCCTGGCCGTCGGCGGCAGCCGCCCGGCCCTCGACTCCTTCAAGGCCTTCCGCGGCCGCGA
>CALBTT010000067.1 GCA_937967645.1 uncultured Zoogloea sp.
GCACCGGGATCTTCTACCACGACCGCAAGCTCAACGAGCGCTTCCTCTCCGTGGTGAGCTGAGCAAGCCACGCCCCACACGCCCCCTCCCCACGAAACAGGACACCACGACAATGCAAAAAGAGATCCTCAACTTCATCAACGGCGAGTACGTCTCCACCGACCGCTGGTTCGAGAACCGCAATCCGATCAACAACGCCGTGATCGGCCAGGTCGCAGAGGCGGGCAAGGCCGAAGTGGATGCGGCGGTTGCGGCAGCCCAGGCCGCCCTGAAGGGCCCCTGGGGGCAGATGACGCTGGCACAGCGTGTCGAGCTGCTGGAAGCCCTGGTCGTCGAGATCAACAACCGCTTCGAGGAATTCCTGGAAGCGGAATGCGCGGACACGGGTAAGCCCCGCAGCCTCGCCTCCCACATCGACATCCCCCGCGGCGCGGCCAACTTCAAGGTCTTCGCCGACATGGTGAAGAACGTCTCCGGTGAATTCTTCGAGACGGCCACCCCCGACGGCAGCACGGCCATCAACTACACCTACCGCTCCCCGGTCGGGGTGATCGGTGTGATCTGCCCGTGGAACCTGCCCCTGCTGCTGATGACCTGGAAGGTCGGCCCGGCCCTGGCCTGCGGCAATACCGTGGTGGTCAAGCCGTCCGAGGAAACCCCCCGCACCGCCGCGCTGCTCGGCGAAGTCATGAACAAGGTGGGGATTCCGAAGGGGGTCTACAACGTGGTGCATGGATTCGGCCCCAATTCGGCGGGCGAATTCCTGACCACCCACCCCGGCGTCAACGCCCTCACCTTCACCGGCGAGACCCGCACCGGCGAAATCATCATGAAGGCCGCCGCGAACGGCTCCCGGCCGGTGTCCCTGGAGATGGGCGGCAAGAACGCGGCGATCGTGTTCGCCGACGCCGATTTCGACGCAGCCATCGAAGGCACCCTGCGCTCCTGCTTCGCCAACTGTGGCCAGGTCTGCCTGGGTACCGAGCGGGTGTATGTCGAGCGCCCGATCTTCGACAAGTTCGTCGCGGCCATGAAGGCCGGTGCCGAGAACCTCAAGATCGGGGTGCCCGAGGACCCCACCACCAACATGGGCCCCCTGGTCAGCAAGGAACACCAGGCCAAGGTGCTGTCCTACATGCGCATCGCCGCCGAAGAGGGCGCCACCGTGGTCACCGGCGGCGGCATCCCGGACATGCCGGAGCACCTCAAGGACGGCTGCTGGGTCCAGCCCACCATCTGGACCGGCCTGCCCGAGACTGCCCGCGTCATCAAGGAAGAGATCTTCGGGCCGTGCTGCCACATCGCCCCCTTCGACACCGAGGAGGAGGTGCTGGAGAAGGCCAATGACAATATCTATGGCCTGGCCACCGCCATCTGGACGAGCAACGTCTCCCGTGCCAACCGGGTCGCCCAGAAGATGGAAGTGGGCATCGCCTGGGTCAACAGCTGGTTCCTGCGCGACCTGCGCACCGCCTTTGGCGGCGCCAAGCAATCCGGCATCGGCCGCGAAGGCGGTGTCCATTCCCTTGAGTTCTACACCGAGCTCAAGAACATCTGCATCAAGCTGTGACCGGGCGGAGCGAATCCATGGACAACAGCACTCTGGACGCCCTGGGCGATGAGCTCTACGAAGCCCTGCGCACGCGCAGGCCCATTTCCCCCCTGACCCGCCGCCACCCTGAGATGAGCCTGGACGACGCCTATCAGGTCCAGCAGCGGATGATCGCCCGCCGGATCGAGAAAGGCGAACGGATCATCGGCAGCAAGATCGGGGTCACCAGCAAGGCCGTGATGAACATGCTCGGCGTGGGGCAGCCCGACTTTGGCTACCTCCTCGATGGCATGGTTTACAACGAGGGCGAATCGATCCCCATCGACACCCTCATCCAGCCCAAGGCCGAAGGCGAGATCGCCTTCCTGCTCAAGCACGCCCTGCAGGGGCCCGGCGTGACGGCCGCGGATGTCCTGGCCGCCACCGAAGGCGTGATGGCCTGCTTCGAGATCGTCGATTCACGCATCGAGAACTGGCAGATCAAGATCCAGGACACCGTGGCGGACAACGCCTCCTGCGGCGTCTTCGTGCTGGGCGACCAGCTCGTGGACATCCACGACCTGGACCTGAGCCTGTGCGGCATGGCCATGGAGAAGAACGGCGATGTCGTGGTGACCGGCGCAGGCGCCGCCACCATGGCCTCCCCGGTCAACGCCGTGGTCTGGCTCGCCAACACCCTCGGCAACCTCGGCATTTCCCTCAAGGCCGGCGACATCGTGCTCTCCGGCGCCCTTGGCGCCATGGTGCCGGTCGCCGCAGGCGACAACCTGCGCATCGCCATCGGCGATATCGGCGGCTGTTCCGTCCGCTTCGTCTGAACAAGGATCCAAGCATATGAACCTCAATCAAAAGACCATCGCCGAACTGGCGGAACTGCTCGAGAGCGGCGAACTGGAGGCCCGCGAAGTCACCAAGATCACCGAGGCCCATCCGGACATGGACTGGGATGACGCCTACGCGATTCAGGCGGAGATCCTGCGCCGCAAACTCGCCCGCGGCAGCCGGGTGGTCGGCCTCAAGGCCGGCCTCACCTCCCACGGCAAGATGAAGCAGATGGGCGTCACGACCCCCGTCTTCGGCTGGCTGGTGGACTATTTCAGCGTGGCCGACGGCGGCGAGATCCGTCACGCGGACCTGATCCACCCCAAGGTCGAACCGGAGATCGTGTTCGTCACCAAGAAGGCCCTCCGCGGCCCAGGCTGCCACATCGGGGCGGTGCTCGCCGCCACCGACTTCGTGATGCCGGGCATCGAGGTGATCGACTCGCGCTACAAGGACTTCAAGTTCGACCTGAAGAGCGTGATCGCCGACAACTGCTCGTCTACCCGCTTCGTGCTCGGCGGCAACGCGGCACCTGTCGCGGGGCTCGATCTCCGCACCCTCGGCGTGGTGATGGAGAAGAACGGCGAGCCGGTCGCCATCGGCGCCGGTGCCGCCGTCCTCGGCCACCCGGCAGCCGCCATCGCGGAGTTGGCCAACCACCTGGGCGCCCGGGGGGAGGAGATCCCCGCCGGCACCACCATCCTCTCCGGCGGCGTCACCGAAGCCATTGCCGTGGCGCCGGGCGATCACATCAACCTGCGCATCCAGAAGCTCGGCTCGGTCAGCGTGCGCTTCATATAAGCCCAAAAAGGCGCAACGCCCTACTCAACAGAGGAGACATCCCATGCAACACATCGACGTTCACAAGCTGTCCGACAAGGCCAGCTTCAACGGCTTTCACGGCCTGGTCCTGTTCTGGTGCGCAGCGATCATCATCTTCGATGGCTACGACCTGGCCGTGGCCGGCATCGCCCTGCCCTCGATCATGAAGGAGATGGGGGTCAGCCCCACCAATGCAGGCTTCATGGTGAGCTCGGCCCTGTTCGGCATGATGTTCGGCAACATCATCTTCGGCGCGCTGGCCGACCGCATCGGGCGGCGCATCGTCATCGCCATCTGCGTGGTCCTGTTCAGCGTCTTCACCGCGGCAGCCGGCTTCACCCATGACCCGATCTCCTTCAGCGCGATGCGCTTCCTCGCCGGCGTCGGGATCGGCGGCGTGATGCCCAACGTGATCGCGGCCATGACCGAGTACTCCCCCCTGCGCCTGCGCAGCACCCTGGTGACCCTGATGTTCAGCGGCTACTCCGTGGGCGGCATGCTGGCGGCGCTGCTCGGCAAGGGCCTGATCGAGTCCTACGGCTGGCAAGGCGTCTTCCTGGCCGCGGGCGCACCCGTGCTGCTGGTGCCCTTCATCCTCAAGCAACTGCCTGAGTCGATGGCCTTCCTGATCAAGAAGGGCCGCACTGCCGAGGTCCAGCAGATCCTGTCCCGCATCGCCCCCACCTACAAGCCGGCGCCGGGCGACGTGTTCGTGATGCCGGAGAAGAGCAAATCGGCGTCCGGCGCCACCTTCGGCAGCCTGTTCGCCCATGGCCGGGGCTTCAGCACCGTGATGTTCTGGGTGACCTGCTTCATGTGCCTGTTCATGGTCTACGCCCTCAGCTCCTGGCTCACCAAGCTGATGGCCAACGCCGGCTACAGCCTGGGCTCGGCCCTGACCTTCGTGCTGGTCCTCAACTTCGGCGCCATGCTCGGGGCCGGCCTCGGGGGCTGGCTGGCGGACCGCTTCCACATCAAGTACGTGCTGGTCGGCATGTACCTGGTGGCTGCGGTGTCCATCACCCTGCTCGGCTACAAGATGCCCACCGAGATCCTGTTCGTGCTGGTCGGCCTCGCCGGCGCCTCCACCATCGGCACCCAGATCGTGACCTGTGCCTATGCAAGCCAGTTCTACCCGGCGGCAGTGCGGACCACCGGGGTCGGCATGATGCTGGGAGTGGGCCGCGCGGGTGCCATCCTGGCGCCGATCCTGATCGGTGTGCTGGTCGGCATGGAACTCCCCCTGGAGAAGAACTTCCTGGCCATCGCCATCCCGGCGGCCATCGCGTCCCTCTCCATCCTGCTGGTGAACCACAGTCATTCTGACCTGGAACACAGCAAGGCGGCCCACGCACAGGCCACCTGAGACCGGTCCCGGCCCGGCCTCCCCCCGCGGAGGCCAGACCGGGACCCGCACTTCTCCCCCCCTGCGCGCACCACCCGTCTCCGAATTCGCCCCGGCGCATCCGCCTCATGCACAACTTCACCTGAATCAAGGCGGGATCCCGGACGGCAGCCCACACTGGCGCCAACTCCGATCAATGATCCCCGATGCGCCCTCTTCCGCTCCGGCCTTGCTCCGCCCCCCTTAGCCTGCAGCCCCATCCGCGTGCCACCCTGGCCCTGCTGGTCGCCCTGCTGGCGGGCGCTCCGGCCTGCGCCGCGGAATGGAGAGTCAAACCAGGCGAGTCGATCCAGGCCATCATCGACCGGGCCGCTCCAGGCGATACGGTCCAGGTGGCACGCGGCCTGTACAGGGAGAACCTGCACATCACCCGCCCCCTCCGCCTCACCGGCCTGGACCGGCCGACAATAGACGGTGGCGGCCAGGGGGACACCATCCGCGTCTCCGCCCCCGACGTCCAGATCGAAGGCCTGATCGTCGCCAACTCGGGCGCAGACCTCGGCGATCAGAACGCCGGCATCTACCTGCGCCCCGGCAGCCACCGGGCCCGCGTCAGCCGCTGCGACTTCAGCTACACCCTGTTCGGCCTGTGGATCGAAAAAGCCAACGACGTGGTGATCGAGCACAACCTCATCACCGGCAAGCGTGATCTGGACTCCTCCCAGCGGGGCAACGGCATCCAGCTCTACAACACCACCGGCGCCCGCATCGAGGGCAACAACATCAGCTTCGTGCGCGACGCGATCTACGTGGATGTGTCCCACCAGGCGGTCTTCCGCAGCAACCGGATGCACCACAGCCGCTACGGCACCCACTACATGAACTCCTACCACAACCTGTGGGAGGACAACGATACCTACCTCAATCGGGGCGGACTCGCCCTGATGGAGGTGCGGGACCAGGTCGTGCGCAACAACCGGGCCTGGGGCAATACCGACCACGGGATCATGCTGCGCACGATCCAGGATGCGGTGGTGGAGAACAACGTGGTGGCCGGCAACGCCCGCGGCTTCTTCATCTACGACGCCGAGTACAACACCCTGCGGGGCAATCTGGTGGTGGACAACCAGGTCGGCGTGCATCTGTGGGCCGGCTCGGTGCGCAACGTGGTGGAGCGCAACGACTTCATCGCCAACCGGGAGCAGGTGAAGTACGTCGCCGCCAAGGATGAGACCTGGGGCGCCAAGGAAGGCAACCACTGGAGCAACTACCTGGGCTGGGACCGCAACGGCGACGGCCGCGGCGACGTCCCCTACGAAGCCAACGACCTGGTGGACCGCCTGTCGTGGCGGCATCCCCTGCTCAAGCTGCTGCTGGCCAGCCCGGCCATCCAGACCCTGCGCCTGGTGGCCCGCCAGTTCCCGCTGCTGCGCGCCCCGAGCATCGTGGACCCGAGCCCCCGCATGCGCCCCGACCATTCCGACTGGAGACACTGGCTTGGCAAGCAACATCGTTGACGCCCGTGGCGTCACCAAGAACTTCGGCCCCGTACAGGCCGTCAGGGGGGTGGACCTGTCCATCGTCCCGGGCGAACTGTTCGGCCTGATCGGCCACAACGGCGCCGGCAAGAGCACCCTCTTCAAGATGATGCTGGGCCTCATCCCGGCCAGCAGCGGCCAGATCCACCTGGACGGCGAAGCCGTGAGCGGGCCGCGCTTCCGCGAGGTGCGGCGGCGCATCGGCTACCTGCCCGAGAACGTGGTCCTCTACGACAACCTCACCGGCCTGGAGACCCTGCATTTCTTCGCCGACCTGAAAGCCGTGCCGCGCAGCAATTGTGCCGCGCTGCTCGACAAGGTCGGCCTGGGCCATGCCCGGGCCCGGCGGGTGCGCGAATACTCCAAGGGCATGCGCCAGCGCCTCGGCTTTGCCCAGGCCCTGCTCGGCAAGCCACGCCTGCTCTTCCTCGACGAGCCCACCACCGGCCTGGATCCGGAAGCCATCCGCGACTTCTACCGGATCCTGCGGGAACTGCGCGACGAGGGCGTGACCATGGTCCTCACCTCCCACATCCTGGCCGAGATCCAGGAGCGGGTGGATCGCCTGGCCATCATGGAGGACGGCCGCATCCGCGCCTGCGGCAGCGTGCAGACCCTGCGCGAAGCCATGAACCTGCCCCTGACCCTGGAAATCGCCGGCGGCGCCGGCCTGCTGGAGCAGGTCACCCGCGTCCTCGAAGGACTGGCGGTCGAACGCATCGACGAAACCGGCAGCCTGCTCCACATCCGCCTGCCCCGCGAAGCCAAGATGCCCGCCCTGGCGCGCCTGGCCACCCTGGGCGAGACCCTGCGCGACCTGCAGGTCCACGAGCCCTCCCTCGAAGACGTGTTCTTCGGCTACCGGAACTGAGGCCATGTTCTCCATCGACTTCAGACAGATCGGCATCGTCGCCGGCAAGGAATTCCAGGACCGCATCCGCAACCGCTGGGTGCTCGCCGTGGCGCTGGTGTTCACGGTGTTCGCCCTGGTCATCGCCTACTTCGGCAGCGCCCAGCAGGGCAGCGTGGGCTTCCACTCGATCGACGTGACCATCGCCTCCCTGGTCAGCCTGGTGATCTATTTGATCCCGCTGATCGCCCTGATCCTGGGCTTCGATGCCATCGTCGGCGAGCGGGAACGGGGCTCCCTGGAGCTGCTGCTGACCCTGCCCATCACCCGCCGGGAGGTCATCCTCGGCAAGTACGCGGGGCTGGCCGGCGCCCTGACCTTCTCCACCCTGGCCGGCTTTGGCGCGGCCGGGCTGATCCTGTCGCCGCAGATCCGCCTCGACGCCCTCTTCCACTACGCCGGCTTCATGGTCTCGGCGCTGCTGCTGGGCCTCACCTTCCTGAGCCTGGCCCTGATGCTGTCGGTCTTCGCCAGCGACCGCACCCGCGCCTCCGGGCTGGCCATCGCCACCTGGTTCTTCTTCGTGCTGGTCTTCGACATGATCATCCTCGGCGCCCTGGTGCTCACCGCCGGCGAGTATGGCGGCGCCGTCTTTCCCTACCTGCTGCTGCTCAACCCGGCAGACGTCTTCCGCGTGCTCAACATTTTCAGCCTGGATGAAGTGCGCACGCTCTATGGTCTTGCCACCGTCTTCCCCGAGGCCCTCAGCCATCCCGCCACCCTGGGCGGGGTGATGCTCGCCTGGATCATCGCCCCCCTCGCCGTGGCCATCTGGAGATTCGAACGATGAACGCCCCCCGCCTCCCCGGGCTCACCGCCGCGCTGCTCGGCTGCGCGCTGCTGCTCTCCGCCTGCGGCAAGAACGCCGAGGCCCCCGTCACCGCCCAGGACATCACCCAGGAGACGTTCTGCGCCCTGGACGGCATGCTCCTCGCCGACTACCCCGGCCCCAAGGCGCAGATCCACTACAGCGGCCAGCCGGCCCCCGAGTTCTATTGCGACACCATGGAGATGTTCGCCCTGCTGCTCAAGCCCGAACAGGCCCGGTTGGTGGCGGCGGCTTTCGTGCAGGACATGGCCAAGACAGACTGGAACCTGCCCCGCGGCGCCTGGATCGACGCCAAGTCGGCCTTCTACGTGGTCGGCTCGAAGAAGCGCGGCGCCATGGGCCCCACCCTGCCCTCCTTCGGCAGCCGTGAAAGCGCCCAGAAGTTCGCCGACGCGGAAGGCGGCAAGGTCCTCGCCTTCGCCGAGATCACCCCCGACATGGCACGCCTCGATGGCGGCGCCCTGCACGACAAGAGGATGTGAGCCATGGACCCCATCTACGGCGGGCTGGCCCCCGCGGACGCCATCGAGATCGAAAAGCTCGCCCGCCTGCTTTACGAGGTGCGCAGTGCCCGTGACGAAGTGCTGGCCCGCCTGGGGGCTGCCGACGACGCCCAGGCCCTGGCCTGCATCATCGGCGGAGACATCCCCGAACACCCGGGCTACGAGGACTATGTGTCCGCCCGCATCCTGACCGGTCTGACAAGCCAGATCCGCGCCGAACTCGCCACCCGGCTGGAAGAGGCCCAGAATTCATGAACCTGCTGCTCGAACTCTCCCAACGCCTCGACGACCACTATGGCCCGCAGCTGACCGGCCCCGTCGAGACCCGCCTGGACGCCCTGATCGCGCACCTCTTCAACGGCGTGACGCTGGAAGCGCGCATTGCCGCGCCCAACGCCTACAGCTTCACCTGGACCTGGGGAGAGGCGCTGCTGCGCATCGACACCGCGCCCCTGCATCACGACCTCGCCACCTTCCCCAATCACCTCCACGACAGCCAGGGCCGGCTCCATCACGACCCGCTCACCCGCTGCGGCGCCGCCCCGTGGGACAATCTCGCCGCAGTCGTCGAGGCGCTCATCGCCGACCCGCTGCTCGAGACACACTTTTGCGGAGCCACACCATGACACGGCAGCTGCTGGCCACCTTCCTCGCCACCACCTTGATCGGCCTCGGGTCTGGCAGCCTACTTGCCGCCGACCTCTCGCCCCGGGAGGTTCAACGCAATACCCGCTGCCCCGTCTGCGGCATGTACCCCGCGATGAGCCCCCAGTGGATGGCCCAGATCGTCTTCAACGACCAGAGCGCCAGCAGCTTCGACTCCCCGGTGGACCTGTTTCGCTTCCTGAACAACATGATTGTCTTCGACAAGCGCCACAAGCCTGCCGATGTGGGGGCGATCTGGGTGGCCGACTACGGCACCCGGGCCTGGACGGACGCACGGGCGGCCTTCTACGTGACGGGCTCCCAGGCCCGCGGCCCGATGAACGAACCCAACCTGCCCGCCTTTGCCACGCGCGCTGCTGCTGAAGCCCATGCCAAGGCCCAGGGCGGCCGCATCATCGGTTATCCGGACATCACCCGGGAACTGCTGAAGAGCCTGGGCAACGCCCACCAGCATTGAGCAAGCCGGGCAAGCCGGTTCAGGGCTGCTCGCCGCTGTAGGCGATGCGGAAGCGGCGCCCGTCCCAGTAGAGGAGGATGTCGACGCCTGCCTCCGTCCCCAGCAGGATGCCGTCGCCCCGCCAGCGCCGGGTCTGCACGCCCTGGAAGGCCCCCGCGGAAGGCGCCCTGCGGGGCAGCACGGCCAGCGGCGGCGGCTCCGCATCCCAGATCGGCGTGCTCAGGAAGCGGCGGTTCTGAATCAGGGTGCAGGCGCCGCCCGCCACCACCGGCCGCCCCCAGGCGACGACCAGGGCCGGACGCCCCTGCTCCACAGCACGTAACTGCCCACGCCAAGGATCGTAGGCGCGCACCCGGCTCCCCAGATCCTTCCCGACGCGCTGCTTCCACACCCGGTCCAGCCGACCATCTCCATCGAAATCTCCGCTCAGGGCAGCGGCGGGCACCTCAGCACACGGACGCCCGTGGGCGGGCCCGACTGCCGCCAGCAGCACCGCCACCAGGGTCATGACGGGGACAACACTCATCGGGCCAGCCTCGTCTTCCATTGGTTGAGAAAAGGGGTCGGGTCCATCAGGTCCGCGCGACGCAGGTAGGGCACGCCGTCGCTGCGTCGTGCCGAGACCGCCTCGGGTACCGTCAGGCTGCCCTGTCCGCTGCCATCGTACATTTCCAGATGCAGCATCGCGCTGGGCACGCTGATCCCCACCAGCAAGCCAACCCTGGCGATCACCTGCCCGCCGATGACCCGGTCGCCCTGGCGCAGCTCACAGTCCTGCTGGATCTCGCCGTAACGGATGATGAAATCGCCATGGTCGATCTCGAGGGCATCAGTCCGGGCGTAGAAGGGATAGGGGTCCCGGATGACCACGCCGTCCTGCACCGCGTGGATCTGCCGCCCCACCGGCGCATACAGGTCGCAGCCGCCATGCGCCCGCCGCCCGCCGCTGCGGTTCGCGCCGAAGGCGCGGGGGGGATGAGTCCAGTCGGCGACGGCGGGCCTGGCAAACGGAAAGCAGGCGCTCCCCGCCGCGGCTTCGTCCGCCGAGGCCGTGGCGGCATCCACCAGACGTCGCCATGTCTCGCCCCCCGGCGCGATCCAGCCATCCACACCGAGCCCGGCATAGGCCTGGAAGGCCCGGATCGCCGCCACAGTGCTCGAGGCGGCAGGCGGCCGGGAGATGCGGCCGTCGATACCCAGTGGATCCAGGGCGGTCCGCCCCAGACGCCGGGCAAGCCGTGTCAGCAAGGCCTGCACGCATTCCACATCCTGCCGGGCATTGACCGCTCCCGCCCCCCAGTCGCCCACTATCGCCCCGATATCCATGTGCCCCTCCATGTCCGGACAGCCAACCCGCCGATGCGAGCCGCATCTGCAGCATAGCCCGCGGAGGCCCGCTCTGCCGCCGTCCGGCATCCCATCGGGGAAATGACCCCTCAAAAAATGGCTCCTCCAAAAAAAAGAAGCCCGGCCGCATCGCTGCGGTCGGGCCCGGGCGCACGGGGGGTGCGCGCCCGTCCAGAAGAGACTCAGTCGAGGGCGCCCGCAGCGCCCCTGTCATTCATTGCCGTGGCGCAATAGCGCTCACTGGGCCTTGGCGACGATGAAATCCACCGCCAGCTTCATGTCCTCGTCCGACAGGGAGGGGTTGCCACCCTTGGCCGGCATGGCGCCCTTGTTCCCGTTGAACCCTTCGATGGCGTGCTTGTAGAGCACGTCCTGACCCTGAGCGATGCGCGGGCCCCAGTCGGCCTTGTCACCCAGCTTGGGCGCGCCCGCCACACCGGTCTGGTGGCACATGGCACAGGTCTTCTTGAAGATATCGGCCCCCTTCCCACCGTCGGCCGATGCGACCTGAGCAGGAGCCGGTGCAGCCGCTGCCGGTGCTGCGGCGGGCGCAGCGGCGGGTGCGGCCGGCGGCGTCTCGGACTTGCCACAGGCGGCCAGCAGGCCCACCAGGAGGAAAGGAAGGATTCGGGTGATAGACATGGAGGGTTCTTTCTCGTATTGGGTTGGGGACATCACCGCCCCGTCGGGCAGCAAGTGGAACGGATGCTATTCGCTGGCCGGCCTGCAGGGCTTTGACCCGAATCAAGTTGCCCACGCCCCACCCTCCACGGGGGGCAACGCAAGCCCCAAGGCCGCGGCACAGCTGCCGAGGCCTGGCAGACGCTGTAAAGTCCGGGCATCCTTCAATGGCCTGTCCCTGCACCATGCCCACCACCACCGACCTGCTCTCCGACCTGCAGCCCGCCATCGTCTGGCGCCACTTCGCGCACTTCTGCCGCATCCCCCGTCAATCCAAGCAGGAGGCCGCCCTGCGCGAGCACCTGCAGCAGTGGGCCGAGGCCCGGGGCCTGGCCTGCCAGGTGGATGCGGCCGGCAACCTGATCATCCGCAAGCCGGCCCGCCCCGGCGCCGAGGCTGCACCGGGCGTGGTGCTGCAGGCGCATCTGGACATGGTCTGCCAGCAGAACGCCGGCACCGGACACGACTTCTCCCGGGATCCGATTCGCCCCGTACTGCGGGAAGGATGGCTGATCGCCGAGGACACCACGCTGGGCGCCGACAACGGCATCGGCGCCGCGCTGATCCTCGCCGCCCTGGAGGACGGCGAGCTGACCCACGGCCCCCTCGAAGCCTTGTTCACGGTGGATGAGGAGGCCGGTATGGGCGGCGCCCAAGGGCTGGAGGCGGGCCTCCTGGAAGGCAGCCTGATGCTCAACCTGGATACGGAGGAATGGGGCGAGTTCTACCTGGGCTGCGCCGGCGGCATGGACGTGAATGTGGACCGCCCCGGGCGGCCGGCGGACCTGCCAGCGGGCTGGGAGGCCTGGCACCTCACCCTGGACGGCCTGCGCGGCGGCCACTCGGGCGTGGACATCCACGAAGAACGGGGCAACGCCATCAAGCTGCTGGTGAGGGTGCTGCGGGGCCTGGAAGATAGCCTGCCCCTGCGCCTGGCCTCACTGGAAGGCGGCAGCGCACGCAACGCTCTGCCCCGGGAAGCGCGGGCCGTGGTGGCCTTGCCGGCCGGCTCCGGCGAGCGCCTGTGCGCACTGCTGGCCGACTGGCAGACCCGCCTGAGGCGCGAACTGCTGGGTGTGGATGACGGTCTCCGCCTTGCTGCCAGCCCGGGTGAAGCGAACCGGCTGCTGGAGGCCGGCGAACAGGCCATCTGGCTGAACAGCCTGCATGCGGCCCCCCACGGCGTACGCCGCCGCAGCCTGAGCGTGCCCGGCGTGGTGGAGACCTCCAACAACCTGGGGATGGTGGCGCTGGGCCCGGACGGCGGCCACTGCAACTTCATGGTCCGCTCCCTGATCGACAGCGGCAGCCACGCGCTGGCCGACGAGATCGTCAGCCTGTTCAGCCTGTCCGGCACCGCCGCGGTGAAATCGGGGCATTACCCGGGCTGGGCCCCCAACCCGGACTCCCCGCTGCTGGCCCTGTGCCAGCGGGTGTTCCAGCGCGAGTTCGGCGGCGCGTCGAAGGTCCAGGTGATCCACGCGGGCCTGGAGTGCGGCATCATCGGCAGCCGCTATCCGGGCATGGACATCGTGTCCTTCGGCCCGACCATCCGCGGCGCCCACGCGCCCGGCGAACGGGTCGAGGTGGCCTCGGTCGGCAAGGCCTGGCACCTGCTGCAGGCCCTCCTCACCGAGGCGTCACGCAGCAGCCGCTGAACACGAAGAAAGGCCCGCCAAGGCGGGCCTCCCACCCACACTTCCGGCCCGCCCGGGCCGGATGCTGGCTCAGAAACGTCCCAGCTTGCGATACAGGGTGTTGCGGCTGATGCCCAGCCGACGCGCCGCCGAGGAGATGTTGCCGTTCTCGGCCTCCAGGGTGCGGTGGATCATCTCGCGCTCGATCTCCTCGAGGCGCCCCATGCCTGCCGCCGCAGCCGCAGCCGGCGTCGCCGCCTGGGGCACCGCATCGGCAGCGGCCCGGCCGATCGGCGCACTCGCCACCGAGGGCTCGATCTGGCCGATCTCCTCGAAGATGTCGTCCGGCAGGTGCCAGGTCTCGATGACGGTCTCGTCGTCATCGAGCAGGGCGATGGCCACCTTGATGACGTTGTTGAGCTGGCGGATGTTGCCCGGCCAGCGGTACTTGAGGAAGGCCTCCATCACCTTGTGGGACACCTGCACCTGGCGATCGGGGCCTGCCTCCTCGCGAAGCAGCTTGTCGATCAGGCGGTCTATGTCGCTGCGTTCGCGCAGGGACGGCAGGTTGATGCACAAGCCGTTGAGGCGGTAGTACAAGTCCTCACGGAAGCCGCCCCGGGCCACCTCCTCCTTCAGCCGGCGGTGGGTGGCGCAGACCAGGGTGATATCCACCGGGATGCTCTTGTTGGTCCCCAGCGGGGTCACGCAGCGCTCCTGCAGGACACGCAGCAGGCGCGCCTGCAGGGACAGGGGCATGTCGCCGATTTCGTCGAGGAACAAGGTACCGCCGTGGGCCTGCTGGATCTTGCCCACCGCACCTTCCTTGCGGGCGCCGGTGAAGGCGCCACCCGAATAGCCGAACAGCTCCGACTCGATCAGGGTCTCGGGAATTGCCGCACAGTTGAGCGCCACGAAGGGCCCCTGGGCCCGCGGGCCGCTGTTGTGGAAGGCCTTGGCAAACATCTCCTTGCCGGCACCGGACTCGCCCTGGATCAGGATCGGAATGTCGCGACCGAGGATGCGGGTGCCCTTGTCGATGGCGGCCTGCAGGCGCTCGTCGCCTGTGGACAGGAACTGCAGGGTCAGCCGGTCGGCGGGCTGAGGTGCCGCCGCCTCCTGGCGCGGGCGCCCGGCGAGGCGTTCGCCCCGCGCATCGACGAGCGTCGGGGTGGACGCGGACATCGGCGCGAAGTTGCCTCGCAGGCGGGCATAGAAGCGCTCGCCGTTGCGGCCGGAGATGGCGATGAGTGATGACGGGTCACGCCGCGCCCGGTCGATCAGGGTGCCCAGCGGCACATCGAAAAGCATGCTGTAGTGGCGGCGGGGCAGATCCTCCCGGCGCAGCCCCAGCAGCTCGAGGGCCGTCTGATCGGCACCGAGCAGGTCGCCGTCCGGGCTCATCGCCAGCAGGGCCTCGCACAGGCTACCCACGTGGTCGGGCCGGGCGTGGAAGCTGAGCAAGCCCTGGTGGGCGAACTCGGATTCGAACAGGCGCTTCTCGATGATCCGCGACGACATCTTCACGAGGCCCAGAGAATGCCGCTGGAAGGCCCGGTAGTCGCTGGAGATGTCGAGGACGCCCATCAGCCGCCCCTGGGCATCCTGGATCGGCGAGGCGCTGCAGCTCAGGAAGGCATTGCCCTCGAAGAAGTGCTCGGAGCCGAATACATTGACCGCCCCGCGTTCGGCCAGCGCCGTGCCGATGGCGTTGGTGCCCCGCTCGAACTCGTGCCAGCTGGCGCCGGGGCGCAGGGCGACCTGCTCGGCGTGGCTCAGGAAGTCGGCGTCACCATAGCTCTGCAGCACCATCCCCCGGGCGTCGGCCAGGATGACCATGCTGTGGGAGTTGCGGATCTGCTCGAAGAGATGTTCGAGCACCGGCTGGGCATGGGAAATCAGGGTACGGTTGCGTTCACGGGCTTCCGCAACGCCGCGCACATCGGGCTCGCCCCCTCCGAGACGGGCCGGATCAAGGCCGGCCTGGCGGCACCGCTCCCAGGAGCGCAGCACGTTCTGGTCAAGCAAGGCCTCCGGGAGCTCTCCACGGCCGAAGTACAGCGACCGTGCTTCCTGGAGACTCACTGCGCGAGCCTCGACACTGAATGGAACCTGCATCATCTCCTCCTCCGCTGGTACGGATTGTTACCGGCTTCCCAGCCGGCTTTGTGGTGTGTGCTCCAAAATCTAACAGGTGGAGCACATTTCAACAACGTGACTGCTCCACCCCGGGTCCATTACAGCAAATGTAGTGCCAACTTATCGCGCCATAAAGAAAACTGCGAAATCCCGATACAACCCGGCGAAATCTGGCTAGGCTTTAAACACCCAACAGCTGGCACGCCCCTTGCTGAAAGCCTGGGGCACAGAACGGCCCGCCCGCCAGGCCGGTTCGATGAACTCCAATCAAAGACCAAAGGTGATCCAGGTGACTGCTCGTAACTCTTCCCTCTTCCGCCTCTTCTCTGCCGCCACCCTGACGCTCGTCGCCAGCGCCGTGCTGGCCCACGGTGACGTGGTGCCCCAGGCCGTCGATACGTCTTCGCTGAAGCAGGTCGGTGCCGAATGGCTGACCAAGAACCCCTACCTGGGCAACAAGGAGGCCATCCGCATCGGTGACTCCGCCTTCAACCAGAACTGCGCCCGCTGCCACGGCCTCGGCGCCGTCTCCGGCGGCATCGCACCTGACCTGCGCTACCTGCCGGCTGGCCAGGAGGGTGACGAAATCTTCATGCAGCGCATCCGCAAGGGCGCCACCCGCGACGGCCGCGTCTACATGCCCCCGTTCGAAGGCATCCTGAGCCAGGAAGCCATGTGGACCATCCGCGCCTGGCTGGAGACCGTCCGTGAAGACTGATCGCCGCCGCTTCCTGCTGGCTGCCGGGGCCACGGCCCTGGCCGCGAGCCTGCCGGCCCGGGCCGACGGGCTCGAGGACATCCGCAAGCGCGGCAGCCTCCGGGTTGCCGTGTATAACGGCTTCTCTCCCTTCTCCGACCAGGGCAAGGGCATCGACGTAGAACTCGCCCAGGCCCTCGGCAAGGCCCTCGGGCTGAGCACGCAGGTGGTCGGCTACAACGCCGACGAGGACATGGACGACGACCTGCGGAACATGGTCTGGAAAGGCCACTACCTCGGCGCCCAGCCCTCCGACGTGATGATGCACGTGCCCGTGGACTCCTACCTCCAGGGCAAGAACGACAAGGTGAAGATCTTCGGACCCTATCACCTGGAGACCATCGCCGTGGCGCGCCTGCCGCGGATCGGCCAGTTCCGCGGCTCTGCGGCGAACGCCCTGGAGGTGTTCACCCGCGAGAAGATCGGCGTCGAAGGCCGGACCCTCTCCGACGCCTTCCTGCTGGGCGTTCTCAATGGCCGTCTGCGCGACAACGTGGTGCACTTCCCGGGCGTCGACAAGGCCATCGAGAAGCTCAAGGCCGGCGAGCTGGCCGCCGTGATGGGCCCCCGCTCCGAGATCGAGAACGCCATGGGCAAGGACAACCGCTTCATCATCGAAGCGGTGCAGATGCCCGAACTCAAGATCAACAGCTGGCCGCTGGGCATGGCCGTCAAGGCCGACGACACCAGCCTGGCCGATGCACTCGCTGCAGCGCTGAAGCAACTCCAGAAAGACGGCACTGTGGCGGCGATCTTCGCCCGCCATGGCATCAGCTACCTCCAGCCCACCCTCTGACGCCATGATCCGCACGCCCCTCAAGGCAGGCCTGGCCGCCATGCTCGCAGCGCTTGCGACGGGCACCGCAGCCGCGCCGTTTGCCTACGTACCGAACGAGAAGTCGGCGTCGGTAACCGTCATCGACACCGCCACCGACACCGTCACAGGGACGCTGCCCGGCGGCAAGCGCCCACGCGGCATCGCCACCAACGGCAAGCAGCTCTTCATCAGCGAGGCCCCCAGCAACGGCCTCGCCGTGATCGACATCGCCAAGGCCCGCGAGATGAAGCGGATCCGCCTGGGCGAATCCCCGGAGGGCGTCAGCATCTCCGCGGACGGCAAGCTGATCGCTGCAGCCGTGGAGGAGTCCAACAGCGTCGCACTCATCGATACGCGAACCCACCGCAAGCTGGCGGAAATCCCCGTCCACGGTGAAAACCCGGAGCACGCCGTGTTCAGCCCGGACAGCCGCTGGCTGCTGGTCAGCGCGGAGAACGCCGAGCAGGTCGACCTGATCGATGTGAAAGCCCGCCGCCAGGTCGGCAGCATCCCGGTCGGCAAGCGCCCGCGCGGCATCGGCTTCACCCCCGATGGCAGCCGCGCCTACGTGGCCTGCGAACTGGCGAGCACGGTGTACGCCATCGACATGGAAAGCCGCAAGGTCATCGCCGAGATCAAGGCAGGCACCTTCTCGAACGGGATCGCCATGGCCCCGGACGGCAGCCGCGTCTATGTATCCAACGGCAAGGACGGCACGGTGAGTGCCATCCGCACCACGGACAACCAGGTGGAAGCGACCATTCCGGTCGGTAAGCGCCCGTGGAACATGGCCATCACCCCGGATGGCAGCAAACTTTATGTCGCCAACGGACGCTCCAACAGCGTCAGCGTGATCGACACCGTCCGCCTTGAGGTCAAGACAGAGATTCCCGTGGGCGAACTGCCCTGGGGCGTGGTCATCCGCTGACCACAAAGCATCCTCTCCGCCCGACCAACTGTACCACCGCGACACACCTGCTCCATCATGGAGCAGGTGTGGAGCACTCCCAGATTCCCCGGCGGCACACCGCCGGAAGCAAGCACTACCTCAGAGCTTCAAAATCCACTCAATCGCAGCCTTCAGATCAGCATCGCTGATCTTATCCGCACCATTGGGGGGCATCGGGATCTGACCCCAGGTGCCGGTTCCACCATTGCGGACCTTGGCACTCAGCACGGCCACTGCATCAGCCTGCCCCTTGTACTTGGCTGCAACTTCCTTGTAAGCCGGGCCGACACGCTTCTGGTCCACCGTGTGACAGGCGACGCAGCGGGCCTTCTTGATGATCTCTTCAGACGCCTGGACGGGCGACACCGCAACCATTCCCAGCGCGATTGCGCAAACAAACTGGGTCATCTTCATGAACGGACTCCTCCTTTTGACTGATTGATCTTGTGGGCGATGGCGGAAAAAAGCCGGACGGCACAAAGCCGCCCGAAAACCGCCTTGCACCCTGCTTACAGCAAAAACCGTGCACCTCTTCAGCACCATCGGAAAACCCTTTTCAGACAATTACTTGCCCGGAGAACCAGGCCACCGGAGAACACCGCTGCGTCGCGAGCGCTGCTCAGCCCTTGCACACCTGCTCCATTGCGTTACGCCGCCTGCACAGGTCTGAACATCATTCAGCACACACCCACCAAAAAAGGGAACGCCCTCCCCCTCCCGGATTCCGCCAGCGACGGGCACTCCACGCCTGAATCGAGGCTCCGCGGGCCACTCCACCCCAGCGACACGCCACGGGCATGTTTCCTGCTGGGATACGGAGGTGACTGACAAGGACTTTTCCACCCCTCTTCCACCCCTGGAGACCATCCGGCGCTCCTGGGAGCGGAGTGCTGCCAGCGGCCTGAGGCCCGACGAACGCAATCCCGAGGACCGGCTGCAGACCGGCTGCCTGGCGGATCGCCTCGAGGCCAATGCCCGGCTGGTGGCCTACGCGCAGCCCATCATGGAGCATCTGCATCAGCAGATCGCGCGCAGTTCCTCCACCATTCTCCTCACCGACAACAGCGGCACGATCCTGCGCTCGGTCGGCGACCCCGACTTCCTCGAGAAGGCCGCCCGGATTTCCCTGCATCCAGGGCAGTCGTGGTCCGAATCGGTGATGGGCACCAACGCCATCGGCACCGCCATCGCCGAGCAGCGCCCGGTATGTGTGGTGGGCGACCAGCATTATCTTGAACGCAACCGCTTCCTGACCTGCATCGCCACCCCCATCCATGCCCCGACGGGAGGTGTGCTGGGCATTCTCGATGTATCCACCAGCGCCCGCCCGACCCAGACCCACGCCCAGGCCCTGCTGCAGACCACCGTCGAGATCATCGAGAACCGCCTCATCGAAACCATCGCGGACGCCGCGGTGGTGATCCGCTTCCACCATCAGCCGGAAGCCCTCGCCTCCCCCCTCGAGGGGCTCGCGGTGTTCGACGAAGCCGGCGGCTTCCTGGCCTGCAACCGGCGGGCCGAGCGCCTGCTCGGCACCGGCGATACCCGCATCAGCCGGCCAGCCTACTGGGACATCTTCGAGACCCGCTGGAACAGCGTGCTCGACCATGCCCTGCAGAGCAGCGCCCGCCCTACCAAGCTGCGCAGCCACCGGGGCCGCGAGTTCGTGGCCCACGTGCTGGTCAGCGACCTGCAGCGGGTACGCCCCGTCTCGACCCGGGAAGCGGCGGCCACCGTGCGTCCGCCCAACCCCAGCCTGGACGACCTGGAACTGGGCGACCCCTCCGTCACCCACGCCATCCGGCGCGCCCGGCGCATTCTGGGGCTCGACATTCCATTGCTGATCCAGGGCGAGACCGGCACCGGCAAGGAAGTCTTCGCCCAGGCTTATCACAACAGCGGCCCGCGCCGGGACGGCCCCTTCGTGGCCATCAACTGCGCAGCGATTCCCGGGCCCCTGATCGAAGCCGAACTCTTCGGCTACTCGGCTGGTGCCTACACCGGCGCCCGAGGCGAAGGAGCCCGAGGCAAATTGCGTGAGGCCCACGGCGGCACCCTGTTCCTGGACGAGATCGGCGACATGCCGCTGAAGCTGCAGGCCGTGCTGCTGCGGGTCCTGGAGACACGCCGGGTCACGCCACTGGGTGGTGGCCCCGAGGAGGAGATCGACCTCTCCCTGGTCTGTGCCAGCCACCACTCCCTGAAGGCCATGTGCGAGAGCGGGGAATTCCGCCCCGACCTGTATTTCCGTCTGTCGGCCATGAGCCTGCACCTGCCCGCCCTGCGCGAACGGGCCGACATCGAAGCCTTGGCGCGCCGCCTGCTTCACGACGAATCTCCCGACCGGCCGATCCGCCTCTCCGCCTCGGCCCTGGACCTGATCCGCCGTCACCCCTGGCCCGGCAACATCCGTCAGCTGAAGAATGCGCTGCGCCTGGCCGCCGCCATGCTCAGACCCGACGAGGACACGCTGGTCCCCGACCACCTGCCCCAGGACCTGATCGACGAACCGGACCTGCGCTCCGGACGGCCACTCAACCAGAGCCTGCGGGCCGCCGAAAGCCGGCTGGTCGAAGACACCGTGGCCCGCCACAAGGGCAACATCTCCGCCGCCGCCCGCGAGCTGGGCATCACCCGCACCACCTTGTATCGCAAGCTCCGGCAGGCCTCGCCCGACAGTTGATCCGCGGCAGAACTGTCCGTGGGATACTGCGCACCCTCCGGGCAACCCGATCCGCCAGAAAACCGCCATGCCCCTCCGCCCCGCCATTCCCGCCCACCGCCTTTCAGTACTGTGCGGCCTGGCCTGCAGCCTGTTCCTCAGTGCCTGCAACCTGACCCCCAACCCCCTGCCCGAGCAGATGAACGGGGAGTTCACCCCAGGCATGTCGCTGGACGAAGCCAGCCAGCGGCTGAAGGTCCACGGCACCACCTTCTCGGTCAAGACCGAGGCCGAATGCATGGCGCTGGTCGAACGCAGCCCCAACGTCAGCCAACTGCGCCCCCGCGGCGGCGCTTGCGTGTTCGGCAAGATTCTGGGCAAGCCAGAAGGCCTGCTAGGCGGGCACAGTGACGTGATCCTGCAGCTGGTGTTCGATGAAAACGGCAAGCTGGTGGACGCGCATTTCGAGGAAATCCGGCAGCTCTTCTAAGCACAGCCCTCCGTCCACCCTTCACGCATCGGAGAAGAGCAACACCAGTTGCTCGCGAAACCAACACACCGCCGGATCATGGTCCGAGCGCACGTGCCACTGGGCCGAGATCGTGAAGGGCGGCGTCGGGTAGGGAAAGGGCCTGGCCACCAGCGCATCGATGCGTGCCGTCATGGACGCCGCCAGCCTTCCCGGGATGGTCAGCAGCATGTCCGAATCGGCGATCACCGAGGCCAGGCCGAGCCCATGCTTGGCGGTAAACACGATGCGCCGACTGGCATTGCGCTCCAGCAGCAGGGTGTCCAGTGCCCGCATCAGCACCGGGTGGCTGTCTCCACCAGGCCGGTAATCCACATGCCGGGCCGCCAGATAGTCACTCACCGTAAGCGTCCCTTCCGCCAGGGGATTGGACTGGCGCATCAGCACCACGAAGGTCTCGGTGAACAGGTTGTGGCGACGATAGTCGCTGCCGATCTCCGGCCAATTGCCCACCGCCAGGTCGATCATCCCTTCGCTCATGGCATGCCGCGCTTCCTCCAGCGGGCAGTCCACTGTCTCCAGCCGGATGTCCGGCGCCACCCCCGCCAGATGCCGCAGCAGTGGCGGCACGAAGACCATCTGCGCCAGATCGTTGCCCAGCAGCCGGAACAGCCGGTCGGAAGTCTTCGGGTCGAAGGCCCGCGTATCGCGCAGGGCCGCCTCGATACCCCCCAACCCGCTCTCGATGGGCCCGATCAGCGCCTGCACCAGCGCCGTCGGCACCATGCCGTCCGCGCCGCGGATAAACAAGGGATCGTCCAGCCGCTCGCGCAGCCGACGCAGGGCATTGCTCACCGCCGACTGGGTGGTGAACAGCGCCTCGGCGGCCCTGGTGACATTGCGCTTGGCATATACGGTGCGCAGCACACGCAGCAGGTTAAGGTCCAGCAGATCGGGCCGCATGTTCATTTCACCCCCACGGCATCATTTACGTTAGAAATACAAACAATCGTAAATCATGATTTGTATGAATGTTTCGTGCTTCCTAAACTCAGCCCAGTCTTATCGAGATTTTCGATATGCGCCGAGATTTACAGACCAACAAGGAGACACGCAATGATCGAAGTTCGGGACATTCACTACGCCCGCCTGGGCACCCACGACCTGGATGCGGCGGAGAAGTACGCCACCGACATCATCGGCCTGCAGAAGGTCGAGCGCAGCAGCGACCGGCTGTATCTGAAGAGCGATAGCCGCCACCACACCCTGGCCTACTTCCTCGGCGACCCGGCCGAGCAGGTGATCGCCTTCGAGCTCAAGGACTGGTCCACCTTGGGAGCCGCCTACGAACAGCTGCGCGCCGCCGATGTGCCCTGCGGGATGGGCAGCGACGCCGAGGCCGCCGACCGCCACGTGGAGGCCTTCATGTGGTTCCTCGACCCCACCGGCAACCGCATCGAGCTGGTGGCCCGCCCGCATGAGGCCGGCCGGCGCTACTTCCCGGCCCGCGACGCCGGCATCCTGGGCTTCGGCCACGTGGGCCTGTGCTCCACCGACCCGGTCCGCGACCAGGCCTTCTGGCTGAGCCATTTCAACACCCTGGTGAGCGACTGGATCGGCCCCTGCCCCCTGCTGCGGGTCAATGCCCGCCACCATCAGATGGCCCTGTTCGCCGCCAAGCGCAAAGGCATCCAGCACATCAACCATCAGGTTGCCGAGATCGACGACATCATGCGCGCCTGGTATTTCCTGAACGAAAAGAAGATCCGCATCGTCTTCGGCCCGGGCCGCCACCCCACCTCCGGCGGCAACTTCCTTTACTTCGAAGGTCCTGACGGCATGATCTTCGAGTACTCCAACAGCGACCGGAACATCATCGGCGACCTGTCGTCCTACAAGCCCCGACAGTTTCCGCTGCACCCCACCTCCTTCTGCATGTGGGGCTCCAAGCCCGACATCGCCGAGTTCAAGGAATGAGCGGCCGAATGGGCAGCCATGCCCCCACCGCCCTTCCGGACGCCCAGCGCACAGTGCGCCGGATGGCGCGGGCGCTCGGTCGCAGCGGGCTCAGCGGCCCCTTCGGCCACTGCAGCCTGCGCCTGGATGCGGAGCATTTCCTGGTCTGCGCGCCACGGCCGATGGCCCTCATCGCCGCGGGCGAGGCCGGCAGCGTAGTGCCGGTGGCCGGCCCGCTGCCGGAGGGTGTGCTCGGCGAGGTCCGCCTGCACCAACAGGTCTACGCCAGCCGGAGCGAGGTGCAGGCGGTGTGCCGCTTCATCTCCCCCAGCGTCACCGCCCTGGCGGCGATGGGCCGGACACCTCGCCCGCGGCATGGCAACGGCGCCTACTTCGCCCCGGAAGTACCCTTCTGGACGAGCTCGGCGCTGGTCCGCGACGACCCGTCCGCGGTGGCGGTGGCCACGCTGATGGGCACGGCGCCGGCCATCGTACTCAACGTGAACGGGGCGGTCACCGCCGGCAGCTCGCCGGAGCAGGCCCTCGCCCTGGCCTGGTTCCTCGAGGACGCGGCGCGGGTCGAGCTGGCGGTACTCGCCGCCGGCCAGGCAGACAGCGGCCACTTAATCCTCGGTGAGGAGGCCGCCGTCCGCGCCACCTGGCAGGGGCGCATCGCCGAACGGGTCTGGGAGTTTCTGACCCGCGACGACCCGGAAGCCTGAGCACCCCGGCACGGCCCCCGCGCTTCATCAACAAGCGGGCAGGCCGCTCTCCATCCCGCAGCGGAGGGAGGCGCACGCCCGCAAACCTGACTATCACGAGGTTAAAGATGCCCCCGATCGATATTCAAAAGCTCGCCGACGAGGCGAAATTCAACCGTTTCCACGCCCTTGTGCTGTTCTGGTGCGCGCTCATCATCGTCTTCGACGGCTACGACCTGGCCGTCGCCGGGGTGGCCATGCCGGCCATCATGAAGGACATGGGGGTGAGCCCCACCCAGGCCGGCTTCATGGCCAGCTCGGCCCTCTTCGGCATGAGCTTCGGCGCGATCTTCCTCGGCACCTTGTCCGACCGCATCGGCCGCCGTGGGGTGATCGTCATGTGCCTGGTGCTCTTCAGCGTGTTCACGGCTGCGGCCGGTCTCGCCGGGGACCCCGTCACCTTTGGTGCCATGCGCTTCCTGGCCGGGCTGGGGATAGGTGGCGTGATGCCGAACGTCATCGCCGAAATGAGTGAGTACGCACCGCGGCGCATGCGGGCCACGCTGATCACCCTGATGATGTGCGGCTATGCCGTGGGTGGCATCCTCGCCGCCTGGCTGGGCAAGGCGATGATCGCCCAGCACGGATGGCAGTCGGTGTTCTACGCCGGACTCGCGCCCATCCTGCTGATTCCGTTCATCCTCCGCAGCCTGCCCGAGTCCATGCCCTACCTGCTGAGCCGGGGGCGTCAGGATGCGCTGCGCGCCATCGCCGCCCGTCTGGATCCGTCCAACCCGCCCGGGCCGTCAGCCGCCTTCGCCCTCACGGACAGCGGCGCCTCCGACAAGGCCCCGGTGCGCCACCTGTTCTCCGACGGTCGGAGCATGGGCACGCTCATGCTGTGGACGACCTACTTCATGTGCCTGTTCATGGTCTATGCCCTCAGCACCTGGCTCACCAAGCTCATGGCGAACGCCGGACACAGCCTGGGCTCGGCGATGACCTTCGTGATGGTGCTGAACCTGGGCTCCATCATCGGCGCCCTGGGCGGCGGCTGGCTGGCCGACCGCTTCCAGATCAAGCATGTACTGGTCGTGATGTGTCTGCTGGCCTTCGGCTCCATCTCGCTGCTCGGCCAGCCCCTGCCCGACGCCCTGTTGTATGTCGTCGTGGGCCTGGCGGGTGCCACCACGATCGGCACCCAGACGGTCACCCACGCCTGCACCGGCCAGTTCTACCCGATGGCGATCCGCGCCACCGGACTGGGCTGGGCACTCGGCATCGGGCGGGTCGGCGCCATCATCGCGCCCATCCTGATCGGCATCCTGGTCAGCCTGAGCCTGCCGCTGGAGATGAACTTCATCGCCATCGCCATTCCGGCCCTGGTCGCCGCCATAGCCATCGCGCGGCTGGACACCCGCCCGGCTCCGCACAGGCAGCTGGCAAGGGTCTGAGAGCCCCCCCTCGGCGGAGCACCAAAAGCAAAAGCCCCGTCGGGGGGACGACCGGGGCTTTTCCTACTGCATCCTTCGCGGCTCCCGCCGCGCGTGGCCGCCGCTTACTTGGGCGCCAGGGTCAGGATCCACTTCACCAGTTTCTTGGCGTCGGCTTCCTTGATGGCGACCTTGTTGGGCGGCATGGCCAGGCCGCTGACCTGGTTCTTCCAGTGGCTGCCATAGGGGTTGGAGCCCTCCAGCACCACCCGGGTCAGGAAGGTGTCGGCACCCGGCTTGCCCTGGTACATCTTGGCCACGTCCTGCCAGGCCGGCCCGATGGGAGCCATGCCGTTGGGGCCGGGGGTACCGGCCTCGATGGCGTGGCAGGTCAGACAGCCACTCTTGCTGGCCAGGGCCTTCATGTCGTCATCCACGGCCGCGAAAGCCGTCGAGGCAACCAGACCGAGACCGGCCAGCAGCACGGTCTTGCGTAAGGCGTTCATCTTTCTTCTCCTTGACAAAAAACCCGTTGTCGCCGGGCAGGCGGTCACGCAGGCAGGGCCGACCAGTCGATCAGCCCGTAGCGTGCCGCCAGCCGCAGCAGCTTGAAATCGTTATCCGCATCCAGCTTCTGCCGGATCGCGGACAAATGGTTGTGAATCGTCTTCTGGCTCAGGTGCATGGTGGTGGCGATGCTGCCCGGCGACTCGCCGCTGGCCGCCAGCCTCAACACATCGAACTCCCGCGGAGTGAGGCGCGACAGCAGCGCCTCACCGTCGAGGGCGGCACCGGCAAGAGCCTGGGCCACATCGGCAGACAGCACACGGCGCCCCGCCGCCACATCGCGGATGGCGTCGATCATCTCGGCGGGCTCACTGTTCTTGGTCAGGTAGCCGAGGGCGCCAACCCGCATGGCCTGGGTCACGAAGCTGGGATTGTCATGCATGGAGATGACCAACACGCGCAAGCCCGGCTCCCGCGCGATCATGCGCCGGATGGCGTCGATGCCGCTACTGCCGCGCAGGTTGAGATCCACCACCGCTAGGTCCACGCCACCGGCGCACAGACAGGCATAAGCCTCGTCTGCCGAGGCTGCCTCGCCGACCACCTGCATGTCGTCTTCAGCATCGAGCAGGCGGCGATAGCCGTTGCGCACCACGGAATGGTCTTCCACCAGGAGGATGCCGATCATCGCCTTCTCCTCAGGCCTGCCCGACAGGCAGGCTCAGTCGCACCTGCAGTCCGCCGCCGGGCGCCTCGTCGAACCAGCAGCGGCCACCGGCCATCTCGGCCCGCTCGCGCATGCCCAGCAGCCCCCCACGGGAACGCCGGATCACTTCTGCGGCCTTACCCACGCCGTTGTCGCACACGGTCAGCTCCACCGCCTTGCCCACCTGCTGCAGGGTCAGGCTGACCCGGCTGGCCACGCTGTGGCGCAGGACATTGGTCAATGCTTCCTGCAGGGTCCGGTACAAGGCGAGACCGGCCGCCGGCGGCAGCGCCGGCAGGCTGCTCGGCAGTTCAGCCTCGATGCCGATACCCGGCGCCCGGCCGCGCCAGCCGGTGATCAGATCATTCAGCGCATCGACCATCTGCAGCCCCTCCAGCCCGTGCGGGCGCAACTGTGACAACAGGCTGCGCACCTGGCCGATCATCCGGGTGGACTCGCTGCGAATGTCCCGCGCGCTCTCCGCCAGCGCCTCCGGCGATGCCCGACCGGCATGACGTTCAATATAGGCGGCGGAGATGCTCACCGCCGTCAGGGCCTGACCAAATTCATCATGAAGCTCCCGGGCCAGCTCACGGCGCTCGTTCTCCTGCAGCTCCAGCAACTGGCGGGCGAGCTGCTGCCGCGCCTCGCGGGTTTCGGCCAGTTCTTCGGAGAGACGCTCGATGGCTCCCGCGATGGCGGCAAACTCCTTGAGCTGGAAAGGCGGCAGGCTGATCGGGCGCTCGTCCCGACCGATCTGCGCCAGCCCCTGCTCCAGCTCGCGCACCGGCTTGAGGGCACGGTGGGCGGCCAGCCAGGCCACCACCGCCATGGCCACCGAGAAGATCAGAAGGGCCGCCATGATGCGAGCTCCGTCGCGCAGCACCTCGTGGATCTCGGCCCGCGCATCGGCGCGGATCACCAGGGTGCCGTCGGCAAGCGGGATGCGCCGCTCATGGATCTGCCGGCCATCCATCAGGTAGTCCACCAGGGCCGTCATCGGGCCGCTGGTCCGGGTCGTTACACCCTGCTCCAGATTGGAGCGCTCCACCGACAGGGAGACGTGTCGTAACTGACCACCCGCCAGCAAGGCTTCCAGCTCCGCGGCCCGGTAGCCAGGGGCCGCCTGCACCGCCAGCATGGTGTTTACAAGGTGGGTCGAGGCCTCCATCTCCTCGGCCACATCGTCGCGCAGGGCCAGTCCCACCCAGGCTGCGGCACTTGCCAGCAGGGCCAGGGCAAAACCAAGCACATATCCGAACAGTCTCCAGCGCAAATCCACGTTGCGTCTCCTTGTAGTCCCTTGGAGGTAGATCAGCAAGGCATGTGCCAGCTCCCGGAAGTCGCGGGAAAACTTCCCGCCCCCAGGGGGAGCCCTTCCCACGACAGGCTCGCGGCGGCCCTCCCATACTGCCCTCCGTTCCCGCCCCGGCCACGGGCCCCGGCAGGAAGCGACGACAGACAACATTCCGGAGACAAGGACCCACCATGAAACAAGGACGCACCCACCTCAAGCCGGCACTGCTGGCCTTTGCCCTCGCCGCCGCCTTCGCGGCCCCCGCCCAGGCAGCCGGTACCAAGGTCAGCTGGGACGACATCCGGAACGACGACAAGACCCCGGGCGACGTGCTGAGCTACGGTCTCGGCCTCAAGGCCCAGCGCCACAGCCCCCTGAAGACGGTGAACACCAAGAACGTGGCCGGCCTGGTGCCCGCCTGGAGCTTCTCCTTCGGCGGCGAGAAGCAGCGCGGTCAGGAAAGCCAGGCCCTGGTGCACGATGGCGTGATCTACGTGACTGCCTCCTACTCCCGTATCTACGCCATCGACGCGCGCAGCGGCAAGCGTCTGTGGGAATACGAGGCACGCCTGCCGGAGGACATCCGCCCCTGCTGCGACGTGGTGAACCGCGGCGCCGCCATCTACGGCGACAAGATCTACTTCGGCACCCTCGACGCCGGCATCGTGGCCCTCAACAAGGACACCGGCAAGGTGGTGTGGCGCAAGAAGTGGGGTGACCACAAGGTGGGCTACACCATGACCGGCGCCCCCTTCGTGATCCAGGACCAGAAGAGCGGCCGGGTGCTGCTGGTGCACGGTTCCTCCGGTGACGAGTTCGGCGTGGTCGGCTGGCTGTTCGCCCGCGATCCGGAGACCGGCGAGGAAGTCTGGGCACGCCCGATGGTGGAGGGCCACATGGGCCGCCTCAACGGCAAGGACAGCACCCCCACCGGCGACCCCAGCGCTCCCAGCTGGCCCAAGGACAAGGACGGCAAGCCCACCGAAGCCTGGCACCACGGCGGTGGCGCACCGTGGCAGACCGCCAGCTTCGACCTCGAGAAGAACATGGTGGTGATCGGCACCGGCAACCCGGCGCCGTGGAACACCTGGAAGCGCACCCAGGAAGGCGACGATCCGCGCAACTGGCCCAGCCTGTTCACCTCCGGCCAGGCCTACGTGGATGCCAGCACCGGCGAGC
>CALBTT010000068.1 GCA_937967645.1 uncultured Zoogloea sp.
AGATGGTGATTCGTGACTGGAGTTCAGACGTGTGCTCTTCCGATCTCCACCGCTCACCGCCCAGCAGCGCCAGCCCGGCCCCGGTCGCTGCGGTGGCGACCCGGACGCCGCCCGCCTCGACGCCTATGTCGAAGCCCTCGGCGTCCCCGCCGCCACCGGCACCACCGATCTGCGGATGGCACCGCCCGGCGGCAACGACCGCGTCGCCGTCATCACCATCGCCGACCTCTACCTCCCCCTCAAGAGCCGCAGCAGCTACGCCGGCTACCTGCAAGGCGTGCTCCAGGCCACTGCCGACTGCCTGGTCCAGAGCGGCCTCCCGGCCCCCGTCGCCAGCCAGATCCTGGGCCCCGTCCGGATCGGCCGCCTGCCGGCCCTCGACGGGCTGAGCGGCCCCTGCCGCAACGACACCCTGCGCGACCCGGTGGGCAACTGGGCCGGCCTGATGCGCTACGCACGCTGCATCGATGGCAGCGACTGCCTCAGCGGGCACCTGCCCGCCCGCTGCCGGGGCGCCCTCCTCTTCGGCGGCGAGCGTCTGGCCAGTCAGACGCGCATCGCCCCCACCGACCCAGCCGGCCCAGGTGCCTACCTCGAAGCCGCCACCCTGGCCGCCCTCAGCGCCGGCACCCTCGCCCCGCTGGCCGGGCGCATCAGCCTGCCCTTTACCGCGCGCCTCAGCCCGGCCGCCACCGACGTCGCCCTGTGTTTGCCATGAAATCGCCTTCCCTGAAATCGCCTGCCCTGCCCCCCTCCCCGCGCCTGCCCGAGCCCGCACGGTCCGCGCGACGCCCTGCCGGCTTCACCCTCGTCGAGCTGGCCGTGGTACTGCTCATCCTGGCCCTGCTGGCCGGTCCCCTGACCGCCGGCCTCAGCGCCCGCATCGCCCGCCAGGCCGAACAACGCACCGACGAAGCCCTCGCCGAAGCCCGCGACAGCCTGCTCGGCCACCTCGTCCGCCACAACCGCCTGCCCTGCCCCGCCAAAAGCCCCACCGACGGCGCGGAAGCCTACGACGGCAGCACATGCGCCCAATACAACGGCCTGCTGCCCTGGGCTACCCTCGGCATCCGCGGCGAGAACGGCTGGGCCCGGCGCCTCCGTTACGTCGTTACCCCGGCCTACACCAAGCCCCTCACCGGCATCGAGGACGGCAAGCTCGAAGTCTTCACCCGCAACCTCGACGGCGCCGAACTGAGCCTCACAACCACCACCGGCCAGTCACCCGCGGTGATCCTGTCCCACGGCGCCAACGGCCTCGGCGCCACCCACGCCGACGGCAGCCCGCAGCCACCGCCCATCGCCGGCAGCGACGAGGCCCGCAATGCCACCGCCAACAGCACACGCTTCTACAGCCGGACGCTCTCCGAAAACCCCGGCGCCCCGGGTGGCGCCTTCGACGACCGGGTCACCTGGCTCTCCCCCAACCTCGTCGCCTACCACCTGAGCAGCGCCGGCAAGCTGCCATGAGCGCCGCCGCCAGATCCTGAAACTCTGTTAACTCTGCATAAACCGCCCCCTCCCCGGCACGCCGACAATTCATATGGCATTAACATGGCTCACTGAAATCCACAGGGCCATCCGGCCCGCCGGACACCAAGGGGAGACACCATGCGCCGGACACACTCAGGCTTCACGCTGGTCGAGATCGCGATCGTGCTGGTCATCATCGGGCTGCTGCTGGGCGGCGTGTTGAAGGGGCAGGAGCTCATCAACAGCGCCAAGGCAAAGAGCGCGATCAACGACTTCCGCGCCACCTCCACCCACGTCTATGCCTACCAGGACCGCTTCCGGGCCATGCCGGGCGACGACCCGGGCGTGGTCAACCGGCTTACCGGCGCCGTCCGGGCCAGCACGGGGGGCACCATCGGCAACGGCCGCATCGACGGTCCCTGGAACGCCAGCGTCGCCACCGATGAGGCGGTGCTGTTCTGGCAGCACGTGCGGCTGGCCAACCTCGCCACCGGCGACGGTCGCAATCCCGCCGGCGAGGGCATCGTCCTCGCCGACTGGCTACCCCGCAACGCCATGGGCGGCCGCATCGGCATCACCGGGCAGAGCCCCATCAGCGGCTGGGCCGGCAGCTTCTTCATCTGCCAGGACAACCTCAACGGCAACTTCGCCCGCCAGATCGACATCAGCATGGACGACGGCCAGCCCAACAGCGGCAGCGTCCGCCTCCTCGCCGGCAGCGCAGCCAGCGGCAACGCCGTCACTCCCGCCGAACTGACCGACAGCGGTCAATACACGGTATGCGCGTCGTATTGAGGGTGGAGTGGGGGCGATGGTTTGGGGGGATGGCTTGGGGCGATGTAGGGGCGGCTTCAGCCGCCCGCCGCACGCGGATCAAGCACGGGCCGTTGAACGGAGTCCGCGGGCGGCTGAAGCCGCCCCTACATCGGGCGCCGCACGCGGATCGAGCACGGGCCGTTGAACGGAGTCCGTGGGCGGCTGAAGCCGCCCCTACATCGGGCGCCGCGCGTGGATCAAGCACGGGCCGTTGAACGGAGTCCGCGGGCGGCTGAAGCCGCCCCTACATTAGGCGCCGTGTGTGGATAGATATACGCACCTACGCCTACACGCCTTTGAAGAGGCGAGCTTCGGCGAGGGCGAGTTGGGAGGGGGTGCCGAGGAGGACCAGCACGTCGTCCAGCTCCAGGCGGGTTTCGGGGAGGGGGTCCACCATGCGCACGCGCTGGCGGCGGACGGCGCTGACTTCCACGCCCATCTCGGCCAGGTGCAGTTCCTCCAGGGAATGACCGATGGCGTGGGCGCCCGCGGCCATCACCACCGAATGCAGGCGGTTCTGCTGGCGTTCTTCCAGAGCTTCTTCGTGGAGGTGCTCACCGCCCCGGTAGATACCCCGCAGCAGGTGATAGCGCTCGGCGCGGATCTCCCGGATGCGCTTCAGGATGCGCGGCAGCGGCACGCCCAGCAGGGCCAGCGCGTGGGAGGCCAGCATCAGCGACGACTCCACGGCCTCCGGCACCACCTCGGCAGCGCCGGCGAGCCGCAGCTTGTCCAGATCCATCTCGTCGGCGGTGCGCACCACCACCGGCACATCGGGGCGTACCGCCCGGATCTGGGCCATGGCGCGCAGCGCCGCCTCGGTGTCGGCATAGGTCACCACCACCACCGAGGCCCGGGAGATGCCCGCCGCCACCAGGGTCTCGCGCTTGGCCGCATCGCCGAACACCACCGTCTCGCCCGCCGCGGCGGCTTCCCGCACCCGCTCCGGGTCCAGGTCCAGGGCGATGTAGGTGATACCCTCCTGCTCCAGCAGGCGGCCCAGGTACTGCCCGTTGCGGCCAAAGCCGCAAAGAATGGCGTGCTTGTCCACGAACATGGACTGGGTGGCAATGTTGGTCAGCTGCAGCGAACGGCTCATCCACTCCGACGGCACCAGGCGCAGCACGATCTTCTCGCTGTACTGCACCACCAGCGGCGCCAACAGCATCGACAGCACCAGGGCCGCCACGACCACCTGGGACAAGGCCGGCGGCAGCAGCCGCGCCTCATCGATCTGGCTCAGCAGCACAAAGCCGAATTCCCCCCCCGCGCACAGCCACAGGCCGGTGCGCGCGGCGGTGCCCTGCGGGCTGCCCATCAGGCGCGACGCCCCGCCGGCCACCAGGAACTTCACCAGCAACAGCCCCCCCAGCATGGCCAGCACCGCCGGCAGGCTGACGATGATCTGCCCCACATCCAGGAACATCCCCACCGTCACGAAGAACAGGCCCAGCAGCACATCGCGGAAGGGCTTGATGTCTTCCTCCACGTGGTAGCGGTACTCGGTCTCGGAGATCAGCATGCCCGCCAGGAAGGCCCCCAGCGCCATCGACAGCCCGGCAAGCTCGGTGAGCCAGGCCAGGCCCAGGGTGATGAACAGCACGTTGAGCATGAACAGCTCGGCCGAGCGCCGCCGCGCCACCAGGAAGAACCAGCGGCGCATCAGCTTCTGGCCCAGGAACAGCACCAGCGACAGCATCAGCACCGCCTTCACGCTGGCCAACGCCAGGGTCCCCAGCAGCTGGTCCGCCGGCTTCGACAGAGCCGGGATCAGGATCAGCAAGGGCACCACCGCCAGATCCTGGAACAGCAGCACCCCGATCGCCTCCCGCCCGTGCTTCGAATCCAGCTCCAGGCGGTCGGACAGCAGCTTCGACAGAATTGCGGTGGACGACATGGCCAGGGTGCCGCCCAGGGCGAAGCTGGCGCCCCAGCCCAGCCCGGTCAGCCCGCCGGCCAGCATCACCACCACCATGCAGCCCAGCACCTGCATGGCCCCCAGCCCGAACACGATGCGCTTCATGCTGTACAGACGGGGCAGCGAGAACTCCAGCCCGATGGTGAACATCAGGAACACCACCCCGAACTCCGCAAGCGACCGCGCGCCGCCCGTATCCGGCATCAGGTTCATGGCGTGCGGCCCCACCGCCGCGCCCACCATCAGATAGCCGAGCACCGGCGGCAGGTTCAGTGAACGAAAGATCCCCACCACCAGCACGGAGCCGGCGAGCAGGGCGAGCACCAGCTCAAACGTATGCATAGGCAGGAGGGGGCCCCGGGTCGGGCCGAATAGTCGTTCTGATATACTTCTTCGCCCGATTATACCCACGTCGCCCATGAGCTCAGCCCCTCTCGCCGCTGCGCACGCCCGCGTGCTCGACCTCGCCCGCCGCGTCCTCAGCATCGAAGCCGAGGCGGTGCAGGCTCTGGCCGGGCAGCTGGACGAGGCCTTTACCCGCGCCGTCGACCTGATCCTCGCCTCCAATGGCCGGGTCATCGTGTCCGGCATCGGCAAAACCGGCCACATCGGCCGCAAGTTCGCGGCCACCCTGGCCAGTACCGGCACCCCCGCCTACTTCGTGCATGCTGCCGAAGCCGCCCATGGCGACCTCGGCATGATCACCGCCGACGACGTGCTGGTGGCCATCTCCTACTCGGGCAGCAGCGAAGAGCTGCTCAAGATCGTGCCCCTGGTCAAGCGTCAGGGCGCCCACCTCATCGCCCTCACCGGCAACCCCGACTCCCCGCTGGCGCGGGAGGCCGACGTACACCTCAACGGCGCCGTCCGCGAAGAAGCCTGTCCGCTCAACCTGGCGCCCACCGCCAGCACCACCGCGGCCCTGGCCCTCACCGACGCCCTCGCCGTGGCCCTGCTCGACGCCCGCGGCTTCGGCCCCGACGACTTCGCCCGCTCGCACCCCGGCGGCGCCCTTGGCCGGCGCCTGCTCACCCACGTCTCCGACGTGATGCGCAGCGGCGACGATGTGCCCCGGGTGACCGAAGACGCCCTGCTCGCCGACGCCCTCATGGAGATGACCCGCGCCGGACTGGGCATGACCGCCATCCTCGACGCCCAGGCGCGCATCGTCGGCATCTACACCGACGGCGATCTGCGCCGCTCTCTGGCCAGCGGCTGCAACTTCAGCACCGGCCGCATCGCCGACGTGATGAGCCGCAACCCCAAGACCATCCACGCCGGCGCCCTGGCCGTGGAGGCCGCCGAGATGATGGAGCGCATGCGCATCAGCGAACTGCTCGTCGCCGGGCCCGACGGCCAGTTGGTCGGCGCCCTCAACCACCACGACCTGATGCGCGCCAAGGTCATCTGAGCGCAGCCCATGAACAACCGCGGCCTGAGCCTCTTTCCCATCTTCATCCTGACCCTGCTGGCCGGCGTCAGCGTGTGGCTCGACCGGGTCACCCAGCAGGAAACCGTCGTCAAGACCGACAAGACCCGCCACGAGCCCGACTTCACCGCCGACCAGCTCACCGTGCGGCGCTTCGACATCCACGGCAAGACCCAGTACATCCTCGTCGCCGACCGCATGGTGCATTACGGCGACGACGAAAGCACCGAGCTCACCCGCCCGCGTCTCGACTACCTCAACCGGCCCGAGCCGGTACGCATGGAGTCCGAGTTCGCCACCGTGAGCAAGGACGGCGAAACCGTGGTGATGACCGACAAGGTCTTCCTGCGCCGCGCCGCCACCGCCGGCAAACCCGAATCCACCCTGCGCACCCAGCGCATGACCGTGTGGCCCGACGACGAACGCATGCGCACCGAAGCGCCCGTCACCCTCACCCAGGGCACCACCGTCATCGACGCCGAGCGCATGGAGAGCGACAACCTCGTCGGCGAGGTCCGCCTCCAGGGCAAGGTGCGCGGCATCCTCTACCGAAACCTTCTCGTGCCGAAACCATGAAAACAACACTCCGGCAGATCGCCCTCCTCGTCCCCTTCCTCGCCCTGCTCGCCGCCGCGCCGGTCCACGCCGAGAAAGCCGACCGCTCCAAGCCCGTCGGCATCGAGGCCGACAAGGTCACGGTGGACGACAAGAACAAGATCCACATCTTCACCGGCCACGTCGTCCTCACCCAGGGCACGCTCACCATCCGCAGTGACAGGCTCGTCGTCACCCAGGACGCCGAAGGCTACCAGCGCGGCGTCGCCACCGGCGGCGAAGGCGGCCTGGCCCGCTTCCGCCAGAAGCGTGAAGGCAAGAACGAGTGGGTCGAAGGCGAAGGCGAACGCATCGAACACGACGCCCGCAGCGAGCTCTCCCAGTTCTTCCAGCGTGCCCACGTCAAGAGCGGCACCGACGAGGTCCGTGGCCAGTACATCCAGTTCAACGGCGTCACCGAAACCTACGTGGTCACCAACGGCCCCAACGCCACCACCGTACCCAGCCAGCAAGGGCGCGTCCAGGTCACCATCCAGCCCAAGAAAAAAGAGGGCGACAGCGCTCCCTGAGGCCCCGCCCAGCCCCCCCGATCGGCCGGAAACCCGCATGCAGCCTTGATCTCCATCGCATGCCCCGGCCGATCGCCAAAAACTGAAAAAGCTTTTTGTTTTCAAGCATATTAAGCACAGAAAACACTTTTGTGCGTCGCAACAAATAGTTGTTGACAGGCCTTCTTGTGTGCATATAATGGTTCACATGTTGCAGCGCACCAAACCGGGGCAATGCAAAACCTGACTGTAATTCGCCCATTCACTCAAGGAGATTGTCATGACCACCACCCCCGAGCAAATCGTCGCCGCCAACAAGGCCAACATCGAAACCCTGCTGACCCTGGCCAACACCGCCTTCGCCAGCGCTGAGCGCATCGCCGCCCTGAACCTGAACACCGCCCGCGCCGTGCTGGAAGACAGCGTTGCTTCCGCCAAAGCCCTGCTCGGCGCCAAGGACGTGCAAGAGCTGGTCTCCCTGCAAACCGCCCTGGCCCAGCCGGTGGTCGAGAAGGCTGTTGCCTACTCCCGCAGCATCTACGAAATCGCTTCCCAGACCCAGGAAGAAGTGTCCAAGCTGTTCGAAGCTCAAGTGGCTGAAGCCAACAAGACCTTCGCCGCCGCTCTGGACAAGGCCGCCAAGTCCGCTCCGGCTGGTTCCGACGTTGCCGTGGCTGCCGTGAAGTCCGCCATCGCCGCCGCCAACTCCGCCTACGACAGCGTGACCAAGGCCGCCAAGCAAGTCGCCGAGATCGCCGAAGCCAACGTTGCCGCTGCCACCAGCGCCACCGTCAAGGCCGTCAGCGCCTCCGCCCCCGCCAAGTCCACCAAGAAGGCTGCCTGATCCAGGCCCCCTTCTGGCCGGTGACGCCCCCGGGCGTCACCCGGACCGGCAACAAAAAACCCGCCCTGCGCAAGCACGGCGGGTTTTTTGTTGGCCTGTAGGGGCGGCTTCAGCCGCCCGCGGACTTCGATCAACGCACGATGGGCGGCTAAAGCCGCCCCTACAGCTGGCCCGCGGACGTCGAACACCGCGCGATGGGCGCCTAAAGCCGCCCCTACAGCTGGCCCGTGGACGTCGATCAACGCACGGCGGGCGGTTGAAGCCCCCCCCTACAGCCACACAGCATCCCAATGCGGATAGTCCCCCACCCGGCGAACCAGGCCGGCGCGGAGGGGGTTGGCGATGATGTAGCGGGCGGTGGCGGCGAGGTCTTCGTCGCGGCGCAGGGCGTGGTCGTGAAAGCCCTTCTGCCAGACCGCCCAGCCGCTACCAATGCGTCGGGCGCAGCGCCCTTTGAAACGCCCCACTGCCACCGACAAGGAAAGCCGGTCACCCAGCTGGATCAGCCAATGGAGGTGGTCGGGCATCAACACCCAGGCCAGCGACACCACAACACCCTCGTCCGACAACTGCCGCATGACCTGAATGACCTGGCGCGCAGTGGCAAAGTCCAGAAACCAGGGCCGCCGGTCATGGGTAACGGTGGTGATCAGGTAGATCCGCCCGGTTTCAGACACCCGACCTATCCGCAGCGCATCACGTGTCATGAAGGATCCTTAGGCACACCATTGCTCCCACGATGGGCGGCTAAAGCCGCCCCTACAGCTGGCCTCGGACGTTGATCGAGCACCTGCTTCCCCCCTGTACCTCGTCTGGGCGGCTAAAG
>CALBTT010000069.1 GCA_937967645.1 uncultured Zoogloea sp.
CCGCGGCCGCCGCACCTGCCGCACCCGCCGAAGCGGCTCCGAGCCCCGCGCCGGCCGCGCGCAGTGAGCCGGGGCATGGCAGCAGCGTACCGCCCTGGGAGGATCTGCCGCCCGAGGCCGACGCCTATTACGATGCCCCCCCCGCCCGGACGATGGCGGCTCCGCCCGTGGCGCCCAGAGAAGTGCCGCCGGCTTCCGCCATGCGGTCCGAGCCGGCCATGGCCGAACCTGAACCCCGTCCGGTGCCACCCCCTGTTGTGGCGCCCGCCGAACCCCTGGCCGTGGTCGACGCGCCGGTGGCTGAGGCCCTCGCGGCCCCCGCCGCCCCGGCGCAGCCCGCCCGCCCGCTGCCCGGCGAGATCGACTGGCACGCGCTTCAGGAAGGCCTGGGGCTGGGTGGCCTGAACCTGCAGCTGGCCCAGCACAGCGAGCTGATCGAGGTTGCCGGTGACCTCTTCCGGCTGCGTCTGGCCAACGACCAGAAGCATCTGCTGCAGATCAACCGCAGCGGCGTGGAGCGCCTGCAGGAGGCCTTGTCGACCCATTTCGGCCGGCCGCTGAAGGTGCATGTGGAGGTGGGCGAGATCGCCACCGAAACGCCCGCCCAGCGCAACCAGGCCGAGAAGGCGGAGCGTCATGCGGCGGCCGTGGTGGCGCTGCAGCAAGACCCCTTTGTACGTGAGCTGATCGAGCGTTTTGACGCCACGCTGGAAACCGCGTCGGTGAAGCCGCTCTGAATCCCCTGATCCTTTTTTCCCTTTTTCACCCCCTTCGGAGAATCCCATCATGATGAAAGGCGGCATCGCCGGCCTGATGAAACAGGCCCAGCAAATGCAGGACAACATGAAGAAAATGCAGGACAGCCTCGGCGGCATCGAAGTCGAAGGCCAGTCCGGCGCCGGCATGGTGAAGATCACCATGACCTGCAAGTACGACGTCCGCCGGGTCAACATCGATCCGTCGGTGATGGACGACAAGGAAATGCTCGAGGACCTGATCGCCGCGGCGGTCAATGACGCGGTGCGCCGTGTCGAATCCACCACCCAGGAGAAGATGTCCGGTTTCACCGCCGGCCTCAACCTGCCCCCCGGCTTCAAGCTGCCGTTCTGAGCGGCGGCCGACCTGAGCCGTGAGCGCGCCCTCCAGTCTCGACATCCTGATCGAAGCCCTGCGCTGCCTGCCGGGCGTGGGGCCCAAGTCCGCCCAGCGGATGGCCTTCCACCTGCTGCAGCGGGATCAGCGGGGGGCGGCCAAGCTGGCCACCGCCCTGGGGCACGCCCTCGAGGTGCTACGCCACTGCGCCCGCTGCAACACCTTCTGCGAGGACGAGATCTGCGCTCGCTGTGCCAACCCCCAGCGGGATGGCTCCCAGCTGTGCGTGGTGGAGATGCCGGCCGATCTGGCCATGCTCGAGCAGACGCACAGCTACCATGGCCTGTACTACGTGCTGATGGGGCGTCTGTCGCCCCTCGACGGGATCGGGCCGCGGGAGTTGGGGCTGGAGAAGCTGCTCGCGCGGGCGTCGGACGGCGTGGTCCAGGAGGTCATCCTGGCCACCAATTTCACCAACGAGGGCGAAGCCACCGCCCACATGGTGGCGGAACTGCTCCGCCACCGCGGCGTCCGCGTCAGCCGCATCGCCCGGGGCATCCCCGTGGGCGGCGAGCTGGAGCACACGGACTCCGGCACCATTGCCCAGGCGCTGGTGGAGCGCCGGGCGCTGTGATCAGAAGCCCATCTCCCTGACGCCGACGGCCAGGATCCGGTTGATCGCCGTTGGCAGCCAGGCGCGGCCCTCGCCGGCAATCCGGGTCTCGCCGATGGCGACCTGTGCAGCGGCAGGTTGCTCTTCCAGCTGGATGCGTACCCGGTAAAGCGCCTCTCGCGGGCTGCGGCTGGACGGGCTGCCCGCGTGGCCGGGATGCGTCGGTATCGGTCCGCCGGCGCCTGCATCCAGACCTGGGTGCGGCAGGGTGGTGCTGCGCGTGGAGTCCACTTCCATGACCTTGCCACGGAGTACGCCGAACGGCTGCCCGGCGGGGTAAAAGCGCGCTGCGTCACCCGGCCGGATCCGGTCGACGTCCGCTTCGGGAATGAAGGCCTCGACGATCCAGCTGCCAGGGTCGATCACCGTGGCGAGGGTTTGCCGTGGGGCGACCCATACCCCTGCCGCGAGGCCGGGGTCGACGTCCACCAGCACCCCTGAAAAAGGCGCGGTGAGCTGCAGCCGGGCGAGTTCATCGCGGAAGGCTCCAGCCTCCGCGGCGTACTTGTCGTACTGCCCCTGAAGCTGGGCACGTCGTTGTTCGCCGTCGGGCAGTCCGGCCAGTCCGGCCAGTTCCCGCTCACGGCTCTCCCGCTGGCCGTCGGCGCGGTACATGGACAGCTGCAGCTCCGGAGACTCCACTTCGAAGAGGCGTTGGCCTGCACGTACCGGGCCTGGCTCGGTCAGCCCAAGCAGGCGGCCAGCCAGCGGGGCGTGGATCAGGTGCTGGCGTTCGGCGTGGAGCCAGCCTGCGCCCGACAGGTTGCCGGGCCAGGGGATCAGGCCCGCCACGACCAGCAGGAGGGGAAGGGCCACCATCGCCCGCTTGCGCAGGGTGGGGATGGCGTCCTGCCGTGCCCGCCATTCGCGCAGCTCGGTCACCACGGGACGCACGATGAACCAGCCGATCTCGACGATGAAGAGCAGGATGCCAAGGGCCTTGAAGAACATGTAATACACCGCCACCGCAATCCCGATGAACACCCCGAGTCGGTACAGCCAGGTGAGCAGGGCGAAGGCGATCAGGGCTGTCCGTACCCGCGCGGGGAGTGGCTCGGGCCAGGCCTCGTCGAGGCCGGCAAGCTGCCGCCGGATCCAGGTCCGCGCGAGGTTTCCCGAGCGTTCGTGGAGGTTGGGCATGTCGACCAGGTCGGCCAGGATGAAGTAGCCGTCGAAACGCATGAACGGACTGGCGTTGACGGCGAGGGTCAGGACCCAGCTGGTGGTGGCCAGAAAGAACAGGGCGCTGCGCAGGGGGCCGTCGGCGACGAGGCTCCAGGCCAGGGTGGCCAGCCCGGCAAGGGCCAGCTCGGCGATCATGCCCGCGCTGGCGATGGCCAGCCGCTGGCGGGGATTGGCCAGCTTCCAGCTTTCGCTGGTGTCGGTATAGAGCATCGGCCACAGGACCACCATCGCCACGCCCATGTGCGCCACCCTGACGCCGTGGCGTGTGGCGGTGAGGGCGTGGCCGAATTCATGCAGGGTCTTGGCACAGGCCAGGGCCAGGGCAAAGCCGATCAGCCCGCCGGCGCTCAGGTTGTCCACGAAGCTGGTCTGGAAGACGTCCCACTGGCGGGCCGCCAGGAACAGGCCGCTCAGGCTGAGGAGCAGCACCACCACTGCGGTGCTGGGGTGGTACAGCCACGCCAGGCGGGGGGCGATGCGGGCGAGCCACGCCTGGGGATGGGCGAGGGGAAGGCGGAAGAAGAGGTAGTGGTGGAGCAGCCAGGTGAGCGTCGAGGTCTGCTGGCGTGCGGCACGTTCGCTCAGGCTCTTGACGCCGGACGGAGACACGATGCGCAGCAGGCTGTGCCGTTCCAGGAAGCCGGCAAGGGCCTGCAGGTCGCTTTCGTCGGGGGCCAGGGTGGTCTCGGAGTGAATCGCGCGTACCACGGCCTGGGCCGAACCCAGGCTCCAGCGGGCCAGCATCTCGAAATCGAGCCAGCCTATCCGGTAGAAGCGGTTGCACACCGGGTCGTGGATCATCCAGGCCGGGGAGCCGTCGCGGTTGGCGGCGGCGGGAAGCAGCCGGAGCTCCTCCCGCAGCGGGGGCAGGATGGGCGTCACAGGCCGGTCCAGGCGCGCAGGCCGGCGAGAGGGCGGCGTAGCACGTAGTAGGCGAGGGGGGCCCAGCCACCGGACACCCGGGCGGTTCCCTTGAGGCCGATACGCGGCGTCTCATTGTCGGCGAAGCGTCCGCGGAGCCGGTAGGAGGTGACCCCGTCCGGGCTGGGGACGGCCTGATAGCTGGTCTGCAGGAGTTCTCCATCCAGGGGGGAGAGTGGCTGGGTGTGGAGAAACAGCCGCAGGGGCGCGCCCGGCTCCAGGTTGAGGGCATCGGCGAGCGGGAGCCAGATCAGCACGCCGGCATCACGGGGGTCTGCCAGCTGCATGACCCGTTCTCCGGTTTGTACGGGTCGGCCGAGCCAGTCGTTCGGATCGCCAAACACGGCAATGCCGTCCCGCTCCGCGCGTACTTCAATGCGTCCCAGCAGGTCGGTGACCGCGGCCAGCTCCGCCTCCTTCTCCTTGACCCGACCCTGGGCGGCGGCCATCTCGGCCTTGCTGCGGGTGTCGTCAAAGGCCTTCTGCTGGGCGACCAGGGCATCAGCCTGGGCGATGGCGAGGGCCTTCAAGGCCACCTCGCGGCGATTGGTGAGGGTCGTCTCGTCCAGGGAGAACAAGGCCTGGCCCGCCTTGACCGGCGTGTTGGGCTGGACATGGAAGGTCTTGATCACGCCATCCTGAGGCGCCGCGACGGCCTGGGCATGCAGCGCGATCACTTCGGCCGGAGCCAGGGTGGACAGTCGGACCGGAATCAGCAGGCTGGCGATCAGCGCTGCCGCGGTCCAGCGGGCGGCCCGGCTCCGGCGCCAGCGGGAGAAGCGCTCGCCCAGGCCCGGGCGTGCCCTGCTCAAGGCCCAGGCACAGTAGGCATAGCTGGCGTGAAGGCGGGCGATCAGCGGCAGCTCGGCCGCCAGCCAGGGCTGCTCCCGGGCGTACAGGGCAAGACCGATGGGGCTGCCGTCGGGTGCCGTGAGGGGAACGGCCAGCAGATGGGCGGGCAGCCACTCGGCCCAGCGTTCGGCGGTTTCCGGGGCCGCGTCGGCGATGTCGAGGGGCTGGGGGCCGTCCAGGGCGGGGAGCTGGCGCACGAACTCCGACAGCCAGGTGGTGAAGGGGGCGTCTTCTGCCACCGACACCAGCCCCGACGCAGCCACGAGTCGCTGCCTGCCGAAGGCGTCGGCAATGAACAGGACGGCCTGGCGGTAGGGAAAAAGGGCCAGGCTTTCGTTGGTCAGGGTGAAGCCCAGGCTCTCCAGGCGCGTGGCGGCCCGGGCCCTCTCCTCCAGGTGCGCCAGCGTCTCGAGGCTTGCCTGCTCAGGGAGCAAGGCGGCAGTTTCCTGTGCCTGCACGGTTCAGCGGGCAGGGAAGACGGCGGTGCCGCTCATGCCGGGCAGAAGCTCGGGGAAGTTTCCGGAAAGGGTCGCCTCCAGCTCCACCGTCTGGCTGACCGAGTCCACCCGGCTGTTGACCGCGCTGACCTTGGCCGGGTAGCGCTTGCCGGTTTCTTCGATGGCCACTTCGAACGCCAGCCCGGTCTTGAGGTGGCCGAGCCAGCGCGACGGCGCGTTGAGGCGCAGCTTCAGGGGGCCCGACTTGACCAGGTCCACGAGGGGCTGACCGGCCGTGACGCTCATGTGGCTGCGTACGTGCACCTTGGCAGTCCGCCCGGCCCACGGGGCGACGATGCTGCACTGAGCGACCTGGGCCTGCTGCAGGGCGACCTGGGCGCGGGCCTTCTCGGCGGCGCTCTGGGCCAGGTTGATCTCCACGTCGCCGGCCTGCTGCAAGGCCTGCATGCGCTGCTTGGCATCGAGTTGCTCGACCGCCGACGCAAGTTCGGCCTTGGCGATGCGCAGGCGGGCGTTGGGCTCGTCGCATTCCAGGGCGATCAGCACCTGACCGGCGCCGAAACCTGAGCCCAGTGAGGTGTTGAGGCTGCGGATCCGGCCGGGGATCGGGCTGGCCAGGGTGGTCTCCCGGTCGGGGGCGAGCAGCACCCGGATCGTGTCGCCCCCCGGGGCCGCGGGGGCCGCTGCCGCAGCGGCCGGGCGCGGCGCCGCGGTGGTCGGGGCGTGGGCCGC
>CALBTT010000070.1 GCA_937967645.1 uncultured Zoogloea sp.
CGGCGACCACCGAGATCTACACTCGTTCCCTACACGACGCTCTTCCGATCTGTTCGGGGCCGTGGGGCGCCTGGGCGGCCAGCTGGGCGCGCGCCGTGTCGACGGCGGCGCGGGCGGTCGCCTCGTTGCGCAGGGCATCGTCGACCTTGGACTGGGAATAGAAGCCCCGGGCGACCAGCTGGCGGGCCCGCTCGGCCTCGGCGCGGGCCACCGAGAGGTTGGCCTCGGCCTGGGCCAGCTGCTGAGCGGCCACCGGCTGGCCGACCCGGTCGATCTGCACACGTCGCGCCTCGGCTTCGGCCAGCGCCGCGACGGCCTGGCCGACCAGGGCCTCGGCGTCGTCGGCACGCAGGCGGGCCAGCACCTGGCCGGCCTTGACCGCATCGCCCTCGCGCACGCTCACCTCGAGCACGGTGGCGGCGATCGGGCTACCGATGGAGATGCGCGCCGGGGTCGCGATACGGCCGGTCGCCACCACCGACTGGGTGAGGGGCGCCTTGGCCACCGCCACCACGTCCACCAGGCGGCCGCGCGGCCACAGCACCACGGCGGCCAGCGCGCCGGCCGCGGCCAGCGCCACGATCAGGCTGCGGCGCTTCATGCGGATTCCGCCAGCAGCTTTTCGATATCGGCGTGGAGCTTGGGGAAGTCCGGCGCACCCAGGAACTTCTGGACAATGCGGCCCTTGCGGTCGATCAGGAAGGAGGTGGGTGTCAGGCGCACCTCCTCGAACCCGCGGGCGGCATCGCCGGTGGTGTCGAGGCCCACGGTGAAGGGCAGGCCGTTCTTGCTGGCGTAGTTGCGCACATAATCGGCCGGGTCGTAGTTCATGGCGATCGCCACGGTCTCGAAGCCCTGGCCGGAGAAGCGCTTGTAGGTGTCCGCCAGGGCCGGCATCTCGGCCACGCAGGTGGTGCAGGTGGTCGCCCAGAAATTGACCAGCACCACCTTGCCGCGCAGGGCCGACAGGCGGGCGGTCTGGCCGTCCAGGGTGGTGTAGGCCACATCCGGGGCCGCAGACTTGCTGCAAGCGTTAAGGACTGCAAGGAGGAAGACAGCGGCCAGGAGACGCGTGATAGCCTTGGAGAACATTCTTGTTTGACCGGAAAGGGGTTTGCCGTGCGTGGAATTCTGCGAGCTTTGTTGCTGCTTGTCATCTGCAGTCATGCCTGGGCCCTCGGCCTGGCCGATCTCACCGACAAGGATGCCTCTGGCGGCCTGCGTGAAGCACTGGCCCAGGGCGCCGAGCGGGCCGTTGGACAATTGGGCGGCGACGGAGGTTTCCTCAACAACCCGAAGGTGAAGATCGGCTTGCCCGACAGCCTGGCACCGCTGGAAGGCGCGCTGCGCACGATGGGGCGCGGCAAGGACCTGGACGCCCTGATCGCCACCATGAACAAGGCCGCCGAGCAGGCCGTGCCCAAGGCCAAGCCGCTGCTGGTCGATGCGGTCAAGAAGATGAGCGTCGATGACGCCAAGAAGATCCTCACCGGCGGCGACGACTCGGCCACCCAGTACTTCAAGGAGAAGACCGCCGCCCAGCTGGCCGAATCCTTCCTGCCGACCGTCAAGGAAGCCACCGACAAGCTCGCCCTGTCGGCCCAATACAACAAGCTGGCCAGCAAGGCCGGCCAGTTCGGCCTGGCCAAGGGCGACGACCTGAAGATCGAGAACTACGTGACCCGCAAGGCCCTCGACGGCCTCTACCTGATGATCGCCGAGGAAGAGAAGGCCATCCGCAAGGACCCGGTCGGCGCCGCCGGCGGGCTGGCCAAGAAGGTCTTCGGAGCCCTCGGCCAGTAAGCCCTCCGGGACGTCCGCGCGCCGCCCGTGACCGGCCATCCCCGTCTGCTGCCGCTGGGCGACTGCGCCTTCACGGTGGAGCTCGGCCAGATCATCGAACCGGCCACCCAGGCGCGGGTGTTCGGCCTGGTGGAGGCCCTGCAAGACGCCAAGGCCGCGGGCAGGCTGCCGGGCGTGATCGAATGGGTACCCACCTTCTGCGGGGTCACCGTGCATGTCGACCCGGACCTGGCCGACCCGGAAGCCCTCGCCGCCAGCCTGCTGGCACTCGCCCGGGAAGCCCGGGCGCAACCCGGCGCGGGCCGCCTGTGGACCGTGCCGGTGTGCTTCGACCCGGACATGGGCCCCGACCTCGATGCAGTGGCGGCCGCCCGCGGCCTGGACCGGCACAGCTTGATCGAACGCTTCGTGGCCCGCGAATTCACCGTCTGCATGCTCGGCTTCCTGCCCGGTTTTCCGTACCTGAGCGGCCTCCCCGCCGAGCTCGAGATGCCCCGTCTGGCCACCCCGCGCAGCCGCGTTCCGGCCGGCTCGGTGGCCGTCGCCGGGCGCATGGCGGCGATCTACCCCTGGGACAGCCCCGGCGGCTGGCGCCTGCTCGGCCGTACCCCGCTGCGCCTGTTCGACGCCCGCCGGGCCGACCGCCCTGCCCTGCTGGCCCCCGGCGACCGGATCCGCTGGCAGGTGGTGGGGCCGGAGGCGCTGAGCGCCCAGGCAGTCCGATGACCGCCGGGCTGGAGATCGTCGCACCCGGCCTCGGGGTCAGCGTGCAGGATGCCGGACGCCACGGCCACCGGGCCATCGGCGTGCCCGTCTCCGGAGCACTGGACCCCACCGGTCTGGCTGCCGCCAACCTGCTGGCCGGCAACGACGCGGGCGCGGCGGGGCTGGAGGTGCTGCTGGCCGGCCCCGTGCTGCGCGCCGTCGATGGCCCGCTGCGCATCGCCCTGGGCGGCCCCCTGCTGGCCCGCCTGATCCCCCGGGACGGCCCGCCCCGCAGGCTTGCCCCATGGTCGGACCTCACCCCGCAGGCCGGCGACACCCTGCAGCTGGGCAGCCCCCGCGGCGTCGGCTATCTGGCGGTGGCCGGCGGTCTGCAGGTGCCGGCGGCGCTGGGCAGCCGCGCCAGCTATCCACGGGCCGGGCTGGGCCCTCCGCCCCTGCAGGCCGGCCAGCGCCTGCCCTGCCTTCCCGCGCAGGATGGCGGGCAGCCCGATGTGCAGGCCGATCCCTTGATTCACCCCGACGGGCCGATCCGTGTGATCCCCGGCCCCCAGGTCGGGCACTTCACGCCCGCGGCCCTCGCCACCTTCCTGTCCGAGCCCTACCGGATCGGCCAGCAGCGCGACCGCATGGGCATCCGTCTCGATGGCCCGCGCCTGGCGCACAGCGCGCTCGGCGCCGACATCGTCTCCGACGGGGTGACCCCTGGCGCCATCCAGGTGCCCGCCGACGGCCACCCCATCCTGCTGCTGGCCGATTGCCAGACGGTGGGCGGCTACCCCAAGATCGCCACCGTGATCCGCGCCGACCTGCCACGCCTCGCCCACCTGCAGCCCGGCGACAGCCTGCGCTTCGCCACCGTGGATGCCTGCCAGGCCGCCGCCGCACGGGCCGATCTGGCCCGGCGGCTGCGGGCCTGGCAGGCATCGATCCGGCCGCGCGGCGGCCTCACCGACAGTGCCGCCCTGCTTGCCGCCAACCTGGCCGGCTGCGCCGTGCGCGGTGACGAAGACCCCTTGCCGAGTCCATCATGAAACCTGTCATCAACCTCAACGCCGACCTCGGTGAGAGCTTCGGCGCCTGGGAGATGGGTAACGACGCCGCCCTGCTCGCCCTCATCGACAGCGCCAACCTGGCCTGCGGCTTCCATGCCGGCGATCCGCTGGTGATGCGGCGCACCCTGCGCCTGGCCCGCGAGGCCGGGGTCGGCATCGGTGCCCACCCGGCCTTCCCGGACCTGCAGGGCTTCGGCCGCCGGCCCATGAGCCTGCCCGCCGACGAGCTGGAGGCCATCCTGCTGTACCAGATGGCCGCCCTGGCCGGCATGGCCCGCACGGAAGGCCTGGCCATGGGCCACGTCAAACCCCACGGCGCCCTCAGCAACATGGCCTGCAAGGACCCGGCCCTGGCCGCCACGGTGGTCCGTGCGATCCAGACCTTCGACCCCGGCCTGATCCTGCTCGCCCCGGCCTGCTCCGAGCTGGTCCGCGCCGGCCAGGCCGCCGGCCTGCGGGTGGTGCAGGAGATCTTCGCCGACCGGGCCTACCTGGACGACGGCAACCTGGTGCCGCGCAGCCGGCCCGACGCCATGATCCACGGTGCCGAGGCGGCCCTCGCCCATGTGACGGCGATGCTCGCCGAACAGGCCCTGATCTCGGTCAATGGCGTCCGCCTGCCCACCCCCATCGGCAGCATCTGCGTACATGGCGACAGCCCGGAAGCCGTCGCCACCGCCGCCCTGCTGCGCGACGGCCTGACCCGCCAGGGCTACCGGCTGGTCAGCCTGGACCGGCTGTGAGTCTCCCGCTCAGAAGCGCAGGCCCAGCGTCAGGCGGGTGGCGTGCTCCGCCGAGAAGTTCTGCCAGGGCTCGTAGGCCAGATGCGCGAACCAGTCCCGCCAGTCATACCCCAGGCTGAAGCCCCAGCCCTCGACCGGCCCGGTGTCGCCGATGCCGGTCTTGCGCAGCACATCGACCGTGACGCGTTGGCCTTCCCCCACCGGCCAGCGGAGCACACCATGGACATGCTGCTGACGGGTACCCAGGCGGTCGTCCCGGACGACCATCAGGTAACCGGTGCGGCCGCTGTCGTCCCGGTAGCCTGCCGCCAGGGAGAGGGCATCGTTGGGGTCGAAATTGAGATTGAAATAGGGCCGCGTGTTGGTGCGTCCGATCCCCGCCTGGACGAACCAGGGCTCGCCCAGTTCGACGCTGAAGCTGCCCCCCCAGAAACCACCGGAAGCCCATTGCAACGAAGGCTGGAGTGCCAGTGTCGAACCCTCGAAAGGCTGCCAGCTGGTATCGACGCCGCCCCGGGCCTGATCCCCGAAGCTGCGGTCCCGGTAGGCGCCGATCCACGCGGAGGAGTCGCCCCGGCGGTAGCGCAGGTTGAGGTCCTGCCCGTTGGCATCGCCGCCATAGTGGTAGGTGCCGAGACTCAGCTTGAAGGGCCTGTCGGACGCCGCCGCCTGCACCGCGGCAGCGTCGCCCGGCAGGCGGGCTTCGTCACTGGCGAGCACGGGCCCAGCCAGAAAGAACAGTACGGAACAGATCGACAGACGCATCACGCCACTCCAGGAACGGACCCGTCAGCATAACGGGCCTGGCTTGCATGAAAGCCGTCGCCCCACGGGGCGTTTGGTACCCACCAAGGAGGCACACCATGAACAACGTCGCGCACATCCCGTCCTACCTGTCCGCCGAGCACCTCGGCCCGTGGGAGACCTTCCTGGTCCAGATCGACCGGGTCGAGCCCCATCTGGCTGCGGAGCTGCGCCCCCTCACGCCGCTGCTGACCCGTCCGATGCGGGCGCTGATCGTCAATGTACCGATCCGCCTCGACAACGGCGAGATGGCCCACTTCGAGGGCTACCGGGTGCAGCACAACCTGGCCCGCGGGCCCGGCAAGGGCGGCATCCGCTTCCACCCGGACGTGACCCTGGCCGAGGTGATGGCCCTGTCGGCCTGGATGACGGTGAAAAACGCCGTGGTGAATGTGCCCTTCGGCGGCGCCAAGGGTGGCGTGCGGGTGGATCCCAAGCAGCTGTCCATGGCCGAGCTGGAGCGCCTGACCCGCCGCTACACCAGCGAGATCCACATCCTGCTGGGCCAGGACAAGGACATCCCGGCGCCGGACATCAACACCAACGAGCAGGTGATGGCCTGGCTGATGGACACCTACTCCATGAACGAGGGGCGGACCTCGATGGGCGTCGTCACCGGCAAGCCGGTCAGCCTGGGCGGCAGCCTGGGCCGCAAGGACGCCACCGGCCGCGGCGTCTTCGTCAGCACCGTGGAAGCCGCCCGTCGCCTGGGCCTGGAGATCAACGGCGCGCGGGTGGCGGTACAGGGTTTCGGCAACGTCGGCGAGGCGGCAGCCCGCCTGTTCGCCGATGCGGGCGCCCGGGTGGTGGCCCTGCAGGACAGCTCGGGGGCCATCGCCAACCCGGCCGGCCTCGACGTGCGCGCCGCCAAGGCCTGGCGCCAGCAGCAGGGCCGCCTGAGCGGCGCGCCGGGGGCCGAGACCATCGACGGGGACCGCTTCTGGAGCACCGAGGCCGACATCCTGGTGGCGGCGGCCATGGAGAACCAGATCACCCCGGCGGTGGCCGAGCGGCTCCACGCCCGGATCCTGGTCGAGGGCGCCAACGGCCCGACCACGCCGGAGGCCGACCTGATCCTGCAGGAGCGCGGCATCACCGTGATCCCCGATGTGCTGGCCAATGCCGGCGGGGTGACGGTGAGCTATTTCGAGTGGGTGCAGGACATCAGCGCGTTCTTCTGGACCGAGGACGAGATCAACGCCCGCCTCGACCGGATCATGCGCGAAGCCTTCGCGGCGGTGTGGGAGGCTGCCCGGGCCAAGGGCATCCCCCTGCGCACCGCGGCCTTCGTGCTGGGCTGCGAGCGGGTGCTGCTGGCCCACAAGGTGCGCGGCCTCTACCCCTGAACCGCGGGCAAGGGCCCGAGCAGGCGGCGCGCCATGTCCCAGGCGCGGGCCGCCGCGCCCTCCGCGTCACCACTGACCAACGCCACGCCGATCGCCCCGTCGAGCAGCAGGTTGAGCTCCGCCGCCCGCTGCGGAGCGGCCTCCGGGCCGACCAGGGGAACCAGCAAGCAAGCCAGGAAGGCCTCGACGGCCTGCTTGTGGTCCCGCGCGATCTGCGCCAGGCCGGCCTCCGCCCCGTGGAATTCGGCCGCCACGTTGAGGAACATGCAGCCGGCGAAATCCGCCTCGGCAAACCAGCAGGCGTGCCAGTCGAACACCGCCTGCAGACGGGCCAGCGGCGTCTCTCCGGCGTCCACACAGGCCGCCAGGCTGACCAGGAAGCGGCGGTCGCGCTCCCGCAGCACTTCGGCGATCAACGCATTCTTCGACGGAAAATGGCTGTACAGCGTCTTCTTGGCCACCCCGGCGGCGGCCAGGATGGTATCGATGCCGACCCCGTGGTAGCCCCCGGCAGCAAACAGGCGCAGCGCCGTATCCACCAGATGGGCCCGGCGATCGACACGGACAGGCGCTTCAGGGGCGGACAGGGAGGCGGGTCGTCGAGGCATGGACGCACCTTAACGCCTCCCGCCGAAGCTTGCAAAGCAGGGGGAAAACGCTAGAGTAGACAGATCTGTCTACTCTAGGAAATGTCCATGCCCCGCTTCCTGTCCCGCTTCCTGTCCCGCCTCCTGTCCCGCCTCCTGTCCCGCCTCCTGTCCCGCCTCCTGTCCCGCCTCCGCGGAGGCGCCGCCCTGCCCCCAGCCCCACCGGCCCGTGCCATCGCCATCGCCGGCCTCGGCGGCTTCCTGGCCATCGCCGTGGTGGCCGGGCTGGCCGAGGGCCTGTCCCAGGCCCTGATCCTGGGCTCCTTCGGCGCCTCCTGCGTGCTGGTCTTCGGCTTTCCCGAGGTGCCTTTCTCCCAGCCTCGCAACGTAGTCCTCGGGCATGTGCTCAGCAGCTTCACCGGACTGGCCTGCCTGGCCCTGCTCGGCCCCCACTGGTGGGCCGCCGCGCTGGCCGTGGCGCTGTCCATCATGGGCATGATGGCCTTGCGCTGCGTGCATCCGCCGGCGGGCTCCAACCCGGTGATCGTCTTCCTGAGCGCCCCCGGCTGGCCCTTCCTGATCACACCGACCCTCGCTGGCGCCCTGCTGCTGGTCGCCGTGGCGCTGGTCTACAACAACCTGCGCGGCCCCGGGCGCTATCCCGCCTACTGGTGAGGCGAGGGGGAGTGTCACGCCCCGGTCATGTACGTCGTTCAGGCTCGCAGTCCGAGACTTTTTCTGCGCCTGCCCCGACGCCCCCACCGTGCTGCCCTCCGACGCTTCTTCTTATGGCTCCGACCGTTCGGGACTGATCTCCGGCTTCCTGTTCCGCCCCGGCGCCAGCGGCGAAGCGATGGACACCCAGGCCGCCGCCGCCTGGCTGCAGGGCGGCGGCCAGGCCCCTCAGGATGGCTTCGCGTGGCTGCACTTCAACCTGGCCAATGCAGCCACCGAGCGCTGGCTGCGGGCGCACCTGGGCGAAGCGGAGGCCTTCTTCGACGCCCTGCACGAGGGCTCCCGGTCGACCCGCATCGAGTACGCCCACGAAGCCCTCATCGCCGTGGTCAATGATGTGCATTACCAGTTCGACTTCGAGCCCTCGCAGATCGCCACCCAATGGCTGTGGGTGGACCAGCGCACCCTGCTCAGCGCCCGCCTCCAGCCCCTGCGCTCCATCGACCGCCTGCGCGAGGCAGTGAAGCGCGGCGAAACCTTCGAGTCACCGACCGCCCTGCTGACCCACCTGCTGCGCGACCAGGCCGACGTGCTGGTGCAGATCGTGCGCTCGGCGACGGCCCGGGTGGACAAGATCGAGGACAGCCTGCTGGCCGACCGGGTGCACCAGAGCCGCAGCCGCCTGGGCGCCCTGCGCCGGGTGCTGGTGCGCCTGCGCCGGCTGCTGGCGCCCGAACCCGGGGCCCTGTTCCGCCTGCTCAACCAGCCGCCCGCCTGGATCGCCACCCGCGACGTGCAGGAGCTGCGCCACTCCACCGAGGAATTCTCCGCCGTGCTGGGCGACATGACGGCCCTGCAGGAGCGCATCAAGCTGCTGCAGGAGGAAGTGGCGGCGCGGGTCACCGAGGAGACCAACCGCAGCGTCTTCGTGCTGACCATGGTCACCGTGCTGGCCCTGCCGATCAACATGATCGCCGGCCTGCTCGGCATGAACGTGGGGGGTATTCCGCTGGCCGAGCACGAACACGGCTTCTGGATCGTCGTGGCGATCATCGCCAGCTTCACGCTGGGAGCTGCGTGGTGGGCCTTCCGGCGGCGGGAGGACTAGGCGGGGCGCCGGATCTGCGGGTGCTTGGGGATGTTCTTGGTGAGCAGCTTCCAGGCCACGCCGAAGACGTCGTCACCCCGCGACACGGCCTTGCGCGGCAGGGTCAGGGGATCGTCGGCGGGGGTGGCGGCAGCCCGCACGCAGGTGGTGCCGGTGAGGTAGCCGGCCTCGGCGGCGGCATTCACGGCGCGGAGGTCGTGGCTGCCGTAGGGGTAGCAGAAATGGTCGACCCGCCGCCCCAGCAGATCCTCGAGGGCCCGCTTGCTGTCCCGGGCTTCGGCCAGGATGCAGGCATCGTCCTGCTGAGCCAGGCGCAGGTGACTCTTCGAGTGGGAGCCGATGGTGAAGCCCAGGTCCTGCACCTCGCGCAGCTGGGCGGCGTTCATCAGCGGCGCCGGCTCGGGACCGACACCCGCATCCCAGCTGGAGGTGGTGCCGATCAGGCCGCTCACCGCATACACGGTGGCCGGATAGCCGTGGGCCTTGAGCACCGGCGCGGCGTTGTCGAGGAAGTCCACGTAGGCGTCGTCGAAGGTCAGCACCAGGGGCCGGGGCGGCAGGGCGATCTCGCCGCGCAGGCCGGCGGCGGCATCGTCCAGGCTGACCACGGAATAGCCCAGCACCTTGAACAGGCGCATCTGGGCCCGGAACCGCGGCAGGTGGCAGTACAGCGCGCCGTGGGCCTTGACCCGGCCGGGGAAGTGCCCGACCCGGTGATACATGAGGATCTGCACCTGGGTCATCGGGCGCAGGCCTCGCGATACACGGCAATCGTCCTGTCGAACATGGCGTCCTCCGTGAAACCGGCTTCAAAACGCTGGCGGGCCCGGGCGCCGAAGGCGCGGCGGCGGGCCGGGTCGCCCAGCAGCGGGGCGATGGCTTCAGCCAGGGCGGCAGGATCATCCGGCGCCACCAGGGCTCCGCTGGCACCCTCCTCCACCACCTCGCCGATGCCGCCGACGCGGGTGGCGACGATGGGCAGGGCACAGGCCGAGGCCTCGAGCAAGGTCAGGGACAGGGCTTCCCGCCGGGACGGGGCCAGCAGCAGGTCGGAGGCCGCCATCAGGGCCGGCACATCCTCGCGCAGCCCCAGGAAACGGACCCGCCCGTCGATGCCGAGTTCCCGCGCCAGGGCCTGCATCTGCGGGCCCAGGTCGCCGTGGTGGTCGCCGGCCAGCAGCAGGGTCCACGGCTGGTCGCGCAGGCGGGCCAGGGCACGCAGGGCCGTGTCGTGCCCCTTTGCCGGCACGATGCGGGCGGCCATCAGCAGGCAGGGCTCATCGTCGGGCAGGCCCAGCTCCCGGCGGAGGGTGGCGCGGGCATCGGCCGGCAGCCGCGCAGCCAGGTCGGCGATGCCGTGATGGACCATGCGGATGCGCGCCGGATCATAGCCCTGACGCTGCAGGAAATCGGCCACCGCGCCGGACACGGCGATGATGCGGTCGGCCCGGCCGAAGTGCTTGCCGGCGTTGTCGGAGTGGGCCGTGGCGACGTTGGGCAGGCCCGCCAGGCGGGCGGCCAGGCCCACGTACCAGGCGCTGCGGGTCAGGTGGCCATGGAGCAGGTCCACCTGCTGGCGCCGGGCATACAGGGCCAGGCGCAGCAGCGAGGGCAGGTCGTAGAGCCCCAGCAGGGGCAGATCGATGCCGTCGAAGCCATCGGCCCGCAGCTGCTGGCCGAGCCAGCCCGCCATGGGCCCCGCATACAGGCAGTCGTGGCCCCGCGCGCGGAGGCCGCGCATGAGCTGCAGGGCATGGCGCTCGGCGCCGCCGCTCTTCATGCTGCGCAGGACGGTCAGGATCTTCACCGGCCCAGCACCTGGTGATAGACGGCCAGGTTGCCCGCCACCATGCCATCGATGGAGAACTCGGCGAGGATGCGCGCGCGCCCTGCCTCGCCGTAGCGGTGGCGCAGGTCCGGGTCGGCGGCCAGGCTGTTCACCGCGGCGGCCAGGGCGGCCACATCGCCCGGCGGGCACAGGATGCCGGTGACTCCGTCGAGCACCGCTTCGGGCAGGCCGCCGGCCCGGCTGGTGATCACCGGCACGCCGGCCGCCGCCGCCTGCAGCAGGGAGACGCCCAGGCCTTCCATTTCGGCCGGGTGCACCAGCATGTCGAGCCCGCCGATCCAGTGGGCCAGGTCGTGGCGGAAGCCGGCGAAATGAACGTTGCCATCCAGCCCGCGGGCCGTCACGTCGGCGCGCAGTTCGGCAAGCAGGGGCCCCTGGCCGAAGACCAGTACGTGCAGCTCCGGGTAGTGCTCCACCAGCTCGGGCAGCGCCGCAAAGAGATAGCGGTGGCCCTTGCGCGGGATCATCTGGGCCACCACGCCGGCCACCAGCGCATCCTGGGGCAGGCGGAACTCGGCGCGGAAGGCCGCCGGGTCCACCCGGGGCAGGAAGGGCTCCGGATCGACGGCGCTGCGCACGCAGGTCACCTTCGCGGCGGGCAGGCCTTCATCGAGCAACACCTGGCGGATGCCCTCGGAGATGGTGATCACATGGTCGTACAGACGGTACTTGAGGGCCACGGCGAGGCGCGACTCGGGGTTGTCCACCCGCCGCGACAGCACGCAGGGCACGCCGGCCAGCTTCGCCGCCAGCCCACCCCAGGTGTCGGCGCCGCGGCGGCTGTGGAGGTGCACCAGGTCGGGCTTTTCGGCGCGGATCAGGCGGGCCAGCCGGAAGGCCAGGCCGATGTCGCCGTCACCGCCCATCTTCATCGGCAGCACCCGGGTGCCGGCAGGCTGCTGGCGTGCCATCTCGCTGCCGATGGGGCAGGCCAGCAGGTTGTCGACGCCCTGGGCGGCCAGGCCTTCGGTGATGTAGAGCACCTGGCGGGCGCCGCCATACAGGTGCTTGCCGGATTCCACGTGGAGGATCTTCATCGGGTGCGCTCCGCGGCCAGCATGGCCTGGGCCTGGGCCAGCACCCGCTCGGGGGTGATGTCGCGCAGGCAGGTGAAGGCGCCGCCGCAGGTCGGCCGGCGCCGGCACGGGGAGCACGGCATGCCCAGCCAGATCACGCTGCCGGTGGGGCGGCCGGTGTCCTGGTAGGGGCAGGTGGAGCCGAAGATCGCCACGGTGGGCCGGGCCAGGGCCGTGCCCATGTGGGTGAGGCCGGTATCCACCCCGATCAGCAGGGCTGCGCGGGCGATCACGGCGGCCGCCTCGGGCAGGCGGGTCTGGCCGGCCAGGTTGACGATGCGCGGGTCGGCCGCGGCGATGCGGGCCGCCGCC
>CALBTT010000071.1 GCA_937967645.1 uncultured Zoogloea sp.
CCTCGGCCAGGTCCATGGTCCGCGCCAGCATCGCCGTGTCGTCGGTCAGGGCGACATGGCGCTCGGCGACGCCGGCCCTCCAGTGCTCCCACAAGGCCACGTCCTGCGCCCCGTCGAGCACCGGATGCCGGCCCTTGCGCTTGGGCAGCCCGAGGATGTCGCGGCGCAGCGCCACTTCCTGATGCGTGAGACCGTAGAACTTGCTGACCATCTCCGTGCTCGCCCCCAGGCACAGCATGCGATCCACCGTGGCGATCTCCCGCTCCACGTCGTGCACCTGGCTCAGCAGCCGCTTCACCACCTCCCGGTTCACCGACACCGAACACCACGACACCGTGGCATTCACCAGCATGCTCACGAGTTCGGGGTGCTTCAGCGCATCCAGCTCCTCCTCGCCGAAGCCCATGGCCTTGCAGCGGCGCAACTGGCCGTTGCGCAGGTCATGCAGGGCCTGGGCGATCACGGCCTGGTTGAGTGGGTGCGGTGCCGACATGCGGTAGCCTCCTGCGCTCAGGCTTCCTGGCCTGCTACGCCGGCTTCCAGATCCAGCAGCCGGCGCGCCAGGCGCAGCAGACGGAACAGCTTCACCAGCGCAGCATCGCTCAGGCGTGTGGCCGAGCCGCCATGGCCATGGAGCAGCGCCGCCAACTCATCGGCCAGCCGCGCGCGGCCCAATCCGTTCGCTGAGGGCGGTGCCGTACTCAGCGCTTGCAGAAGGGTGAGCACCGCCCGAGCAAATGCCGGCAGCGCCTTCGCCTGGTCCACGGCCGGCGCCACGCAGACGAAGCCGATGCCGCTGACGCTGGCCTCGATGTGGTCGGCGACCGCCGCTTCCTCGCCGATCTCGCGCGCGAACTGCGCGATGTGCACGCGCAGGCGATCCGGCACGTCCAGCCCCGGCTCGATGTACCAGACGTCCGAGATGGGAAAGAGACCCCCGGCCTGCACGGGGATCGCGCGCAGCGCGTCGGTCTCGAAGTCGGGCGGCTTGTCGCCGAGTTGGTCCGCGACCATCCGCTGGATGGACTGCAGGCGCTCGGTGGTCGGTGCCGGTGTCACGATGTGCCCTTGCAGGCGCTCGTCGCGTGGTCCGCGCTGGTCCTCCGGCGCTTCGGACGATGCAGGCGGTGTCGCTGCTGGCGCCGCAGGCGAGACCGGCGTGGTGTCGCGCGGTACGGACGACACGGGTGGCTGCTGAGGCGCGGAGACCGGTGCGAAAGGAGCAGCAGGCACGACAGGCGCCGCCGGTGGCTTCGGCGCCGCCGGCTCGCTGGTCAGCGCACGCTGGCGGCTTTCGCTGTCGTCGATCTCCAGCGCCAGCGTGTCGTAGTCCGCCTCCAGCAACTCGGCCATCTGGCCGACCAGTTCGTCCTGCACCCGCTGCGGCGAGAAGTCGTCCGGCTGTGTGTCGAACTGCGTCAGCACGTCCTGAAACAAGGTGGCGAAGTCCACGGCCACGGTGCGGCCCAGCGCACGCCGCTCCCAGGTGCGCTCGCACGCCTTGCGCAGCACCGCGAGCCGGTCCACCTGATGCCGGCCCAATCCGCCGTACAGCAGCGTCGGGATCGCCGGCAGCAGATAGCGCACCGCATCGTTCATGCGGCTGATGTGTGACTGCGGTACCGGATAGCCGTCGGCAGTCAGTCGCCGCGCGAGTTCGCTCTGCGACAGCGCCTGGCCGCTTTCCTGCTCGTAGAACTCGCGCGCCTTCTCGATGCCCAACGCCCGCTCGATGAAGGTCAGCCCGCCGCGCAACTCGTTCTCGGCCAGGTGCCCAGTCAGCGCCACGATTTCGCCGCGCGCCGGCCATGGGCGGAACAGGCACGCGATCCGGAAGAAGCGGTCTTCCCTGGTTTCGCCCCACAGTTCACGCAGGATGGCGAGCCGCGTATTGCCACCGTTCCTGATGATGTAGTGCGCCTCGCCCGGCCGGCGGGTGATCGCCGGCGGCGCGTCCAGACCGCGTTCGTGGATCGACGCCTTGATTTCCTCGTAGGCGGGGTTGCGCTTCATGCGCGGGTCATGTTCATAGGGGCGCAGCTCGTCCAGCGTCACCACCATCGGCGTGTCGGCAATGGGGTCGGTCAAGGCCGCGGCCGAAGGACCGCTGCGTTCGAAGCCCTTGGCCAGCAGCTTGGCGGCCATGTCCTGCGGCGTCGGCTCAGCCATCGCTGCTCTCCCGAGATGCCGCCGGTACCCGTCGATCGGCGCGGCGAAGCTGCGCGCGTGCGTTGCGGCTGGCACGGTGATCGCTCGCAGTCGAGCTGGTATAGATCGCGGCGCAGCCGGGCTTGGTGAACATCAGGTGCCCGCCGCGCGTGCGTTTCACGTGCCAACCTTCGCCCAGCGCGAACTCGATCAGCGCGCGCAGTCGCGCATGGCCGCGGGCCAGTTCATGCGCGTTCGCCATGACTGGCTCCCCCTGCGCGGCCTCTGCCGGTAACGCACGCGAAGCGCTCCCGCCATGCCGGGAACAGCTCGCCAGCCAGCGCACGCATCGTCTCCAACGCCGCAGGCGCAGTACGGCCCACTGGTTGCCGGTACTCGACGCGATGCACTGGCAGCCCCCGTGTTGCGGCACGTGGGTAGGCTTCGATGGCCGGGACGTCGGTGTTCAGGACCTGTATGCCAGCGTGCGCCTGGAACACTTGTCGCAGGGCCTGCTGGATCAGTCGGGCGTTCGACGAAACCGGATGCACACGGTTGATGAGCAAGCGCAGCGGTGGCGGCTCGATGCCGAGGTGCCGATACGGCGCGATGTCCTCGATCAGTTGCAGCGTGCCGCGCCTCAGCTCACGCGCCGCCAGGATTTCCGGCGTCACCGGTGACAGCGCCAGACTGGAGGCCAGTACCGCCATCTCCAGCAGCACACTGCGCGCTCCCTGGGTATCGATCACCAGCAGGTCGTAGTGCGGCGCCAGCGCGGGGAGTAGGTGACGCAGGCGCAGCCGGCCGTCGGGTGCGTGCAGCAGCAGTGTGTTCAGTTCGCCGCGGTGGTCATTCGACACCACCAGGTCGAGACCCGCCACAGCGGTCTGCGAAGCCAATTGCTCGATACGCTGCTCGTTGAAGGCCAGCATCTCGTAGATGCCGGCAGGCGCATGCGTGCCGAGCGTGAAGTAGCTCGACAAGGTGGGTTGTACGTCCAGGTCCAGCAGCAGCACGCGCAGTCCCGCATCGGCGATGAAACCGCCCAGGTTCGCCGCGGTGGTTGTCTTGCCGACGCCCCCCTTGGTCGAAATGATGGATACCACCTGCATGGCGCGACTCCTCGTGGAAGGGATTCCGACGGAGCGCGGGCTCACGCCCGTTCCCTGAGTCGATCGGTGA
>CALBTT010000072.1 GCA_937967645.1 uncultured Zoogloea sp.
TACGAGGTGGTGATTCGTGACTGGAGTTCAGACGTGTGCTCTTCCGATCTCGTCCGAGGTCGCCGTTTCGAGCCTGCTCGCGGAAAAGCCGGTGCCCCATATGGAGCGGGCCGCCAACTGTCGCCTGGTCAAACTGGCCCTGCGTGACGGGGTCGACACGCTGCTGTGGAGCGGGAATCTCGCCCGCCCCATGACCATGAACGTGCGTGACGACTGGGATCGAATCCACTTTTCATGCGCGCTGAAAGGACGCTGCGGCTTCTCCATGGACGGCGATGCCGCGGGAGGAAGCGAGTGCATCCTGCGCCAGGGTCTGGGCTGCATCAGCTACACCCCGGGGTGCACGGGGCGATCGTCCTACGCGGACAGCTTCGAGTATGTAACCGTCTCCGTGCGGCCCGACATCCTCTCCGACTGGGCGCCCGATCTCGACGCATCCCTGGCACGGATGCTGGATACCGCGCGGTGCTGCGCCATGCATCGTTGCAGCGCGGAAATGCGCGCAGCCGCCGGGGCCTTGAGCGGCGTGTTGCGGATGATGCCGGCCGGCCCGGAGAGGGGCGCGATACCCGTCCCCTCGGCGGCCTGGTTGCTTGGACAGTCGCTGGTGATGGTCGGTCTGGCGATCGAGGCGCACCGGGACGGGGATGCGCCGTCACCCAGCGTTTCCCCGGCAGACAGGCGCAACCTGCTTCGCGCACGGGATATTCTGCTGGCCGACCTGACCCAGGCGCCAACCATTGACGCGCTCGCGCGGGAATGCGGCCTCAGCGCCGTGAAACTCAAACGCGGCTTCAGATTGCTGTTCAACGAGAGCGTCTATGGGTTATTCCAGCGGGAACGCATGCACGAAGCGCGTCGGCGCCTGAGCGAGGGCCACACCCCGGTGACCGTGGTGGCCGCGGACCTCGGCTACGCGAACGCGAGCCACTTCGCGGCCGCCTTCCAGAAACAGTTCGGCGTTCCCCCCTCGGCCTTCAAACGCCGACGCTGAATCACGCCATCTTTGTAGCGTGGATTCACCGGGGCAGCAGAGGCCGACTTGGCCCTATCGTCGAACCTTGTCCCCGACCGGGACGGGTCGATTCCGATTCGAGCATAAGCTCGCCCGATCAGGGCTGCACCATATTTGCAACCAATTATCATTTCCTACTTATTGTTGGCCTCGCTTGCTGACCACCCGGTGTCAGTCGGCCTATTTCGCACCCACCACGAGCCGTCTATGCCGCACGCACCTGCCTGGTCACCCCGCACGAAGGAGCGAGCCAATGGATGATTTCGTCGACACACTCAATTGGCCATTGGTGGGCCTTCACATGCCGGCACGAGTGGCCGACGACCAAATCACCGGCATGATCGCCCAACTGGAAGCGCTGTACGCGCGCGCTGAGCCTTTCGTTCTAGTGATGGAGGGGGTCGAGTTCCCGAGCCAATCCGGGCGCTTCATGGCGACCTATACACAGTGGAGCCGGGACAACTTTACCGCGCAACAACGCTACTGCCTGGGGGCTGTTCGCATTGAGGCAGATGAAATGTGTAGACGTGAGTTCACGCGTAAAGCCGAAGCATGGAATGCGTCCGGCCGGGCTCCCTACCCCTATCAGGTTGTCGCCACACGCCTGGAGGCCGAGGTGTCAGCCCACGCATGGTTGGCGGCTGCCTCACGCGGAGGTTCGTCGTGACTCGCCACATCCCCTACTGGTCCTACTACCTTCACCAGGGCATGCTCACGGCGCTGGTCATGCAGGGGGTCGTCGGCTATTTCCGCCACGCCGGGCTGGACCTCGCGCAGCTCAGTTGGTTGTCGCTCGCCATGCTGCCCTGGGTGGGCAAGTTCCTATGGGCGCCGTGGTGCGAACGGCACGCCCTGCCGCTCTCAGGCAACCGCTACCTCGGAAGCCTCGTGCTCCTTCAGGTTGGAATGGCCGCGCTGCTGGGCGGCATTGCGCTGGTGGAGCCAACCCGTTCCGCATGGGCGATCGTCGCCATCCTCATGCTGCTGACGTTGCTGTCGGCCAACCACGGCATCTACGCCAACGGCATCCTCATCTGCACCACCGACGAGCGCAGCCGGCCGTTCGCCAATGCCGCCCAGGTCGGCGGCAGCTACCTGGGGATCCCATTCGGCGTGTTCGCCTTCCTGGCCGTGACGCAATACGCCGGCTGGGCCGCGGGCTTCCTCTCCATGGCGGCACTGTCCCTGATTCTGTTGATTCCTGTGCTTCTGGTGCGGCAACCGGTCCCGGCCAGCGCTGGCCAGGAACAGCCGCGCTTCGACCCATCCAGTCTGCGCGCGCTCTGGCCTGCGCTCGCACTGACGGCAATCTACTACCTGGCCATGCGCGGTCTCATGGCCCTGCAGACGGTACTGCTCGTGGACCAGGGCATGAGTCTGACCGAGTTGGGCCAGGCGCTGACGTTCTTCAGCACCGTGGCCAGCGGCCTCGGCGTCCTCATCGGAGGGCTGCTCGCGCGGCGGATTGGGGCATGGCGAAGCCTTCTTCCGGTGATGGTGTTGCACGCCGCGTTGGCCGGCCTGATGGCAGTCGGCTATTCCCGGTTCGATTTGCCCGCATGGCTGGTCCTGTTCGGGCTGGTCAACGCAGCCGCCGCGGTCGGCTTCGTGACGCTCTACAACGTGCTCATGGGACTGGTGCGGCCGCATCAGCCCGCTTCCGACTACGCCCTGTTCCAGTCCGTCGACATGGCCGTCGCCATGCTCGCTTCGATGATCACCCTGCGCGTCGCGCATTACACCGGCTACCAGACGTCCCTGACCCTGCTCGCGGTCGTCGCGGCCATCAGCCTGTGGCCCGCCAGCCGGTTGCGCCACCGCCTCTCTCGCCCGGCAGTTCACGAGCCCGCCGCAGCCAACCTCGAACCCAGCCTGGAGCCACGTCATGGGTGAATGTCCCGTGCCTAATTTCGATGCTCTACCGTTGCCGGCGACGGAAAAAGCGGCTGGAGGTAGCGGGGAGGGTGTGGCTCTCGCCTTGCAATGACGACTGCATTCGGTTTCGGCTTGCCCCCCAAGCATAGACCTCGATCAGGAGGGCAGGTTGCGGCTGGCAGAGCCGGGGCGGCCCGGGTCGCAGGACGATTAGACCCTGCACTATAAATAAAACCTTATACTACTTTCCCTGCATGTTCTTGCTATAGCTCTAGAGATTGATTGGATTCCGTGCTATTTTTATAGCATGGATAGAAATTCTCGGCACCAGATAATCAAGCGACTGCAGGCGGGACTCCCCCGCGGAGCGCCGTTCGACCTTGCCACCCTGAGCCAGTTCGGGGTGTCGCCCCAGCTCGCCGCCCACTATGCCGACGGCGGGTGGCTCGTGCGCCTGGCCCATGGCGTCTATGCCTTCCCGAACGATGAATTCGGGGTCTACGGTGCGCTGAAGTTCCTGCAACAGCGCGTGCCCGGCCTGCACGTCGGCGGCAAGAGCGCCCTGGCCCTGCAGGGTGTGCGGCACAACCTGGGCAGCCGGGAGGCGCTGGTGCTGTGGGGCGACGGTCGCTTTGCGTTGCCGGTCTGGTTCACTTCGCGCTTTCCGGCCCGCTACGTCCACGCCCGCCTGTTCGACTGGCCGGATACGGTGTTGGCCGGCAAGACCCTGACCACGCCGCCTGGCCTGCCCGAGGATCTGCGGGTGGCAGCCCCCGAGCGTGCCGTGCTGGAGCTGCTGTACGAGGCCGGCGTCAAGCAGAGCCTCGAAGAGGCCCGCAACCTCTTCGATGGACTGCGTTCCCCCCGCAAGGACTTGCTCGGACAACTGCTGTCCTGCTGCACCAGCGTGAAGGCCGTGCGCCTGTTCCTCACCTGGGCGCGCGAGACCAGCCTCGTGGATGTCGATGCCCTGCTGGAGCAGTACCCGGTTCGCACCGGCAGCAACACGCGCTGGATGAGCCGGCTCGATGACGGAACCCTGCTGAGCCTGAAACCTCATGGATAAGACCTACGCGGACACCGTTCGCCTGCTGCTGGCCGTCGCGCCCGACGTGTTCGCCAACGACATCTTCGCCATGAAGGGCGGCACGGCCATCAACCTCTTCGTGCGGGACATGCCGCGCCTGTCGGTGGACATCGACGTGGTATACCTCCCGTGGCAGACGCCGCGCGACGAAGCGCTGCAAGCCATCAACCAGGAGCTGGCCGCCATCGCCACGCGCCTTGCACCACTGGGCGTGCAGACACGCCTGGTTCGCGCCAAGGACCTGGGAGACACCAAGCTGATCGTCGAGAACGACGCCAACCAGGTGAAGATCGAGGTCAACGTCGTGTTCCGCGGCAGCGTGCTGCCCGTCGAGCGGCGGCCGCTGAGCGCCAAGACCAGCGATCTGTTCGGCGTCGAGTTCGAGCTGCCGGTTCTGGCACCGGACGAGTTGTACGCCAGCAAGCTGGTGGCCGCGCTGGATCGGCAGCACCCCCGCGACCTGTTCGACGTGTGGCAGCTCTTTGAGTCGGGCGACATCAGCGACGGCATGGTCGAGTGCTTCGTGATCTATCTGGCGGGTCACAACCGGCCGCCCCACGAAGTGCTGTTCGGCAACGACAAGGACATCGCCGGCGAGTACGAGCGGGCCTTTGTCGGCATGACCGAAGTGGACTGCTCCCTGGAGACACTGCTCGACGCTCGCGCCAGGATGCGGCGCGAGCTGCCACAGCGACTGAGCACCGCGCACAAGCAGTTTCTGAGTGGGCTGGCGCGCGCAGAACCGGACTGGTCGCTGGTGCAATGCCCGCACGCCGCGCAACTGCCGGCACTGCGCTGGAAGCTCGCCAATCTCGAAACCTTCCGCAAGCGCCGTCCCGACGACTTCGCAGCGCAATCCGCCGCCCTCGACACCGGCTTGGGCCAGAGCTGACGAACGTCCCGCAGCGCCCCACTTGCCGGGATTGCCCCATGCCGCATTCATCGTGGCACCCGCGAAGCAGCGGCCCTATACCCAAAGGCTTCCGACAAAGGCCAAAGGGCTGGGAAGGGGCAAAGGAAGGGCGCCAAGGGGAAAGGCCCTATCCTGAAAAGGCCAAAAGGCGCCCCGAGCAGCCCGTCATCCGGGGTTCGACATGCTCTCGCTGTTCCTGCGCAAAAGGGTGCCACCCACCGCCGTCATCGAAACTCCGAAAGGGTCGATACGGCCGCTCGCCCATCCCCTGCATACCAGATGCACGGCGACGTGCAGGTTCTCCGGCGTCACCGCATTGATCGGGGACTGCCCCTGGAACAGTCCACTCGGCCGCATGAGCGCGTGGTAGATGTGCCACGTATCCACTCCCGGGGGCATCTGCCTGAGGATGGTCTGGACCAGCCGGCGCTTGAGGGGATCGAGCTGCCAATCCGGTACGCGCTGTCCCCGGTTGCCCAGGCTGATCGACAGGAGGTTGCCGGCCTGGATTTCGTAAGTGATCCAGCGGCGGGACTTGCCGGCGAGCTTGGCATATTCGGCGACGGAGAGGTTGTGGGGCGCCTCCAGGATATCGAGCAGCAGCATCCGTTCACGCTGGATGTTCGACAGCGCGGGCTCCTCGGACCGGGGCGCCCGAACGGCCGACAGTCGCTGTACCGGGATCGTTGACAGACTCATGCCATCCCGCGGCTTTGCCGCCAGCAGAATCGGGGCCGCCGCTTCCCCTGGAGGCGTTCCGGCGTTCCGATCCTCCGCGGCGCCGGTTACGCCTTCCAGGTGGACGGTCAGGTGGGCGCTGGCGGCTTCGACCTGGCCTTGTTCGAACAGGTCGAGCCGATCGCCCCAGTCCTGCATCATGCGGCGCCGCTGCTCCACGTACTCGGCGTGGTTGTAGGCCGCGCTCACCTTGTCCCGGTCGGCGTGGGACAGTTGCGCCTCCATCCAAACCTTCGGGTAGCCGATCTCGTTGAGCGCCGTCGAAATCGTTCCGCGGATGCCGTGGCCGGTCAGCTGCGACTCGTAACCCAGACGCTTGAGCGCCCCATTGATGGTGTTCTCGCTGATGCGCTCGTTGAGGTCGCTGGCGTGGGCGAACAGATAGCGTTGGGCCGGCTTGAAGCGGTCCAGCATGAACCTGATGACCTCGATGGCCTGAAGGGACAGAGGCACGATGTAGGGAGGGATGTCCGCAGGGTTCTTCCCCGCCTTGATCATCTGGGTCTTCAACTGCTTCACGTTCTCCGGCTCGATGATCCACAGGCCATCGTCCAGAAGGAACTGCCCCGGCTCCGCACGGCGGAGTTCCCCCGTCCGCACGCCCGTCAGCAACAGGAGTCGAATCCCGAGCTGGGTTTGCTGTCTGCCGGGGTACTTGCGCAAGGTTCGCAGGAAAGCGGGCAGTTCCTCCATGCGCAGGAACGGGTTGTGGCGCACGGGCGGCTGGGGCAATGCGACGACATCAAGGTCGGAGGCCGGGTTCCGCTCCAGTCCCGGCACGATCACCAAGGCGTAGCGGAACAACTGGTTGAACCAGGTTCTTACCTTCTCGGCCACCGACAGTGCCTTGCGCCGCTCGATGCGGCCGACGACCTCAAGCAGGTCGGCGCGGTTGATCTCGTAGATCGACCGCTTGCGCAACGCGGGCAGGACGTCCTTGTCGAAGGCGCGCCGAATCTGAACCCGCGTGCTCTGCCGGCCTTCCTTGAGCTTGAGCGAGCGGTGCGCGAGCCACTTTTCGTAGACCGCCTGGAAAGTGTGCTCGGCGGCCAGGGAGACCGCTTGGCGTTCCTTCTCGCGATGGAGCCGGGGGTTGATGCCTTTGGCCAGTAGCGCGCGGGCCTCGTCGCGTCGAGTGCGGGCATCTCGCAGGCTGATTTCCGGGTAGGTTCCCAGGGACATCCGCTTCTGCTTGCCAAGCCACGTGTAGCGGAAGTGCCAGGATTTCCTTCCCTGCGCGCTCACGCCGAGGGAAAGCCCGTCGAGATCGCCGAGGGTGTAGTCCTTGCCGGTAGCCTTGGCCTGCCGGACCGTCATGTCGGTAAGTGCCATGTCTGCTCCTGAACAGAGTCAGGAGTCAGATGCTCATCCCATCGCCCGCTCGCCCCCAGGAACAATCCGGACTCGAACCCGACCGCTTTGATGGACTACTGGATGGACTAAATCAGTCCAGCAGCGGGTGGATTTCGGTGGATCTCACTGGATCGTTGTCTGGCGAAATACTCTTTGCTGACAACGGCTTATGGAACTCAGTGGATTTCCATGGAAGCTGAATTGGAGCGGGTGAAGGGAACATCACGCCGCACTCAACCCGTTGATTGATAACGGGTTTCTTCCGTGAGCGCCACGGAATTAGACCAGATTATGTACCAGCCCCACCTGCCCGGCAACCCGGGATCGTCTGCCATCGCCCAGCAACGTCCATGCACAGCCACCAGGGTCCTGTCCAGATGCGCCTATAGGCCGAGACTGTGTTTCGCTGCGCCGAAGTTTGGGGCGTACTCCACACCAACGTCCTCTAGATCGGCAGCGATTTCATCTTGAAGACGTCGGGTGTTCGGCGCGAAATACTCCTTCGTATTCGACGAGGCGAACACGATCGGCGCCACCAGCCCTGCGGAGCGAAGCTGGCCAGCCGCCTCGATATAGGCTTCGACGATCACGCAATCCTTCATTGATTCTTTACCCAGTCGGGCGGGAGCACGAGGTTCGTTGACTCGCTTGAACGCACGGCTGGCGACCCCATCGTTGTGCGGCACCACGCTGGCAACGTCCCGCCACCTGTTCAGCACTGTCCTGGCCCGCGCGACGTGTCCCTCAAGGTGGTCCAGCGGCAGCATTCCCTGGGCACCGTAGGCCAAGGCCACTTCATGGATACGTTGAGCTTGTGCCCGGAACCTTGCCAAAGCGTTTCGAGCCTCTACCTCGACGCCAGCGACATGAGCAGCAAGTTCGATGGTCACCTGTTCTGCCATCAGAACAATCAGATCGGAGCCGGCCTCGGCTGCCGCAAGCAAGGCAAGCCCGGCGTTGGCATCGTGTGCTACCGCTGTTTCGCGCGTGATGTCACGGATGACGTCAAGGACGGTGCATGTATCCACGCACAACACAGGCGCGTTTAAAGCAACCAAGTCGTCAATGACTGAAGTATTCAGGCTCATGTATGCGACTGGTCATACTGTTCAAGCAGTCCGAGTGCGAATTCATAGTCGATGGCCAAGTCCTGCGCCCGCCCTGCGGACCAGGCCTCCACCTCGACAAGCCACCGTGCCAATTGGTCACTATCCAGTCGTTTCGATGCACGGTGCGCGGCAATCAGGAACGCGTACCAGCGCTCCCTGTCCATGGGATGGGCCGCACCTGTGGATTTATTGGCGAGCCGCGAGAAGCGCCGCAGGGCTGCTGCCGGTTCGGCATCCAGCCAATCCTCAAGAGTCTGGTTGGGAGAGGTCAGTTCGACGCCGAAACCGCCGGCCCGGGACGCCGGTTCCGCGACTTGGGCGACGAAGTCGCGAAGAATCGCGTTGTACTTGTCAATACAAAGCTCACCGACGTTTCGCGGCACGATATTGGAAACCTTGTAGCCATCAGGCTCTTGCCACAGCACCAGAGCCGATTCATCGACGTCGTCGAATGCAGATCGTACAAGCACGATCACATCGTCGTCGCCCAAGTGTTGCTTGAGGTCTTCTTCCCGCTCAGCGTCGTGACGCCAAGAGCCACCAACCTGCGCGAGGATGCCACTGCGCATTGCGGTTGCTGTCTTGCCCCTGAGGTGAAGATGCTGGAAGACCGTGATCGGCTTTTCTGTCATGTCGGTTGCCCGCAATAGAACTGTTGATGTTCTGAGACTTGTCGGTGAATCGATGGCATTCGCCTGTCATTTTTTCTTGATCTGAACGAAGACCCGTGCCGTCTGGCTCGAAGCCTCATCGTTGCCCGTCGAGACGGCGTCGCCGCGCCTGGTGCCACCCGAACCGCGTCTGCTGAAAGACCCTCGGCGTCTGACATGCGGGTGATGCCCAGACTTGAAAGCACGTAGACCGAATGCGTCTTTCGCCGCGATGGCATCTGTAGCAAAACCTCACCACCAAGCCTCCCCGCCTCGGGCGAGAAACATCTTGAAGCATACCGCCACGCAGAGGCTCGGTGTTGGTGGACAAGGTGCCACATCGACTGGTTGCTGGGGTGAGCATTGCAGCCATTCGCCGTCACTACAACCTTTCCACAAGCCAAGTCGCCACCGCTCCGCGCCGCGAAGGTGTGGATGGCGTCGACCAGACCACGAGAAAAGCCGATGTCCTGAACCCGTTCACCAGGGAGTAGCCCATGAGAAAGTCATCTTCTTCCGGCGCCCAAGCCAAGGTCTTCTATCGTCCGATCGAGGCGGCCATCCAGTGGGCGGGACTGTCACGCTTCGAGCGCCGTATCCTTGATATTGCCGAAGGGATGAACCGGCTGCCGGAGCACGCTGCGCTGGCGCGCTGGCCACAGCTTCGCCTGAACGCGGAACGGATCTACGACGCACTGGTGCATCTCGACCTTCCCTACGGCAAGGATGGCCTCACGAGCAACGACCCCGCCTTGCTTGATGACCCCGGCCTCACGATCCGCCATGTCGACCTGAAGGCCTGGATGATCCGTTTCTATCCCGACCAGCGACCGGCCTTTTTGTTCGATGCCTTCGAGCGCCACCTGCATCCGGCCGTCAGTGTCGATGCCGTGCAGGCACTGATCATGGATCGCGAGGCGTTGAAGCTCCAGCTTGCCGACAGGGTGCAGGCCTGGGATGCGCTCTATGCCCAGTTCCAGACGCTCAGCCAGGAGCACCAGGCACGCGCGGAACGCGAGAAGCGCTCCGGGATGCCGGGCGCCCGCAGTGAGTCCACCTACCTGAACATCGTTGGCGGCCTTCTGACCCTGCTGTTGGGCAAGTCGCCCAATGGCGTTCCCTATTCGTCCTTCGAGACGCTGGAATCGGTCATCAGTGCGCTGGTTGCCCACTACGGCGACAAGTCCGGAATCAGCGAGCGAACGCTGTGGGCGAAGTTTTCGGCAGCCAAGCGTCATCTCGCCACCCAGGACCGCTGACTGCAAGTGCAGATGGCGAGCCTGCACTTGCGGTGACTGCGCGAGAACAGCGCTATTGAATACGGGGCACGTCCATCACCGTCGCTACACAGCGCCAAGGAGTGACCCTCGTGACTGCCCAGACCATCGCCACCGCGACGCCGAACGAACACCGCATCCTGCGCCGCGCGGAAGTCGAGGCCAAGACCGGCTTCAAACGCGCCCACATCTACAACCTGATCAAGGAGGGCAAGTTTCCCAAGCCCCTGCGCCTCGGGGTACGCGCCATCGGCTGGGATTCGGTGGAGATCGATCAGTGGATCACCGATCGACTCAGGGAACGGGCGTGAGCCCGCGCTCCGTCGGAATCCCTTCACCGAGAGATCGGAAGAGCACCCGTCTGAACTCCAGTCACGAATCACCATCTCGTATG
>CALBTT010000073.1 GCA_937967645.1 uncultured Zoogloea sp.
GGCGACCACCGCGATCTACACTCTTTCCCTACACGACGCTCTTCCGATCTCCTGCCGCCGCCGCGCAAGCCCAGCCCAAGCGTTCCTGGATGGGCCCCCTGGCCGGTCTCGCCGCCGGTATCGGTCTGGCCGCCCTGGCCTCCCACTTCGGCTTCGGCGAAGAACTGGCCTCCATGATGATGATGGCGCTGATCGCCTTCGCCGTGATCGCGGTGATCGGCTTCTTCCTGCGCAAGCGCGCCGCTGCGAATCAGCCGGCCCTCGCCGGTGCCGGTGCGGGCGCCCAAGGCATGCCTTACATGGCCAAGGAGGCTGACCATGGCCATGCCGCCCCGGCTGCCACCCCCGCCTACGGCGCTGCTGCCGCGGCAGCCCCCGTCGCAGCCGCTGCGGCGACTGCCGGTACGGGCGCCATCCCGGCTGACTTCGACGCAGAGGCATTCGTACGCAACGCCAAGGTGAACTTCATCCGCCTGCAGGCCGCCAACGATGCCCGCAACCTGGAAGACATCCGCGAATACACCACGCCGGAGATGTTCGCCGAGATCAAGATGAACTGGATGGACCAGCCCGCCGCTCCGCAGAAAACCGACGTGGTCTCCCTCAACGCCGAGGTGATCGACGTGAGCGAAGAAGCCGAGCGCTACATCGTCAGCGTCCGCTTCACCGGCCTGCTGCGCGAAGAAGCCAACGCTGCACCGGAAGGCATCGACGAGATCTGGCACCTGACCAAGCCCCGCAGCGGCAATGCCGGCTGGCTGGTGGCCGGGGTCCAGCAGAACGGCTGATCGATCCTGCACCGGCCTCCGGGCCGGTGCCACCCAGCGCTTTCCCGCAGTACTCGCAGGTCCCGTAGTACCCCCTAGCATTCCCCTGCCTGGCTTACCCCATGGCAGGGGCTTTTTTTTTGCTCCGCGCCTTGCGCGGGCTCAAGCCTGCGGGCTGCCACCGTCCTCCCAGGGCTGCACCACTCCGCCGCTGCCCATCGCCTCCAGGCCGGCCTTGGCCGCATCGGAGATGGCCAGCACGCTCGGATGCGTCAGGCGACGCTCCACCGAGATGGCGTAATACTCGATCCGCACCTCTTCCGCCCGCCCCAGCACCACCAGATCCCCCGAACCGAGGATCTCCTGCTCGATTGCCGTAGGCACCACGAAGGCACCGACGCCCGCCCGTCCGAAGGCCGTCATCAGGGCCGTGTCGTCGAACTCCCCGGCGATGCGCGGACGCAGCCTCTTGCGGTCGAGCCAGTCCTCGAATTTCCGCCGGATGGCAGAGTCCTCGCCCGGCAGCAGGGTCGGCAGGGAGCCCATGCAGGCCGGGAAAGGCTCCGTCGCCCCGGTAAGCAGGGAGCGGGCGGCAATGAAGCTCAAGCCCGACTCCCCCAGGCGGTGGTTGTAGGCCCGCACATCCACCGAAGGCGGAATCGGTGAATCGGCGATGACCAGGTCCAGCTTGTGGATCGCCAACTCGGCCAGCAGCCGGTCGAGACGCCACTCCCGGCAGATGATGCGTACCGGATCCGCCGGATCCACCGCCGGGCGCAACAGGCGGTAGGCGATCGACTTGGGCACCGCATCGGACACGCCGACCCGGAACTCCACCGGACGCCCCTTGGGGTAGTGGCGCAGGGCCTGCTCCAGTTCGGCGCTCAGGGAGAACATCTCGTCCGCGTACTCCATGGCCAGACGCCCGGCCGGGGTCAGTTCCAGGTTACGGCCATCACGGGCGAAGAGCTGGGTATCGAGACTGTCCTCGAGCAGGCGGATCTGCCCGCTGATGGTCTGCGGCGTGATGTGCAGGGCCTCTCCGGCCTTCACCACGCCACCGCTGCGGGCAGTCTTCCAAAAGTAGAAAAGATGCTTCAGATTCATGGCCTTCGGAACCTTTACGGGCGGATGTAACACTTCGAATATATCGAAACAATACATCAGCTAATGCGACTTTACTGGATGTATTGATGCCCATATAGTGAAGTCTCACTCACTGCAAAGGAGATGACATCATGGAAGTCCAGATCAAGGCCAAAGGCTTGCCCACCGCCAAATACCTGCGCAATCACGCCAACCGTCGCATCCGCGCTGCGCTGGGCCGCTTCGGCCAGGCGGTGCAGTCGGTCACCGTGCGCCTGTCGGACATCAACGGCCCCCGTGGCGGCGCCGACAAGCTGGCCCGGATCGTGGTGCAACTGAAGAACCGCTCGCTGGTGATGGAAGAGATCGGCGCCGACATGCGCGAAGCCATCGACCGGCTGGCCGACCGGGTCCAGTACAAGGTCGCCTGCCAGATGGACCGCCTGATCCGCGCCCAGCGCCGCCAGGCCCTGATCCCCATCCCGATCCAGGCCGCCGACTAAGTCCGCTCCGCCCGGTCGCAGCCGATCCGGCTGCCGCCGGGCTGCCTCCCCTACGCGCAGCAGCCAGCGGCCTCCCGATTCCGGGTAAAATCGCCGCCCCATCATCAGCCATCTGCGGGATCCGCCATCCCGCCATGCCGCCCATGCTGCGCATTTCCGAACTCCGCCTGCCCCTCGACCATCCGGCCGAGGCCCTGCCCGCCGCCATCCTCAAGCGCCTTGGCATCCCGGCCGCCGAGATGGCCGGCTTCACCGTCTTCAAGCGCAGCTACGACGCGCGCAAGAACGCCCATCTCACCTTCATCTACATTGTCGACGTGGAGGTGAAGGACGAGGCCGCCCTGCTGCAGAAGTTTGCCGGCGACCTGCACGTGAAGCCCACCCCGGACATGACCTACCGCTTCGCCGGCACGGCACCGGCCGGTTTCACGCAGCGCCCGGTGGTGATCGGCTTCGGCCCTTGCGGCATCTTCGCCGCCCTGATCCTGGCCCAGGCCGGCTTCCGGCCCATCGTGCTCGAGCGGGGCAAGGCCGTGCGCGAGCGCACCCAGGACACCTGGGGCCTGTGGCGCAAGAACACCCTCAACCCCGAATCCAACGTACAGTTCGGCGAAGGCGGCGCAGGCACCTTCTCGGACGGCAAGCTCTACAGCCAGATCAAGGATCCGAAGCACTATGGCCGCAAGGTGCTGACCGAGTTCGTCAAGGCCGGCGCGCCCGAGGAGATCCTCTACGTCTCCAAGCCGCATATCGGCACCTTCCGTCTTGTCGGCATGGTCGAGGCCATGCGTGCCGAGATCGAGGCCCTGGGTGGCGAGATCCGCTTCCAGCAGCGGGTCACCGACATCCTCATCGAAGAAGGCCACGTGCGTGGCGTGCGCACGGCCAGCGGCGACGAGATCCGGGCCGACCATGTGGTGCTGGCCCTGGGCCACAGCGCCCGTGACACCTTCGAGATGCTCCACCAGCGGGGCGTCTTCATGGAGGCCAAGCCCTTCTCGGTGGGTTTCCGCATCGAGCACCCCCAGTCGCTGATCGACAAGGCCCGCCTCGGCCCCCACGCCGGCCACCCCGAGCTGGGCGCGGCCGACTACAAGCTGGTCCATCACGCCTCCAACGGGCGCGCGGTCTACAGCTTCTGCATGTGCCCGGGCGGCACCGTGGTGGCCGCCACCTCGGAGCCCGGCCGGGTCGTCACCAACGGCATGAGCCAGTACTCGCGCAACGAGCGCAATGCCAACGCCGGCATCGTCGTCAGCATCGACCCGAAGGATTACCCTGGCGGCCCGCTGGCCGGCATTGCGCTGCAGCGCCAACTGGAGAGCCACGCCTTCGTGCTCGGCGGCGGCACCTACGAGGCGCCGGGCCAGCTGGTCGGAGATTTCCTGAAGGGCAAGCCCTCCACCCAGCTCGGCTCGGTGGAGCCCTCCTACAAACCCGGCGTCAAGCTGGGCGACCTGTCCACCGCCCTGCCCGACTACGCCATCGCCGCCATGCGCGAGGCGCTCCCGGCCTTCGACCGGCAGATCCGCGGCTTCAACATGTACGACGCGGTCCTCACCGGCGTCGAGACGCGCACCTCCTCGCCCCTGCGCATCACCCGCGGCGAAGACTGCCAGAGCCTCAACGTGAAGGGGCTCTACCCTGCAGGTGAAGGTGCCGGCTACGCGGGCGGCATCCTGTCGGCCGGCGTGGACGGCATCCGCGTCGCAGAAGCCGTCACCGCCGGGCTGCTGGGGACGGTGTAGGGGCGGCTTCAGCCGCCCGCGGACTTCGAATCAGGCACCTGCGGGCGGCTGAAGCCGCCCCTACAGGGCCCTACTGGCCCCTACAGATCCGTCTCAGAAACGGTAACGCGCGCCCATCATCAACGACTTGGGCGTGAAGTTGGCCGGCAGATTGGTGTCGCTGTCATACCCCTGACAGGTGCCGCCGGCGCACAGGGAGTTCTTGCCGCCGTTCTGGTTGCTGACCTGGGCGTAGTAGGCGTACAGGTCCGTCTGACGGTCGAGGGCATATTCGTAGCCCAGACCGAAGTGGCTGGAATCGCGATCCGTGCTCATGCGGTCATCCAGGTGCCCATACACCGCGCGCAGGGTATGCACGCTCTTGAAGGGCACGGCCACGCCCAGCCACCACACCCGGCGGTCCAGCTTCTTGCCCACGCCATCCTGGTTGTCCTCACCCAGCAGGTACTGGGCATACACCTTGGCCACCTGAAAGTCGTAGGTGGCCGCCAGGTTGCGGGCCTTGCGGCGTACATCCTCGGTGGCCGGCGCAGCCACCGTGCCCTGGCGCAGGAAGTTCAGGTAGCCGGCCCCGACGAACAGGGGGCCGTTGCGGTAGGTCAGGCTGGCACTGCTGCCCTTGCCTTCATCCTTGGGCCCGGTGCTGGTGGTGGCGCCGGTAACGCCCACATTGCTACGGCTGTTGTTCTCCATCCCCGCCGAGTAAGCCAGGCTGGCCTGGAAGCCGCCGATCTCCGGCGAGAAGTAGAACACCCCGTTGTCGAAACGGCTGGCCGCCGCACTGGACCACAGGCGGAAGGCCGTAGCACCGCCGATGGTGAAGGGGTCGGAGGCGCTGGTGATCGAGTAGATCGGCGCGTAATCCCGGCCGAAGCGGATGTCGCCAGCCTTGCCACGCAGGCCCACGAAGGTGTTGCGGGAGAAGATCGCCACGCCGGTGGTGTTGGGTGCCGAGGACGAGGCAGCCCCCTGCCCCGGATTGCTGATGTTGCTCGAGTGGCCGGTGTTCTGCCCGTTATCGAAAGAGATGCCTGCCTCCAGCTGGAAGTAGGCCGACAGGTCCTCGCCGAAGCTGCGCTCGCCCTTGAAGCCCAGCCGGCTCGCCGAACCGAGGCCGCTCTGCACCCGGACCTTGTGGCCCTGGCCGTAGTCGCCGTACTCGATGCCGGCATCGGCAATACCGTAGATGCTCAGGCCAGCCGGCATGGACAAGGATTTACCGGACGCCTTCGCCGGCGCGGCGGCGCTGGCACTCTCCACCTTGGCCACCGCCCGCGCGGTTTCGGCCTGAGCTGCGGTGGCTGCAGCCAGCTTCTTCTCCAGCTCTTCCAGGCGCGCACGCTGGGCCGCCAGCTCGGCGCGCAGTTCATCATTCACGTCAGCCAGGGCCGGCGCCGCGGCAAAGCTCGTCATGCAGGCGGCAAGGGCTGCGCCAATCAGGGTCTGTCTCATCTCAACCTTCCTTTTCTTGTGTGGGCGGTATGCCTTTGAGCTCCCCGGAGAAACCGGGGGTAGCGCAGCGATTTCAGCGGAATCACCTTTCGATCCGCTTTCGGTGGCTCAGCGCCCGAACACACGCAGGAAGACACCGCACATGCGCGGCGCCCACACGGTGAGCAGGACCACCCGCAGCACGTGGGTGGCAGTGATCAGCGGCACCGCCAGATGCATCACCTTGGCGGTCACACACATCTCGGCCATACCGCCCGGCGAGGCGGCCAGGGCGAGGGACGACACGGGTATGGGCACGACCTGGCCGAGGACCATCACGAAGGCCGCCGACAGCAGCAACGCCAACAAGGTGCTGGCCGCCGACACGGTGAGGAAGCGCGGCGCGGCACGGAAGAAGTCCGGCGAGAAGCGGCACCCCAGGGCCGTGCCAAGCAACAACTGCCCGCCGCTCACCGCCCACCCGGGCAGGGCTGACAGGGGCACTTCCAGGGCCGCCAGCGCGCCGATACAGAACAAGGGCCCCAGCACCCAGGCATTGGCGATGCGCAGGCGCCCCAGCAGCAACACACCGGCCAGGGCCGCCCCCACCAGCACGGGCAGCCGGGCCGGATCGAGGGCACGGGCGCTGCCGCTGAATGCTTCGTGCCCCGCCACACCCCAGTGCTGCAGCGCGAAGGGCACCACCGACACCACCAGCATCACCCTCAAGGCGTGCGCAGCAGCCACCCGGTCCGGGGCGCCGCCCTCGCGCTCGGCCAGCACCACCATCTCGGATGCGCCACCGGGCAAACCGGCGAAGAACGCGGTCGCCGCATCCACCCCGGCCCAGCGGCGGATCACCAGGGCGCTCAGCACGCCCACCGCGACGGCGCAGGCGGCCATCGACAGCACCGGCAGCAGGTTTTCACCCAGATGCCCGAGCACCTCCGGCGTGAAATAGAGGCCCAGAGCGGTGCCGATGGCCCACTGCCCGGCCTGGCGCCCCCCGGGTGGTGCCTGCAGGGGCAGGCCGGCGGTGCGTGCCGCCGCCACACTGAACAGGGGGCCGATCATCCACGGCAGGGGCAGGTGCAGCCATTCGGCAGCCAGGGCAGCGGCCAGGGCCAGCAGCAGGGCCGCCAGCACCCAGCCGGCAGGAGATTTCCTTGCGAGCATCGGGAACACGATCCGTCGGGGGTTAGCCCGAAAAAAGAGGCCCCGCCTCCATGCCTCCGGAAGGTGGCGAGGCGGGGCACAAGCCGGCGCAAGGGAGGTGGCGCGCCGGAGTCAGGGAACACAGGGGGTCAGAACACCCACACCGCCTCGGGCGGGAACTCCAGCCAGCGCTGGCCGGCCGCCTCGGGCCGGCTACCCCAGGCGCGCAGCAACGTATCACCGGCATGGAAGACGTACTCGAAGCGGTCACCGAGGAACATCGAGGTCGCCAGATCGATGGCCACGCGGTGCTCGCCAGGCCCGTCGGCCAGGCGCAGCTGCTCCACCCGCAGCACCGCCTTGACCTCCTGGCCGATGGCCGCGTCGCTGCGCCGGCGCCCCCACAGGCGCAGCTGCCCATCTACCTCGACGCAGGCCTCGCCGTCACGGATCTCGACGATCCGCCCCTTCAGGATGTTGTTGCTGCCCATGAAGTCGGCGACGAAATAGGTCTGGGGCTGGCTGTACATCTCCTGGGGCGATCCCTGCTGCTCGATCACCCCGCCGTTGAGCAGCAGGATGCGGTCGGACATGGCCATCGCCTCGGACTGATCGTGGGTCACCACCAGGGCCGACAGCTGCATCTCGACGATCAGGTTGCGCAGCCAGGCGCGGGCCTCCTCGCGCATCTTGGCGTCGAGGTTGGAGAGGGGCTCGTCAAGCAGGATCACCGGCGGGTTGTAGACCAGCGCCCGGGCGATCGACACGCGCTGCTGCTGGCCGCCGGAGAGCTGGTGCGGGTAGCGCTCGGCCAGGTGGCCGAGGCCCAGGTTCTTCAGCGCCGCCTGGACCCGCTCGGCGATCTCGCCCTGCCCCACCTTGCGCAGCTTGAGGGGGTAGGCCACGTTGTCGAAGACCGTCTTGTGGGGCCACAGGGCGTAGGACTGGAAGACCAGTCCGAGATCCCGCTTCTCGGCCGGAATGTCGATGCCGCCGGCGCCGTCGTAGATGGTCCGCCCGGCAATGGTGACCGAGCCGGCATGGGGCTGCTCCAGCCCCGCCACCGCCCGCAGCAGGGTCGTCTTGCCACTCCCAGAGGGGCCCAGCAGGGACACCACCTCGCCCCGCCGCAGGTGCATGGAAACGCCCTTCAGGATGGGATTGGAACCGTAGGACAGGGCGAGGTTGTCCACGGACAGGATGGTCTTGTCAGTCATGAAGTTTCACTCCGAAACGCAGGGCCAGGGCAAGGCCGGTACCCACCAGCAGCATGTTGATCAGGGACAGGGCGGCGACCACATCGACGGCGCCGGAGGCCCACAGGGAAACGATTTGCGCACCGATCACCTCGGTGCCGGGCGACAGCAGATAGACGCCGGTGGAGTACTCGCGCTCGAAGATCATGAACACCAGCAGCCACGCACCGAGCAGGCCGTTGCGGATCAGCGGCACGGTGATGTCGAGGGACACCCGGGCCCGCGAGGCGCCCACCAGACGGCCGGCCTCCTCCAGCTCCGGCCCTACCTGCATCAGGGCGCTCTGGATCAGGCGCATGCCGTAGGCCAGCCACACCACCGCATAGGCAAACCACACGCTGAACAGGGTCGAGCGCAGCGGCGCCAGGAAGGGCACGAAGAGGAAGACCCAGAACACCGCCAGGCCGGCCATCAGGCCGGGCACCGCCCGCGGCGTGAGGACGATGTAGTCCACCAGCCGGGACAGGCCATCCGGCTTGCGATGGGTGGCCAGCCCCACCAGCAGGTAGCCGCCCACCGCCAGCGCGCCGCCGAAGGTGCCGATCAGGATGGAGTTGAGGATGGAGCGGATCATCACGTCCTCCTCGAACACCGCCCGGAAGTGATCCAGGGTCAGCACCTCGAGCAGGTTGATGCCCGCCCCCCAGCTGCTCACCACCGAGCGCAGGGCCACGCCGGACACCGGCACCACGATGGTCAGCAGCAGCCACAGGGCGATCACCGCCAGCGCCACCCACTTCCACGGGCCGAGGGCCAGGGGCCGCTGGCGTGCCGACTTGCCCTTCATCGCCACGAAGCGCTGGGCCGACTTGAGCAGGGCCCGCTGCAGCAGCACCAGCGGAAAGGTCACCGCGATGATGCAGGTGGCCACCGCCGCCATCAGGTGATACGAGGGCGTGCCCAGCTTGTTGGTGAGCTTGTACAGATAGGTGGTGAGCACCAGGTGGCCCTCCGGATCCCCCAGGATCAGGGGCAGGCCGAAGATCTCGAAGCCCAGGAAGAACACCAGCACCCCCACGTAGAGCAGGGCCGGCGAGACCATCGGGATGGACACGTCGCGGGCCACCCGAAAGGGGCTGGCGCCGCTCAGGCGGGCCGCCTCCTCCACGTCGGAGCCCAGATTGCGCAGGGCCGACGAGGAGTACAGATACACGTGGGGCACGTGGGTCAGGCCGGCAATGACGACGATGGCAGCCAGCGAGTAGATGTTCCAGGGCACGTGGCCGAAGAGCGCCTCGAACCACACCGAGAAGAAGCCGACCGGCCCCAGGGACACCACATAACCAAAGCCCAGCACCACCGGCGACACGAAGATCGGGATCAGGATCGGCGTCTCGAGCCAGCGCCGCCCGGGCAGGTCGGTGCGCACCATGATGAAGGCCAGCACGGCCCCCAGCGGAATGGCGATGACGCTCATGCCAACGGCGATGATCAGGGTGTTCCGGGTTGCCATCCAGAAATCCGGATCCTCGAAGATAAAGACGAAGGACTCCAGGCTCAGCTGTGCCGAAGGCATGAAGAAGGGGCCGGACAGAACGCTTTGCCAGAGCACCAGGCCGAGCGGAAAGAAGACGGACAGGGCGAGCAGGGCCACCACTGCCCGTCGGGGCAATGTCTGCAACATGGGGAATCTCCGCGAGAAGGGAGTGGAAGAGTGGAGCGGAGGCGTCAGGCGCGGCCGGCCCGCAGGCGCATGGCCGGCCCGACAGGGCGGGAAGGCCCGCTTACTTCGCCTTGACGGCGGCGTTCCACTGCTTGAGGAAGTCGAGGCGCTTGGCCTGATCCAGGTAGGTCAGCAGGCCGGTGCCGATGGGCACCGGGCGCAGGGCGTCGCCCAGCTGCTTGCGCAGGCCACTGGCGGTGGTGTCGCCTTCCACGTCGGGGCGGATGGCGTACAGGTCGGCCTTGCTGGCGATGATCTCCTGGCCCTTCTTCGAGAGCACGAAGTCCAGCCACAGCTTGGCGGCATTGGGGTGCCTGGCGCCCTTGGCGATGAACATCACCCGGGACAACACCAGGGTGTAGTCCTTGGGCAGCACGATGCCGATGGACGGATCCTTCTGCGCCCGGGTCAGCGCATAGGCCGCGTTGAGGTTGTAGCCGATCAGGTTCTCACCCGAGGCAATGCGCTCCATCATCGTGCCGGTGGCCCCCTGCACCCTCACCGACACACCACCGAAGGCCTTCAGCAGATCGGCAAAGCCTGCGCCATTGACCTGCTTGTCCTGGGTCACCAGCATGAAGCCGACACCCGACTTTTCCGGGTCGTAGGTGGTGACCTTGCCCTTGTACTTGTCGGCCTGGGTCGTCAGCAGGCGGATGAAGTCGGCATGGCTCTGGGGCACGTCGGCAGCCGGCACCAGGCGCTTGTTATAGACGATGCCGATCGGCTCGTAGGTGGTGCCGAAGGCTTCGTTCTTCCAGTTGGCCCACTCCGGCAGCTTGGCCGTCTCGGCCGACTTGTGGGGCTGGGCGTAGCCGTCATTGACCAGCTTGACCTGCAGGTCCATGGCCGACGACCAGGTCACGTCCGCCGAGGCCCCGGCGGCGCTCTCGGAGATGAAGCGGTTGTACAGCTCGGTGGTGCTCATGTTGCTGTACTCGACCTGGACGGCCGGATACTGCACGCGGAACTCGCGGATCAGGTGGTTGGCCTGCTCGTTGTCGGTGACGCCATAGATCACCAGCTTGCCTTCCTTGGCCGCGGCGGCGGCCAGGTCGGCGGTGGACTGGGCATGGGCCGGCAGGCTGCCAGCGGCGAGCCCGACACAGGTGGCGGCGATCAGGAAGCCAAGGCGGCGGCGGGCGGGCTGGAACGGGAACGTCATGATGTCTCCTCAATGTTTTTGTGAGCCGTCCATCGCATCCGGGCGGGGCCTGTGCCCACTGCCGGAGCGTGTGGAACGGATCATTCGCCGATCGCCTTTCGATTCGCTTTCAGTCTTTCCCGGCGCTACGCTTGCCACACTTTCCGTCCTTTACCGAAAGCGAGCGCCATGCGCATCCTACTCGTGGAAGACCATCCTGAACTCGGCGAATGGCTGGCCAAGTCCCTGCGCCAGGCCGGCTACGCCATCGACGTGGCCGACCGGGGCGACCATGCCGAACATTACCTGCTGACCCAGGAGTATGACGGGGTGATTCTCGACCTGACCCTGCCCGGCAAGGACGGCCTGGACGTGCTGCGCGGCCTGCGCGCCCGCGGCTCGCGGATTCCGGTGCTGATCCTCACCGCCCGCGGCGCGGTGGACGACCGGGTCAAGGGCCTCAACCTGGGCGCCGACGACTACCTGGCCAAACCTTTCGAGCTGAACGAGCTGGAGGCGCGCCTGAAGGCCCTGCTGCGCCGCTCGGCGGGCTTCAACCCGGTGGTGCGCATCGGCCGCCTGGACTTCGACACGGTCAGCCGGATGGCCAGCGTGGATGGCCAGCCCCTGCACCTGACCCCGCGGGAGCTGGCCGTGCTCGAGGCCCTGCTCCTCCGCGCCGGCCGGCCCCTGGCCCGGGAAGCCCTGTTCGAGAAGGTCTTCAGCCTGGATGAGGACGCCCGCGCCGAGGCCATCGAGATCTACGTCCACCGCCTGCGCAAGAAGCTCGACGGCAGCGGCGTGCGGGTCACCACAGTGCGCGGCCTGGGCTACATGCTCGGGCCGGACACCCCGCCGGAGGCGCTGTGAAGGGCAGCAGCCTGAAGCGCCACCAGATCCTGTGGCTGGTGGGCGTGCTGTCGCTGCTACTGGCGGTGGATGCCTGGTTCAGCTACGGCGATGCCCAGCGCGCCGCCAACCACGCCTACGACCGCTCGCTGTCGGCGTCGGTGCGGGGGATCGCCGAACGGGTGTACGCCACCGAGAGCGAGGTGGTGGTGGATGTACCCTACTCGGCCCTGGAGCTGTTCGAGGCCGGCAGCGCCGACCGGATCTACTACGCCGTGCAGCACCAGGGCGGCGCCCTGATCACCGGCTACGAGGACCTGCCAGCCCCGCCGGCCGCCGACTTCAACAAGGCGGTCTTTTACGATGGCGTCTACAAGGGCCAGGTGCTGCGCCTCGGCGCCATCGTCAAGCCTCTCTACCGGCCGGAGTTCTCCAGGCCGGTCGTCATCGTGGTGGCCGAGACCACCAATGCCCGCCAGGACGTGGTCAATCAGCTCTTCCTGTGGGAGTTCGCCCGCAAGGGGCTGGTCATCGCCGTGGCCCTGGTGGTCGTGCTGGTGGCCACCATTGTGGCGGTCAAGCCCATCGACCGCCTCGGCGCAACGCTCCTCGCCCGCCCCGAGGACGACCTGACCCCCCTCGATGGCCGCGATGTACCTGCCGAGATCAAGCCCCTGGTGGACGCCACCAACCACCATCTGGCGCGTATCGGCAAGATGCTGGAAGCACGCCGCCGCTTCATCACCGATGCCGCCCACCAGCTGCGCACCCCGCTGGCGGTGCTCAACACCCAGGCGGAATACGCCCTGCGCCAGGACGACCCGGGGGAGATGCGCACCGCCTTGGATGCCCTACACAGCAGCCTCGGCCAGGCCATCCGGCTGGCCAACCAGCTGCTATCCCTGTCACGCGCGGAGCCGATCAACGGCCTGATGGTCCATCCCCAGCCGGTGGACCTCAGCGCCACCGCCCGCGAGGTGGTGATCGACCTGTTGCCGCTGGCCGGCCGCAAGGCCATCGACCTGGGCATCGAGGGCTCGGAATCTGCCCTGATGGTGGATGGGCAGCCCCTGCTGCTGCGCGAGATGATCTCGAACCTGGTGGACAACGCCCTGCGCTACACACCCCACGGCGGCATGGTCACCGTGGAGGTGGACGCGCCGCCGGACACGCCCGGGATCGCACGGCTGCGCGTGATCGACAACGGCCCGGGCGTCCCGCCGGTCTCCCGCGACGAGGTCTTCCTGCGCTTCTTCCGCTTGCCCGGCAGCGATCACACGGGCAGCGGACTGGGCCTGTCCATCGTCAGGGAGATCGTGCTGGGGCACCACGGCGAAATCCGGCTGCTGGACGGCCAGGCCGCCGGCAGCGGGCGGCCCGGGCTGACGGTGGAGATCAGGCTGCCCCTGCGGGCGCCGGACTCAGCGTAGCGCCAGGGCCCGGAAGCGGTTCGGGCGCCCCAGCATCAGGGCGCCGAATTCGTCGAGCAAGGCCGGGCAGATGGCCTCGGGCTTGAAGGTGAAGGTGGCAAAGCCGAGCCGCTCCAGATTGCGCGACTCCAGGATGATCTCGTTGCTGTCGAAATCGGCCCGCCACACGACCTTCACGCCGATCTCGTCAACCACGGTGAACAGCGCCCCCTCCAGCTCCCGCTGGCGGTTGCGGCGCTCCTGACATTCGAACTTCATGCCCAGGTCGAAGAGCACCTGGCGCAGCCGCTCGACGCCACCGCCCACCCGTTCGAAGGTGCGGATACCCGGGCCCCTGAGGGTGTAACCCAGGGTGACCCGCTCGATGCAGCCGCCATTGCGCTCCTCCTGGGTCCGGAAATCCGTATGCCCCTCGACCCACGAGAGATTCCGGAAGGCATCGTCCGAATCCATGAACAGGTAATCACGCCCGATGCGCGGTTTGAGGTAGTTCAGCTGGGTGGTGAGGTCATGAAAATACCCGAACACCAACCGCAGGCAGCGCCCCATGCCTTCCCTGACCTGCTCGATGCGCTGGCTGTCTGCCCCCGCCTGGCGCTGCCGGTTGGCCACCTCGCCGCGCAACTCATCGAGCAACCCGCCGGCCAGCAGGCTCGGTAAGGGCGTCGCCGCGCCGGTGGGCTTGGCGGGGGCTTCGGTGCCGGGCACGAAGGACGGCTCGGACGCCTCTTCGATGCGGGGAAACATCGAATCGACCGGCTTGCCCGCGAGGTCCTTGCGCACCATGCCGAGGCCCGTGTAACGGGAGTCCACCTGCTGCACCCGGCGGCGCGCCGCCTCCATGTCGAAGGACTCGATGTCTGCAAGGAGCGCCGCCGCGTCCGCATCGAGACTCGGCAAACCTGGCGTCGTCGCCGGTTGGGCAGAGGCCGGGGATTCGGACTCTCCTGGGGCGGAATCAGCCGACGAATGGAAACGGGGGTCTGGGCACACGGCTGTCTGTCTGGGCACGAATTGTAATTTCAGGATACAACGTCCCGAGAGGTGCGTGTCAGCACGACGCATGCATCGACCCCTCACCTTTCAGGATACTGACATTATTCTAGCCTACGATGCCCCGGCTGGCGCCCGCCTTGCAGGTCAGGGTACCCATGGCCCGAACAGCCGTCGGGCCATGTCGTAGATCAGGGCCAGTGCCGGTGCCGGGGTCCTTCCGGCGAGGCGGACCACGGCATAGCGTCCGACCAGGTTCGGCGGAAAGAGCCCCAGGGGGACCAGTGCGCCCGACTCGATCTCCCGGCGCACGGCAGAGAAGACGCTCATCAGGATCATGTCGCTCTCCAGCGCCACCTCCCGCTGGATGTCGTAGCTGTCGCAACAGAACGTGACCAGGCGATCCGGATGGCCATCGGGCCCGAAGGCCTCCACGAAGCGCCGTGTCAGGTCACCGCTGACCACCGAGCACGACACCGGATAGCGCCGCACCGCCCCCAGATCCCGCTGGGGCAAAGACAGGATCGGATGTCCGCGGCGGCACAGGAAGTCACCCGGCTGCTCGGGCAGACGCTCGATGGCCAGGCCCTCGGGGTCGAGGATGGCGCTGGAATCCACCACCACCAGGTCGTAGCGCTCGGCGCGCAGTTCGTCGATGAGCTCGGGGGTCCGCCCCATGAAGGCGTTGATGCGCAGCCGGGGATGCTCGCGGGCCAGCTCGACCATGCACGGGCGCAGCAGGACCGAGGCCGGCGTCGGACTGAGGCCGAGGTTGACGCTGCCCGCATCCCCGCCGCGCATCAGCGCGAGCTCCCGGTGGATCTCGTTGCTCTCCAGGATCATGCGACGGGCGCGAGCCAGCAGGGCCTTGCCGAAAGGCGTGAGCAGGCTGCGATGCCCGCTGCGATCCACCAGGGTCACATCCATCTCCTGCTCCAGACTCTGGATGCTGCGGCTCAGGGCCGACTGGCTGAGATGCACAGCCTCCGCTGCCCGGTGGAAGGTGCCGTGGTCACACAGGGCCACGAAGTGCTTCAACTTGCGGATATCCACCTTCAGCCTCCCAACTTGATGCAAGGACTGCATCAATTCGATGAAATATTTACGATTGTGTAACTCATTCTGCCAAACAGAAAATTCCTCCGCCACACCAGGCAATCACACGAGGAGGAAACATGGACACCCGATCAAGCTCGCCAGAAGCGGCCACCCAAAGTCGCCGGCGTTTTCTGAAGGCAGGCAGCCTGCTGTCAGCCGCCGCCCTGACCCCGGGACTGGCCCAGGCCGCGGCGGCAGCCGCCCGCCCGAGGGCCACCCCCAACGACATCGTGATGGCGGACGCCATCGACCTGTCCGGCTGGATCCGCAGGCGCCAGGTCTCCTGCCGCGAAGTCATGGTGGCCTTCCTGGACCACATCGACAGGATCAACCCCAAGGTCAATGCGATTGTCTCCCTGCAGGACCGGGACGGGCTGCTCAAGCAGGCCGACGAGCGTGACCGCCAGCTGCGTGCCGGCCAGTACCTGGGCTGGATGCACGGCCTGCCCCAGGCCCCCAAGGATCTGGCGGCCACTGCCGGCATCGTCACCACCAGCGGCTCGCCGATTTTCCGCAACTACGTGCCCAAGCAGGACGCCATCATCGTCGAGCGGGTCCGCAAGGCTGGCGCGATCCTGATCGGCAAGACCAACACGCCCGAGTTCGGCCTCGGCTCCCACACCTACAACACCGTCTTCGGCACCACCGGCAATGCCTACGACCCCAGCCGTTGCGCCGGCGGCAGCAGCGGCGGCGCAGCGGTGGCCCTGGCCACCCGCATGCTGCCGGTGGCCGACGGCAGCGACATGATGGGCTCGCTGCGCAATCCGGGGGCCTACAACAACGTCTTCGGCTTCCGGCCTTCCCAGGGGCGGGTCCCCTTCGGGCCGTCCAGCGAAGTCTTCTACCAGCAGCTCGGCTACGAAGGCCCGATGGCCCGCAGCGTCACCGACCTGGCCCTGCTGCTGTCCGTGCAGGCCGGCTTCGATGCGCGCATGCCCCTGACCATCAACCAGGACCCACGTGACTTCCCCACCCGGCTCAAACGCGACTTCAAGGGGACCCGCATCGGCTGGCTGGGCGATTTCAACGGCTACCTGCCGATGGAGGCCGGAGTCATGGACCTGTGCCGCGAAGCCCTGAAGAGCTTCGAGCTCATCGGCTGCCAGGTCGAGGAAGCCCGCCCCGACTTCGCCATGGAGCAGCTCTGGCAGACCTGGCTGACCCTGCGCCACTTCCTGATCGCCGGCATCGCCTCGGGACTGTATGCCGATCCGGCCAAGCGGGCGCTGATGAAGCCAGAGGCCATCTGGGAGATCGAGAACGGCCTGCGTATCAGCGGCGCCGACGTCTACCAGGCCTCGGTCCAGCGCAGCAAGTGGTACGAGGCCCTGCGCAAGCTCTTCCAGCGCTACGACTACCTGGTCCTGCCCACCGCCCAGGTGTTTCCCTTCGACGGCGCCGTCCACTGGCCTACCGAGATCGCCGGCCGCCCCATGGACACCTATCACCGCTGGATGGAGGTGGTGGTTGGCGGGACGCTCTCCGGCCTGCCGGTGATCAACGTGCCCGCCGGCTTCAATGCCGCCGGCCTCCCGATGGGGCTGCAGGTGATGGGCCCGGCCCAGGCCGACCTGGCCGTCCTGCAACTCGCCCATGCCTACGAACAGGCCACCCGCTGGGTCCAGAAGCGCCCGCCCGCCTTGATCGCCTGAGCCACCGCCACGGAGAACAACGATGAACCTCACCGCCCGCCGTACCCCGCTCACCACCCTGCTCGCCGGCCTGCTGCTGGTTGGCGCCACCCCTGCCTCCGCCGCCGCCACCGACGAGGCCGCAGAACTGCGCAGCATGCTCAAGCAACTCCAGGAACGTCTGGAAGCCCTCGAGAAGAAGGACCAGGCCGCCGCCACCGCAGCCCCTCCCGTCTCCGGCAAACAGTACATCGAGGCCGGTGACCTGCCGGGCTCCTTCCGTCTGCCGGGCTCCGAGACCTCGATCAAGCTGTACGGCAACGTGCGCACGGACGCCACCTATGATTTCAAGGGCCGCATTGCGGCGGTCAACAGCTACGGCTGGGCCAACAGCCTGTTCCTGCAGCCCTTCGACAACAGCGCCGCAGGCCGGCGCACCGGCCAGACCTTCGCAACCGCCCGCGGCTCGCGCTTCGGCTTCCTGACCAGCACCCCGACCGCCGAATATGGCGCGGTCACCACCAAGCTGGAAGGCGATTTCGACGGTCTCAACACCCTGGGCGGCGAGACCCAGACCACCGTACGCCTGCGCGAAGCCTGGGCCAAGGTCGGCGGCCTGCTGGTCGGCCAAACCTGGAGCACTTTCGTCGACCTGCGCGCCCAGCCGGACCTCATCGAGTGGAACGGCACCGGCATCACCCCGACGATCCGCCAGGCCATGGCCCGCTACAGCCTGCCCGCGGGCCCGCGAGGACGCGTAGATCTGGCCGTCGAAAACTCGATCGGCTCCACCCTGGCCAAGTCACCGGTGGCCGATTACGACAAGGGCTTCGACTTCGTGGCCGCCTTCACCCAGGACACCGACTGGGGCCACTATTCCGTTCGCGCAGTGACCCTCGGCTACAAGAACGACCAGCACAGCAAGCAGGGCTATGGCGTGGCAGCCAGCAGCCGCATCAACCTGGGCCGCCAGGACAGCATCGTGCTGATGGCCGCCGGCGGCGAGGGCATCGGACGCTACATGTACAACGGCCTGGTGCAGGGTGCGGTCAATACGCCGGATGGCATCCGCCTGTGGCGCGGCTGGGGTGCCCATGCCGGCTACACACACCGCTGGTCCGACAGCCTGCGCTCCACCCTCGCCATGGCCGAGACGCATTTCGAGCGGGATGACGTGGCCAACGCCGCGCAACGCGCCAACAGCCCCGCCGGGGCCGACTTCTACCCCAACGAGAAACTGCGCCAGTTCTGGATCAACACCTTCTGGAACCCGGCCCGCAACGTGGACCTAGGCGTGGACTACAGCTACGGCAAGCGGGAGACGTTCAACGGGGAAAAAGGCACGGTCAGCCGCCTGGGCACCATGCTGCGCTACAACTTCAACTGACGCCGCGCATCACCCCAGCCCCCGCCTACTGGGGGCTGGACAGCTTCATCAGCACCAGGCCGGCAACGATGAGCACGGCCGCCAGGATCCGCCCGACACCCATCGGTTCGCCGAGCACGACGACGCCGACGATAAAAGCCCCCAGCGCACCGATACCGGTCCAGATGGCGTAGGCCGTCCCCAGGGGGAGCGTCTTCATGGCAAGGGAAAGCAGGCCGAAACTGGCCGCGGCGGTGACCAGGGTGATCACGCTCGGCATCAGCCGGGTGAAGCCCTCGGACTGCTTCATGGTGAACACCCACACGATTTCCAGCAGTCCTGCGCACAACAACATGATCCAGGCCATCATCGACTCCTCTGAAAAGAGCCGGGCCGTCCCGGACATGACACCCCTGGGCAGGGGGAGGACGTGGCCTCTGTGATCAGGACACGCCGACCGGGGATTCGGTTCCCCCAGGGAGGCGACGCGTCCATACAAGAAAGATCTCTGCTGGCGGAGGCGGTGAGATTCGAACTCACGAAGGGTTTCCCCTTGCCGGTTTTCA
>CALBTT010000074.1 GCA_937967645.1 uncultured Zoogloea sp.
GCATCCCGGCCCGCGACATCCTGGTCGAGCTCGGCCGCCGCGGCATGGTGGGCGGCCAGGAGGACATGATCGAGGATACGGCCATCACCATGGCACGGGAGCGGGGCCTGATCCAGGCCTGAGCCTTCCCACCCTTTTCTTCAGCTGATCTTTCCGGTGGCCGGGCCTCTTTCGAGGGGCGTCCGGGCTGCCCCAGGAGTCCATCATGGATGCCGATATCTTCGCCCTGCTCGCGCAGGACGGCGTCACCAACGGAGCCATTTACGCCGTACTGGCGCTGGCGTTGGTGCTCGTCTTTGCGGTCACCCGCATCATCTTCATTCCCCAGGGTGAGTTCCTCGCCTGGGGTGCCCTGACCATGGCCGCCCTCGAGGCGGGCCACTACCCGGGCACCGTCTGGCTGCTGCTGGGGGCGGGCGTCATCACCTTTGCCACCGATCTGCTGGGGGGCGCCGCGTCGCGCCGCCGGCTGGGCCAGTCGGCCCTGTGGAACCTGGTCTATCCGGTCGCCGTGGCGGCCATCCTGTACGTCTTGCCCTTGCCCGAGCTGCCCCAATTGGTGCGCGTGCTGGTGGTGCTGGCCATCGTCGTGCCGCTGGGGCCGATGATCTACCGGGTGGCCTTCCAGCCCGTGGCCGAGGCCCCGGTGCTGGTGCTGCTGATCGTCTCGGTGGCCCTCCACCTGCTGATGGTCGGTGTCGGCCTGCTGATCTTCGGGCCGGAAGGCTCGCGCACCCTGCCGTTCAGTGAAGCGCAGCTGGCTGTCGGCACGCTGACCGTCAGTGGCCACACCCTGGTGGTGCTGCTGGCGTCGGTGGCGCTGATCATCGGCCTGTACCTGTACTTCGGCCGCACCCTCGGCGGCAAGGCCCTGATGGCCACCGCGATCAACCGCAACGGCGCCCGCCTGATGGGCATCTCCCCGGCCCTGGCCGGCCGGCAGACCTTCTTCTTCGCAGCCTTGATCGGTGCCCTGTCCGGCCTGCTGGTGGCGCCCCTGACCACGGTGTACTACGACAGCGGTTTCCTGATCGGCCTCAAGGGCTTCGTCGCGGCCATCATCGGCGGCCTCGCCAGCTATCCGCTGGCCGCTGGCGGCGCGGTGCTGGTGGGCCTGCTGGAGTCCTTCTCGTCCTTCTGGGCGAGTGCCTTCAAGGACGTGCTGGTGTTCACCCTGATCATCCCGGTCCTGATGCTGCGTTCCCTCAATTCCCACCATGTGGAGGAGGAAGAATGAACACCCGTACCCTCGAAAGCGGCCGCAGCGGCAGTTTCCTGGCTTCGCGCCACGTGCTGGCGGTCTTCCTGGTCCTGTTGGTGCTGGCGCCCCTGGTGCTGCCCGACTTCTACGTGACCCTGCTCAACTACGTGGGCCTGTCGTCCCTGGTGGCCCTGGGCCTGGTGCTGCTCACCGGGGTGGGCGGCCTGACCAGCTTCGGCCAGGCGGCCTTTGTCGGCCTCGGTGCCTACACCACGGCCTGGCTCACCACCACGCCGGAGCTGCCGGCCTGGCTGGGCTTCACCGGGGCCAGCCCGTGGGCGGCCCTGGTGCTCGGCCTGCTGCTCACCGCCACGGTGGCCCTGGTGCTGGGCTCGGTGACCCTCAAGTTGTCCGGCCACTACCTGCCCCTGGGCACCATGGCCTGGGGCATCAGCCTGTACTTCCTGTTCGGCAACATGGAGTTCCTGGGCGGCCACTCCGGCCTGTCCAACCTGCCGCCGATAAGCCTGTTCGGGCATGAGCTGGTGAGCAACCGCGACTATTACTACCTGGTCTGGCTGTTCGTGCTGGTGGCCTTGTTCACCACCCGCAACCTGCTGGACTCCCGCGAAGGCCGGGCGATCCGCGCCCTCAAGGGCGGCATCGTGATGGCCGAGGCGATGGGCGTGGATACCTCCCGGGCGCGCATGGTGATCTTCCTGCTGGCGGCCCTGCAGGCCTGTGCGGCGGGCTGGCTGTACGCCCACCTGCAGCGCTTCGTCAATCCGACGCCCTTCGGCCTGCACATCGGCATCGAGTACCTGTTCATGGCGGTGGTCGGTGGCGCGGGGCAGGTGTGGGGCGCGCTGGTCGGCGCCGGGGTGATCACCGTGCTCAAGCAGTGGCTGCAGGACATCCTGCCCAAGCTGTTCGGCTCGGCCGGCAACTACGAGGTGATCGTCTTCGGCCTGATGATGATGATCGTGCTGCATCGGGCCCGCGAGGGCCTGTGGCCGCAGCTGGCCCGCCTGGTGCCGGTGCGGACCGAGCTCAAGCAGATCGACGCCTCCGCCGAGCCCCTGCCGAAGAAGCCCCAGCCGCCCCACGGCGAGGTGATCCTCGAGGCCCGTGAGGTGACCCGCAAGTTCGGCGGTCTGGTGGCCAACAACGCCATGAGCCTGCATGTGAAGGCCGGCGAGATCCTGGCCCTGATCGGCCCCAACGGCGCCGGCAAGAGCACCATGTTCAACCAGCTCTCCGGTGTGGACACGCCCACCTCCGGAGAGGTGCTGTTCCGCGGCAAGTCGGTGGCCGGCCACAGCTCGCGGGAGATCGCCGCGCTGGGCATGAGCCGCACCTTCCAGCACGTGCGCCTGCTGCCGAAGATGAGCGTGCTCGAGAACGTGGCCATCGGCGCCCACCTGCGCGGCAGCCGCAGCGTGCTGCCGGCCGCCTGGCGCCTGGACCGGGCCGAGGAGGCCCGTCTGCTGCGCGAAGCGGCGATCCAGGTGGAGCGCGTTGGTCTGGGTGAGTTCATGCACACCGAGGCGGGCAGCCTGGCACTGGGCCAGCAGCGCATCCTCGAGATCGCCCGCGCCCTGTGCTCCGACCCCTGCCTGCTGCTGCTCGACGAGCCGGCTGCCGGCCTGCGCCTGAAGGAGAAGCAGGCTCTGTCCGAACTGCTCAAGCGCCTGCGCGCCGAGGGCATGGCGGTGCTCATCGTCGAGCACGACATGGACTTCGTGATGAGCCTGGTGGACCGGGTGGTGGTGATGGAATTCGGCGAGAAGATCGCCGAGGGTCTGCCGGAAGACGTCCAGAAGGACCCGGCGGTGCTCGAAGCCTATCTGGGAGGGGTCTGAGATGGCCGGCAACGTACTGGAAGTGAAGGACCTGTCGGTGGCCTACGGCAAGGTCGAGGCGGTCAGCAAGGTCAGCATCGCCGTGGGCGAAGGCCAGATCGTCACCGTGATCGGCCCCAACGGGGCCGGCAAGACCACCACCCTGTCGGCCATCATGGGCCTGCTCCCGTCGGCCGGCCAGGTGGCCTTCGACGGCAGCATCGAGCAGATCCCGGAAGTGGAGCGCATGGTGGTGCGCGGCATGAACCTGGTGCCCGAGAAGCGTGAGCTGTTCGGCACCATGAGCATCGAGGACAACCTGCTGCTCGGCGCCTTCCAGCGCCACCGCAGCGGCCACAAGGACCACCTGGAAACGATGGAGGAGGTGTTCACCCTCTTCCCGCGCCTCAAGGAGCGTCGCGCCCAGGCCGCCGGCACCCTGTCGGGCGGCGAGCGGCAGATGCTGGCGGTGGGGCGGGCCCTGATGGCCAAGCCCAAGCTGCTGATGCTGGACGAACCCAGCCTGGGCCTGGCGCCGCTGATCGTGCGGGAGATCTTCCGCATCATCGCCGAGCTGCGCCGCCGCGGCGTGTCCATCCTGCTGGTCGAGCAGAACGCCCGCGCTGCCCTGCAGGTGGCCGACTACGCCTACGTGCTGGAGAACGGCGCGGTCAAGATGCAGGGCGAGGCCAGCGAGCTGCGCAACGACCCCCGCGTCATCGAAAGCTACCTGGGCCTGGCCAGCAAGCACCAGGAAATGCTGGCCAGCTGAGCCCCAACCGGAGAACCCCCATGCGCGCACTGCAAGTCCTGGCGGACGAACATCAATCCCTGGCCGCGATCCTGCACGCGGTCCGTTTCATGCTCAAGGAAATCGGCGCAGGCCGCCTGCAACCTGACCTGAAGCTGCTGCGGGCCATGGTGAGCTACCTGGATGCCTACCCCGAGCAGCGTCACCACCCCAAGGAAGACCGCCTGCTCTTCGGGCGCCTGCAGGCCCGCACCGATGAAGGCAAGGAGCTGCTCGACAAGCTGTTCCGCCAGCATGCCGGCACCGCAGAGCGGATCCAGCTGCTGGAGAGCGCCCTCGCCGCCTACGAGCAGAACCCCGCCGACGTGTCGGCGCTGGCAGCGGCCTTCGACACCTATGCCGAGTTCTACCGCAACCACATGATCCTCGAGGAGCGGGAGATCCTGCCCCTGCTGCGCAAGCACTTCACTGCCGAGGACTGGGCCGAGATCGACGCCGAACTGACCGCCGACGGCAACAACCTCGGCACCGCCCCCGGCGACGAGTTCGCCGCCATTTTCTCGAAGCTGGTGGCCGCCGCGCCGGCCCCCATCGGCCTGGGCCAGGGCCCCTACCAGGACTGAAGCCGCGCTTCGCTCCACCCACAAGAACGAAAGGACTCCCCATGAGCACGCCCCTCATCACCGAAGCCGCGACCAGCCGCTTTACCCGCATCCAGGAAGGTGATCTCGACGCCCAGATCCATTACAACGACATCGGCGAAGGCGCCGAGACCGTGGTCATGCTCCACGGCTCCGGCCCCGGTGCGACCGGTTGGGCCAACTTCAACCGCAACATCGAGCCGCTCGTCAATGCCGGCTACCGGGTGGTCCTGATGGACTGCCTGGGCTGGGGCAAGAGCGACCCGATCGTGTGCACCGGCTCCCGCTCCGACCTCAACGCCCGCTGTCTCAAGGGGCTGCTGGACAGCCTGGGGCTCGACAAGGTGCACATCATCGGCAACTCCATGGGCGGGCACAGCGCCGTGGCTTTCGCCCTGAGCAACCCGACCCGGGTCGGCAAGCTGATCCTGATGGGCGGCGGTACCGGCGGCCCCAGCCAGTTCGTGCCGATGCCCACCGAAGGCATCAAGCTGCTGCAGGGCCTGTACCGCGAGCCCACTATCGAGAACCTCAAGAAGATGATGGCCGTCTTCGTGTTCGACAGCAGCAGCCTCACCGAAGATCTCTTCCAGGCCCGCCTGGACAACATGCTGGCCCGCCGCGACCACCTGGAGAACTTCGTCAAGAGCCTGGCCGCCAACCCCAAGCAGTTCCCCGACTTCGGGCCGCGCCTGGGCGAGGTCACCGCCAAGACCCTGGTCATCTGGGGCCGCGACGACCGCTTCGTGCCGATGGACGTGGGCCTGCGCCTGATCTGGGGCATGCCCAACGCCGAGCTGCACATCTTCAACCGCTGCGGCCACTGGGCCCAGTGGGAGCACGCCGACAAGTTCAACCGCATGGTGCTGGACTTCCTGACGCACTGAGCGGCGTAGGGAACGTGCAGGGAAGGTGTAGGGGCGGCTTCAGCCGCCCGCGGAGGTGGATCAAGGTTCCGATGGGCGGCTGAAGCCGCCCCTACATCGTCCCTCACACCATCCCCACCCCGCCCCCGACCCTTCAGCATTCCTGCAGCCCCTCCTCGGAACTTACGAATACCGCGCGCCGCCTGCCGGTGGCTTAATGGAGGCCTGTTTCCTGCGCTGCACCATCTGCCTCCATGAATCCTGCCGGCCACCGCCTGGGGCTCCTCTTCGCCGTGCTTGGCGCAGTGGGCTTTTCCTTCAAGGCCATCCTCATCAAGCTCGCCTACCCCTACGGGGTGGACGCCGTGACCCTGCTGGCCTTGCGCATGGGCTTCTCGCTGCCCTTCTTCCTGGCCCTCGGCTGGCACGATCAGCGCACCCGCAAGCCCGACCCTCTGAGCCGGCGCGACATCCTGATGATGCTGGGCCTCGGCACCACCGGCTATTACCTGGCGAGCTACCTGGACTTCCTGGGCCTGCAGTACATCTCGGCGGCGCTGGAGCGGTTGATCCTGTTCGCCTATCCGACCCTCGTGGTGGTGCTGTCGGCCCTCTTCCTGGGCAAGAAGATCACCCGCCGCGCCTTCGGCTCCATCGCCCTGTGCTACGCCGGCATCGCCCTGGCGGTGGCCCACGACCTGCACGTGGCCGGCGAGATGCACGATGTGGTGCTGGGCGGTGTGCTGGTGTTCGGCAGCGCCGTGTCCTACGCCCTGTACCTGATGGGCAATGGCCAGGCTGTCGGCCGCCTGGGCGCGGCCCGGGTCACCGCCTGGGCCAGCACCGCCGCCTGCCTGCTGTGCCTGGTGCACTTCGCCCTCACCCGGCCCCTCGGCCTGCTCGTCCAGCCCGCCCCGGTGCTGCTGCTGGCCGGCGCCATGGCCCTGTTTTCCACCGTGCTGCCGGTGTGGATGGTGTCTGAGGCGATCCGCCGCATGGGCGCCGGGCCGGTGTCCCTGATCGGCACCCTCGGCCCGGTGGTGACCCTCTTCCTCGGCTGGCTGATCCTCGACGAGTCCATCGGCCTGTACCAGATCCTCGGCGGCAGCCTGGTGGTGGCCGGCGTGCTGCTGGTCGGCAAGCGAGGCTGATTCCAGGCATGTAGGCGTGTAGGGGCGGCTTCAGCCGCCCACGGAGGTGGATCAAGGTCCCGCTGGGCGGCTGAAGCCGCCCCTACATGCCTCTGGCTCTACAATGCGCTTCCAGTCTTACCCCGCTTCCCGCCCATGCTGCAGATCCACGTCGCCGACCATATCGCTACTCTGACCCTCGACCGCGAACAGCGCCGCAACGCCCTGTGCGAGGAGATGGTCCAGTCCTTTGCCGCCGCCCTCGACGCCTTCCGCACGGCCGGGGTGCGCTGCGTGGTGTTGCGGGCCCGGCCGGGCTGCAAGGTCTGGTCGTCCGGTCATGACATCGAGGAGCTGCCCGCCGCCGGCCTCGACCCCCTGGCCTGGCGCGACCCCCTGCGCAAGCTGGTGCGCGAGATCGAGACCTTCCCGGCGCCGGTCATCGCCATGATCGAGGGCAGCGTGTGGGGCGGCGCCTGCGAGACCGTGTTTGCCTGCGACCTGATCGTGGCCGCCCGGGACGCCACCTTCGCCGCCACGCCGGCCAAGCTCAACGTGCCCTACAACGTGGGCGGCCTGCTCACCTTCCTGAACGCCGCCAACCTGCGTCTGGCCAAGGAGATGCTGTTCACTGCCGCGCCCGTCACGGCCGAGCGCCTGTGCAGCCTGGGCGTGCTCAACCAGGTGGTGGATGCCGCCGAACTGGAAGAGGTCACCTATGCCATGGCCCGCCGCATCGCCAGCAACGCGCCTTTGTCCATTTCGGTGATGAAGGAGCAGCTGCGCATCCTGGCCGGCGCCCACACCATGTCGCCGGAGGACTTCGAGCGCATCCAGGGCCTGCGGCGGGTGGTGTACAACAGCCAGGACTACGCCGAAGGCATCCGCGCGTTCAAGGAAAAGCGCAAGCCCGAGTTCAAGGGCGAATAGCCACAAGGGAGCAGGGATCATGGCCCGCATCACACTGTTCACCGGCAGCATCCGCCCTTTGCCTGACAGCGGGCGCCCCACCGGCATGTACAAGACACCCGTGACCGCACCGGTCGCCCTCGGCACCGAAGGCTTCTCCGGCGACCAGCAGGCCGATCGGCGCGTCCACGGCGGCCCCGACAAGGCGGTTCACCTCTACCCGGCGCGCCACTACGCACGGCTCGCCGAGCGCTTCCCGGAGGCCGCGCCGCAACTGGTTCCCGGCGCCCTCGGTGAGAACCTGTCCACCCCCGATCTGGATGAAGGGGACGTACGCATCGGCGACCTGTGGCAACTCGGCAGCGCCCTGCTGCAGGTCTGCCAACCGCGCAACCCGTGCTGGAAGATCGATGAGCGTTTCGGCGTCGACGGCATGGCCGGCTTCATCGCCGAACACCGGCTCACCGGCTGGTACTGGCGCGTGGTGCGGACCGGCTATGTATCGCCGGGGGAGACCCTGGACCTGCTCCACCCCGCGCCCGACAGCCTCACCCTGCGGGACGCCCAGCGCCTGTGGCAGGCCCACCGCCCAGCCATCGCCGACCTCGAACGCCTGGCCGACCTGCCCGGCCTGGCCCCCGCCTGGCGGGACAAGATCGTGCAACGGTTGAGCTGGCTGAAGCAGCCTGGCTGAGGCGGTCAGGGCTGGCGCCTAGCCAGCCAGATCGTGTGAAACCCACAGAGCGGGGCTTCGGGCACGACGAAATCGAGCACCTCGAAGCCGGATGTCCTGAGCAGGCTCCGTTAGGCGTCCAGTGCCAGGCTGGCATGGAACAGGGGCTCACCCTCGAACGTACCGCCCGCCATCTTGCCCTTCGGCCGCATGCCCATCACGCCATCGATACCTGGCGGGCCGCCAGGTGGTGGATGATCTGGATCAGTTTGTCTTCGATCTCGTAGCCTTCGACCGGGTCGGGGCGGAGTTCGGTGAGCAGGTCTTCGACTTCTTCGCGGCGGGCCTTGCCCATGGCTGAGAAGAGCCGGTCCAGGATGGCCTTGTCGTTGATCACGGGGACGAGCTTGGCGACTTCGTGCAGTTCGAGTCCGTGCAGGGCGTCGCCGAGCAGGCTCTGGCTGATGCACTCCAGGTCGGCCATCGACTGGATCTGGTTGGCGGCGAGGCGTCGGCGCCGGGAGAAGTACTCTTTGCCTTTCTCGGTGACGAAGCGCAGCGCGACGGATTTGCGCAGCACGAAGATCTCGTCGGCGATTTCGTCCTGGGCCAGCTTGCGCAGCAGTACATCGCGATTGACCGCCACCAGTTCGGCGAATTCGTCCAGGTCGATGTGGTCCTGCTCGCTCTGTACGTGGGCCATGACTTCATGGCTGACTTCCTCGGGCACCTGGCGGGCGCGGGCGACGATGTCTTCGTAGTTGAAGCGCAGATCCTGGTAGCTGTGCTTGTCGGATTCGACCACGATCATCTTGCCGCCGGCCCAGCGGCTCTGGCGGGTGCCGCCGCCGGACTCGATGCACAGCAGGTTGAGGCGGGCCATCTGTTTCAGGGTGGCGAGCGCCTGGTCGCCCGAGTGGCCGCAGATCTGGCGGATCTTCTCCAGGACGCGGGCAACCGGCAGGGTGATCTCGGCGCGGCGGTCGTTCCGTGGGCCGCGGACGTGGCGTTCGCCGGCGGCCATCAGTTCCAGCAGCTGGGCGTAGACCGGGATGACCGGCTGGGTGTGGGCCTGGCGGGCAACGATCTCGTTGTTGTTCTTCAGCGTGGCGATCAGCGTCCGCAGCAGGTTGCGGATCAGCGCCGGGGTTTCTTCGGCCTGGCGTTTGAGCAGGCGGACGTTGACGACCTGGAGTTCGCAGTAGCTGAGGGCGGTGGCGGTGGCGTAGCGGGGGTCGCAGGAGAGCAGCTCCATCTCGCCGAAGGACTGGTTGCGGGTCAGGGTGGCCAGGACGATCTTGCGTCCGCCGCGGCTGATCGAGAGCTCGACCTTGCCTTCCTTGATGATGTACATCTCCTGCTTGCCGTAGGTGCCCTCCGAGTACAGGACTTCGCCGCTGAGAACCTTACGGGTTTCGAGTGTCTGGACCATGTTGTGATCTCCTAGGGCAGGCGGGTTGTTTCAGGATTGAACCAGGATGGTGACCCGGCGGTTGCGGGCCCGGGCTTCCGGGCTGTCGCCGAGGGCCGCCGGGACGGTATCGGCGCGACCGACTGCCGACAGCCGGTAGGCGGCGATGCCCTGACCGATGAAATGGCGGACGACCGCCCCGGCGCGGGCCGAGCTGAGCTCCCAGTTCGAGTCGTACCTGGGGCTGGCGATGGGCTGGCTGTCTGCGTGGCCCTCGACCAGGATGCGCTGTGGCTTGTTGCCGAGGGCGGTCGCGATCAGGTCGAGGATCGGCTTGGAGCGTGGGAGCAGTCGGGTGTCGCCGGAGTTGAACAGGATGCCGGCGCTGATCTCGATCTCGAGGCCATGGGCGGTGGCGTTCAGACCGATGTCACCGCGTTCCGCCAGGGGCGCCAGTTCAGCCATCAGGCTTGTCAGTGCCGGCTGTGTGGCCGTGCTGGCGGGCGGGGCGTTGAGGTCCTTGGTCTTCACCAGCTGCAGGGCGTACAGCATCATGAACAGCACCATCAGCAGGGTGATGAAGTCGGCATAGGAGAGCAGCCAGCGCTCCGTGCTGTCTTCATCCTGGGTGTCATCGTCGTGCGCGGCGCGAAACCCCGATGGTGCGATGCGCAGCGCGCTCGCGGGCCGCTCGTCCGCGGCGGTGGGGGGCGGGTGTCCGGGCAGGGCGGTGTCGATGCGGGCCATGGCGGGGTCTCGGGGGGATCAGTGGGCCGTCTGGCGGATCTCGCCCTGCAGGCGGGTTTCGATGGTGCGCGGGGACTCCTTACGGGAGATCGCCAGGATGCCGTCCAGGTACAGGGTCCGGTAGCGTCGCTCGTTCTCGATCAGGGCCTTGATCTTTCCGTACAGGGGCAGGAAGGCGATGTTGGCGAAGCCCACCCCATACAGGGTGGAGACAAAGGCCACCGCGATGCCTTCGCCGAGCGCCATCGGCTCGGCGATGTGGCTGGTCACCTGGATCAGGCCGAGCACGGCGCCGACGATCCCGAAGGTGGGGGCGTAGCCGCCAGCCTGATGCCAGATGCGGGCGGCGGCGATCTGCTTGCGCTCATAGGCATCCAGCTCCCGCCGCAGGGCGTCCTCGATGATCGGGGTCGGGTGGCCGCTGGCCAGCAGTTGCAGGCCGCGCTGTGCAAACTGCCCGATATTGTGGGTCTCCACCGACTCCAGCGCCGGCAGGCCTTCGAGCATGGCCTTGCGGCCCCAGGCGATCAGGGTGGCCAGGTTGTTCTCGTTGATCGGCTTGGGGCTGTTGAAGACCCAGCCGAGCAGGCGCAGGCCATCGACGAAGCTGCTCCACGAGTTCTGGACCATCACCGCGGCCAGCGTGCCACCGAGCACGATCAGCAGCCCCTCGGGCTGGAACAGCAGCGCCAGCTTGCCACCTTCCAGGAAGAAGCCCAGGGCGATGGCGGCGAGGGCCAGGATCAGGCCGAGGGGAGACATGAAATTCATCTAAATCATCAAAAACAACAAAGACGATAAAAATACTATCACCAAATATTGTCGATAGTTGTTTTTGTTGTTTTGTGCGTTAATTTTTTCTCGGTGCGTCCCGCCCACCGGGATCAACGGGATGTCTGCCAGAAAGGGAGAGCAAAAGAAGGGTGGAGCCTGGTGCATTGCCATATCAGAAAATTCTAAAATGGCCGTTATTCGATAACCATTCCAATAACGAGGTCATCATGCTTGCCAAACTTTCCTTGAAGGGGCAGCTGTGGTTGCTCGGCCTGGTCAGCGCACTGGGCGTGGCGGTCGTCGCCATCTCTTCCATCTGGTTTTCCGCGCAGAGCAAGCAGGCCCTGGTGACCTTCGTGGAGCAGACCGTGGCGCTCAGCCGTGCAGCCAGCCTCACCTACGCCAACGGCCTGCAGACGGGCCAGGCGGTACGCAACATCCTGCTGGATCCTTCCAACAAGAAGGCCTTCGACAATCTTGCGGCCGGCCGGGCGCGGTTTGACGAGGACAGTGCCAAGCTGCTGACACTGCTCGAAGCGCGCGGCGACAAGGAGGTGGCGGCTGGCATCGTCGCGCACATCAAGCAGTGGCAGCCCGTCCAGGCCCAGGTTGTGAGCCTGGTCGGGGAGGGGCGTCTGGCGGAGGCCCAGGCCTTGCTGGTGAGCCGGGAAACCCCGGCCTGGCGGGTGCTGCGTCAGGCCCTGCTCGACATCATGAAGCACACCGACGAGGAGGCCGAGCGGGAGCGGAGCCAGCTCGAGGCGCAGCTCGACACCTCCAGCCGACAGGCCGTGGTGCTGAGCCTGGTGGCCGCACTGGTGGTGGGCCTGGTGTGCGTGCTGGTGGCACGCCACGTATTCAACGAGGTGGGCGGTGAGCCTGCCAAGGTGGCCGCAGCCCTGAGCGGCATGGCCCGCGGCGATCTCTCGCAGAAGCTGGCGCTGCGTCCCGGGGATAGCAGCAGCATCATGGCCGCGATGGACAGCATGCAGGCCCAGATGCGTGAGCTGATCAGCAAGACCCTGGCCAACGCGGACTCGGTGGCGGTCGAGAGCGAGTCGATACGGGCGGATGCCGAGCGCCTGTCGGGGACCGCGGAGGACCAGAGCGCCTCGGTGGCCGCCATCTCTGCGTCGGTCGAGCAATTGACGGTGAGCATCGGCGTGATGTCGGACAACGCCCATGAAGCCGGCCAGCTGGCCCTGGCTGCCAAGAGCCTGGCCAGCGAAAGCCTCGGCGTAGTGGGCGCCGCGACGGACACCATCCAGCAGGTGGCGGAGGGCATGAACGGTGCGGCCGGGACCATGGAAGATCTGGCCCAGCGGGTGGCCAGCATCGACAGCATCGTGGTGACCATCCGCGAGATCGCCGATCAGACCAACCTGCTGGCCCTCAACGCCGCCATCGAGGCCGCGCGGGCGGGCGAGCAGGGGCGGGGTTTTGCGGTGGTGGCCGACGAGGTGCGCAAGCTGGCGGAACGCACCACGCTGTCCACCCGCGAGATCTCCGGCATCGTGGGTGGGGTACGGGACGCCACCCGGACGGCTCTGGGCTCCATGAATACGGCCCGCGACCTGGCGCTTGAAAGTGCCACACACACCGGAGAGGTCCGGAACCGGGTGATGGCCCTGGACGCGTCCTCGGATGCGACCCGCCAGGCCATCGAGTCGATCGCCACCACGCTGCATGAGCAGACCGCGGCCAGCACCGATATCGCCCAGCGGGTGGACAGCATCGCCGGAGGTGCCGAGCAGGCCCACAGCGCAGCCGCCGAGTCCAGCCGGCGTGCGGCGGGGCTGGTCGGGCTGTCGCGCACGCTGGCCGACAGCGTGCACCGCTTCCGGGTCTAGAGGTCGGCCCGTGGCGTGCCGTGGCCTGTTGTTTGTACCATGTCGATCCACTCCCTGCGGCGGCCCCCATGCATATCGATCTGCGCGATCTGCGCCTGTTCATCCATATTGCCGAGAGCAAGAGCCTGACCCGGGCCGCGGAGCGCAGCCATCTGTCGCTGCCAGCGGTCAGCGCGCGGGTCAAGGAGCTGGAGGCCCAGGCCGGTGTGCGCCTCCTGTATCGGGCGCCACGGGGCGTGGCCCTGACCCCGGCGGGGCAGACCCTGCTGCAGCATGCGCGCAGCATCCTGGCCCAGGTCGAGCACATGAAGAGCGACCTGCAGCGCTACGGCGAGGGGGGGCAGGGACACATCCGCCTGTTCGCCAACACCACGGCGATCACCGAGTTCCTGCCCGAGGTGCTGGCCACCTTTCTGGCCGCCCACCCTCAGGTGGATGTGGACCTGCAGGAGCGCCTGACCGGCGAGATCATCCGCGGCGTGCTCGATGGCACCACCGATCTGGGCATCGTCTCCGGCCCGGTCGATGTGGATGGGCTGGACAAGCTGCACTTCAGCACCGACCAGCTGATCCTGGCACTGCCGCCTGGGCATCCTCTGGCGGCGCGGGAGCGCCTGCGCTTCGCCGAGGCCATGGACTACGACTACATCGGCCTGCATGAGGGGAGCACGCTGGCCACCTTCATGGACGGGCTGATGCAGAAGACCCGGCACAAGCTGCACATCCGGGTGCAGGTGAGCAACTTCGAGTCGGTGTGCCGGATGGTCGAGGCCGGGGTGGGGATCGGTATCGTGCCGGCCTCGGCAGCGCGGCGTCACAGCCACACCATGAAGATCGAGACGCGCCCCCTTGACGAACCCTGGGCCCTGCGCGAGCGTTACCTGCTGACCCGCCGGGGCGACTCGCTGCCGGCCTTCACCCAGGCCTTGATCGATGCCATCGTGGCCTTTCCCGGGCATCGGGACAGTTGTGGCGGCTGAGCCGGCCGGCGGGGAATCTGGCATGCTCGCGTCTTGGAGGCCTGCTTGCCGGCCGGAATGACGGAAACTGCCGCCCCGGGGCCGGGGGGGCAGGAGGGACAGAGTTGTTGAGCCGAAGGGAAGTCTTGTTGGGGGGCCTGGGATGCCTGGGGCTGGCGCTGGCGCCGGTTCGGGCGGCGCGTGCCGTCGAGGCGGTCAGCGTGCAGCTCAACTGGAAGCATCAGTTCGAGTTTGCAGCCTTTTATGCCGCGGTGCACCGGGGGTTCTACCGGGACGCCGGGCTGGATGTGAACCTGGTCGAGGGTGGGCCGGGCATCGACGTCGTGCGCGAAGTGGTGCAGAGGCGGTGCGACTTCGGGGTGGGAACCTCGGCGCTGGTGGTGGATCGGGCCCGTGGCGCACCGGTGGTGGCGCTGGCAATGCTGATGCAGCACTCGCCGGTGGCCCTGCTGGCCAGCCGAGCCCAGGGCGTGCAGAGCGTGCACGACCTGGTCGGCAAGCCGGTTTCGGTCGATCCGCACACGCGCGACGAGGTCGAGGCCTTCCTGCGGGCGTCCGGCCTCCCGCGGGACGGCATCCGCCTGGTGGACCAGACGGACTGGACCCTGGCCACCCTGGAGCGGGGCGAGGTTGCGGCCAAGTCCGTGTATGCCTCGAATGAGCCCTTCCTGACCCGTGGCCGGGAGCACGCCTTCCTGTTGCTGACGCCCCGCTCGGCGGGCGTTGATCTGTTCGGCAACATGTTGTTCACCACCGAGGCCACTCTGGCGCTGAAGCCGGGCATGGTGGATGCCTTCCGCCAGGCCACCCTCCAGGGCATGGTGTATGCGCTGGATCACCCCGAGGAGCTGGTCGAACTGATCCTCGAGCACTACAACACCCAGGGCAAATCCCGAGCGCACCTGCTGTTCGAGGCAGGGCAGATCCGCGAACTGACCCGCCCGGATATCGTCGATCCCGGCTACATGAGTCCGGGGCGCTGGCGGCACGTGGTCGACGTCTATGCGGGCCAGGGCGCGCTGCCCGAGCACTTCAACCTGGAAGGCTTTCTTTACGACCCCACGCCACGGCAGACGCCGGCCTGGCTGTTCGGGGCCTTGACGGCCTCGCTGGTGGCCTTGTCGGGTGCCTTGGGCGTGGTGGCCAAGGTGCGCTCGCTCAACCGGGCCCTGAAAGCCCGCGAGGCTGAGTACCGGGAGTTGGTGGATAACGCCAACGCCTTGATCCTGCGTGTCGCGCCCGATGGCACGGTGACCTATTTCAACGAGCAGGCCGAGGCCTTCTTCGGCTTTAAGGCGGAGGAGATCATCGGACGCAATTTGGTCGGCACCATCGTGCCGTCGGTGGAGTCCGGATCCGGGCGTGACCTGGTGGCGATGGTGGCGGGCGTGCTGGCGGATCCGGCCAGTGGCGAGATCAACGAGAACGAGAACATCACCCGCGATGGTCGGCGGGTGTTCGTGCGTTGGGCCAACCGGGCCATCCGGGGGAGCGAAGGCGAGGTGCTCGGCGTGCTGGGTGTTGGCCAGGACATCACCGCCCGGCGCCTGATGGAGCAGGAGCTGGCGGCCCACCGCCATCACCTGGAGGCGCAGGTCGCCGCGCGCACCGAGGAACTGGCCCACGCCAAGGAGGCGGCCGAGGCGGCCAGCCGGGCCAAGACGTCCTTCCTCGCCAACATGAGCCATGAGATCCGCACCCCGCTCAACGCCATCACCGGCACGGCCCACCTGCTGCGTCGCTCGGGGGTGAGCCTGGAGCAGGGGGAGCGCCTGAACAAGATCGAAACCGCCGGGCAGCACCTGCTGGAGATCATCAACGCCGTACTCGATCTGTCGAAGATCGAGGCGGGCAAGCTGACGCTCGAGCAGACCGCGCTCAACGTGGATGCGCTGGTGCATAACGTGGTGGGCATGCTGCATGACCGGGCGTCGGCCAAGGGCCTGACGGTGCATGTGGATCTGGCGGAGCTGCCGGCATCCCTGTGCGGCGACCCCACCCGCATCCAGCAGGCCTTGCTGAATTTCGGGACCAACGCCATCAAGTTCACCGTCTCGGGCGGGCGGGTGATCTTGCGCACCCGCGTCGTCGAGGCGGTTGATGACAGTGTGCTGGTGCGTTTCGAGGTGGAGGACACGGGCATCGGCATTCCGCCCGACAAGCTCGGGCAGATCTTCCGGGCCTTCGAGCAGGCCGATACCTCCACCACCCGGGAATATGGCGGTACCGGTCTGGGCCTGACCATCACCCGCAAGCTGGCCGATCTGATGGGCGGCATGACCGGGGTGAGCAGTGAGCTCGGGCGGGGCAGCACCTTCTGGTTCACCGCCCGGCTGCATCGTGGTGAGTGTGCGGAGCCCCACGCCGAAGGGATCAGCGGCGAGGAGGCCGAGCGCAGCCTGGCCGAGCGTCACGCCGGGCAGCGCATCCTGCTGGTGGAGGATGAGGAGATCAACCGCGACATCGCCGTGGAGATGCTGGCCGAGACGGGACTCCTCATCGATATGGCCCGGGATGGCGTCGAGGCCCTGGAGCGGGTGGGCGAGACGGACTACAGCCTGATCCTGATGGACATGCAGATGCCGCGCATGGACGGCCTGGAGGCGACCCGCCGGATCCGCGCCCTGCCTGGGCTGGCCAGGACACCCATTGTGGCGATGACCGCCAATGCTTTCGCCGAAGACAGGGCCCGCTGCTTTGCCGCCGGCATGGATGACTTCGTGCCCAAGCCGGTCGAGCCGGAGATACTGTTCCGCGCCGTGCTGCGCGGCCTGGAGCGCCGCGCAACCGTGCGCTGAAGTGGCGGCGGGTCAGGCCACCTGGACGGCGATGCGCCGGGGCTGGGCGTGCTCTACCTTGGGGATCCGCAGCTTCAGCACGCCCTGGTTGAATTCTGCGGCGACGCGCTCCGGATCCAGCTCCTTGGAGAGGGTGAACACCCGTCGATAGACGGCCAGGCCGACTTCGGCGTGGGTGGTCTCCAGGCCTTCCGGCGCCGGCAGGCTGATCCCGCCCTCGATGGTCAGGGTATCGCCCTCGATGTGGACCCCGAGCCTTTCTCTGGACACGCCGGGCAGGTCGGCGAAGAGGGTGATGCCGGCGGCGTCCTCCACCACGTCGACGGGCGGCAGGAGGGCTTCGGCGGCTTGCGGGCTGACGCTGTGCTCATTGGACATGTTCGACTCTCCTCAAACCACGTTGATGCGGCGGGGCTGGGCGGCGGCCCGGCGTTGCACGCTGACATGCAGCACCCCGTCGGTGTAGCGGGCGCTGACGGCATTCGGATCCACGTCGTCGGGCAGGGTCACCACCCGGCGGAAACGCCCGTGGAAGCGCTCGTCGATATGCACGGTGGCCGGCGCCTCCTTGGGCGGCAGCACGCTGGCGCGCTCGCCGGCGATGGTCAGCACACCCTTGTCCAGCTGGACGTCGAGGCTGGCCGGGTCGAGGCCCGGGGCGAAGGCGTAGATCTCGACGGACTGGGCGGTGCTGCCCACGTTCATGGCCGGATAGCCGCCGCGGCCGGTTCCCCGGATGCTGGGCGACACATCGCCCGATTGCTGCATGCCGCGCTGGAAGCGCTCAAGCTCCGCCAGCACGTCGCGGGGAAAAAGGGATCGATAGAACATGCGGACTCCTCCTTGTCGGACAGGGGCGGGAGGCCGGAGGCCGCCCTCGTTACCGATATGGGAGTGGCCCGCGGGGTTTCAAGGGGCGGGCCGGGCGAGACTCACTGCATGAAGGGATAGTCGGTGTAGCCCTCGGCCCCGGGGGAGTAGAAGGTGGCCGGGTTGGGGGCATTGAGACCGGCGCCGACCTTGAAGCGCGCCGGCAGGTCGGGGTTGGCCAGGAAGGGCACGCCGAAGGCCACGGCGTCGAGCAGACCGGTCTCGATGGCGGTGGCGGCCTCCTGCGCGGTGTAGCCCATGTTGCCGATCAGCACGCCCTTGTAGTGTTCGCGGGCGGGCGTCAGCACGTCGCCCTTCTGCTGGCCGAAGAAGTCGCCGCGCATCACGTGCAGGTAGGCCAGCCGGTAGGCATTGAGGCGCTGGGCGAGCCAGGTGATGAGGCCCACCGGGTCGCTGTCGCGCATGCTGTTGTAGCTGTTGAGCGGTGACAGGCGCAGGCCGACCCGGTCGCTGCTCCAGACCTCGCAGCAGGCTTCCAGCACCTCGAGGAGCAGGCGCGCCCGGTTCTCGATCGGGCCGCCATAGGGGCCGCTGCGGGTGTTGCTGCCGTCGCGCAGGAACTCGTCCAGCAGGTAGCCGTTGGCGCCATGCACCTCGATGCCGTCGAAGCCGGCCAGGCGGGCGTTCTCGGCCGCGTGGCGGAAGCCGGCGACGATGCCCGGCAACTCGTCGTCGCGCAGGGGGCGGGGGACCACATAGGGCTTCTTGCCCTCCGGGGTGTGCACCTCGTCGCCGGTGATGGCGATGGCGCTCGGCGCGACGGGCTGGGCACCCTCGTTGAGCAGCGGGTGGCAGGCGCGGCCGCCGTGCCAGAGCTGCAGCACGATCTGTCCGCCAGCCTGATGGACCGCATCGGTCACTTTCTTCCAGCCGGCCACCTGGGCATCCGAGTAGATGCCCGGCTCGTGCCAGAACGCCGAATTGCCGGCGATGGCCATGGTGGCCTCGGCAATGATCAGGCCGGCGCTGGCCCGCTGGGCGTAGTGGGTGGCGATCAGCTCGCCGGGCACATGCTCGTCTTCGGCGCGGCAGCGCGTGAGCGGGGCCATCAGGATGCGGTTGGGCAGCGTCAGCGCGCCGGCTTGCAGGGGCTTGAACAGGGCGGACATGAAGGACTCCGATGAGGGCTGGGGATTTGGGGCAATGTACTTGGTGCGCGCTGCGGAAGGTTTGTTCCGCAAGCGGTGGAGATTGATTGATGCCGGCCCCGCCTGCCGCGCTAAGGCTCGGCCGGTTCGAGGGCGCCGGTGGGGCCCGCGTAGGCATCCCGCGTGGGCGGGCGCCAGGCAACCCGCAGCGGCGTGTCGGGCCGGGCCGGGAAGCGGCCGTTCGCACGGCAGTCCGCCTCCGGGTAGGTGGCGCACAGGCTGGCCAGTACGTTCTGGGCCGCCTGCGCCTGACCGGGGCTGCGGCGGGCCTGGTCGAGGAGGCCGAGGCTGTCGCTCAGATCGAACTGGCTGCCCTGCTGCTTGAGCCGCATCCGGACCAGGGCCACCTGGGCGTCCGGGTAGCCGCGGCTGGCCGCCAGGCCATACCACCGGATGGCCTCGGCCGGCGCGGCGGGTACGTGCTTGTCTTCCTCGAAGCGCTGGCCCAGCGCGAACATCGCCAGCAGATCACCACGGTCGGCGGCAAAGCGCAGCCAGCGCAGGCCGCCCTCGGTATCCCGGGGCTGGTCGCCCTGGCCTTCGAGGAGCGTCTGGCCGAGGTTGTAGGCGGAGATGAGATCGCCCTTCAGCGCCGCGCGCAGGAAGAACTCAGCCGCCCGCTTGTGGCTGGCCGGGGTACCCTGGCCTTCCAGGTGCATCACCCCCAGGTTGTAGTTCGCCAGCGGCAGCTCCTGGCGTGCCGCCTGTCCATACCAGTGGAGAGCGGCTTGATAGTCCGTGCGGCCGCCTCGTCCATCCTGGTAGAGGGCGCCGAGATTGACCTGAGCGCGGCCATCGCCGTGCCGTGCGGCATGGAGGTAGACCGGGCGGGCGAGCTTGTAGAGGCCCCGCTTCTCCAGCGCCAGGGCGATCCGGTAGGCCGATGGGTCGGCCGCCAGCTCGCGGAACAGTGTCACCCCCAGCGCAAGCACCGCCGTGGCGAGAAGGATCAGGAAAAGCGGCCGTGGCGGTGCGGAGGTGTTCATGGCGAAGGCATGTTTCAAGGTAAGGCCGAATTCTGGCATTCGGCAGCGCATTTGCATATGTACAACGAGGTTGCCGGACATGCTCCGGACAGGGGGGCAGGCAGGCCCTAGAATGCCGGGCATGACGGGGCGGCCCAGAGGACGTCCCGAGCCCGACCGGATGCCTTCCCCGACATGGACATTGCCCAACTCCAGCAGACCCTGCAGCGCGACGCTGTCACGGTCGTTTTCCTGAATGTGCTGCTGCAGCAGCTCGGCCTGCCGGTACCGGCGGTGCCGACCCTGCTGCTGGCGGGCAGCCTGGCGGCCGGGCCGGGCCAGCTGGGGGCGATGCTGGCGGCGGCGACGCTGGCCTCGGTGCTGGCCGACTGGCTGTGGTACGGCATGGGGCGGCGCTTCGGCTACCGGGTGCTGGCTGGCCTGTGCCGGCTGTCGATCAATCCGGCCTCCTGCGTCAGCCAGACCGAGGCGCGCTTCGTGCGCTGGGGGGTGTCGTCGCTGGTGGTGGCCAAGTTCGTGCCCGGCTTTTCGACGGTGGCGCCGCCGATTGCCGGCGCGCTGCGCATGGCCCTGCCGGGCTTTCTGGCCGCCGCCGGTGTGGGGGCCGCTTTGTGGGCGGGCCTGGCGCTGGGAATCGGCTGGGTGATGCGCGACACCGTACAGGCCGTGATTGCCATGCTCGAGGCCCACGCCGGCCGGGCGGTGGTGGTGGCGCTGGGGCTGGCGGGGCTGTGGCTGGGCTGGAAGCTGTGGCAGAAGTACCGCTTCCGTACGCTGTGCACCGTGCCCCACGTGACCCCGGCGGAGCTGCTGGAGGCCCTGGCCGGTGAGGCGCCCCCTCTGGTGCTGGACCTGCGCGGGGCCTCGATGATCGCCGAGACCGGGCCGATCGCCGGGGCCCGGGTGGCCGAGCACGACCGCCTGCATGAGGCGCTCGGCGACTGGCCGAAGGATGCGCCGGTGGTGACCCTGTGCGCCTGTCCCGAAGATGCCGGCGCGGTGCAGGCGGCCCGCCTGTTGCGGCAGGCCGGCTACCTGTCGGCGCGCCCCCTCAAGGGCGGTTACGAGGCCTGGCTCGCAGCGACACGGCCGGGCGGGGTGGCTTAGTCAGCCGACGCTCCAGGGCAGCGGCGGCGGGTTCAGGCGCCGGGTGCTGCCGGGCACCGGGCCGAAGCGTGGATCGCCGGCTTCCCAGTCGCGTTGGGCCTGGATGATGGCGGCCTTGCTGTGGCCCACGAAGTTCCACCACATCAGCACGGGTTCTCCGAAGGGCTCGCCGCCGAGCAGCAGGACCCGGCTGCCCGGCGCGAGCTGGATCGCCATTTCGGTCCGGCCCTGTTCCAGGTAGGCGAATTCGTCGCTGGCGAAGTGCTCCCCGTCGATTTCCAGGCTGCCTTCAAGCGGGAGCAGGCCGTATTCGAAGTCGGCTTGGAGGGGGAGCCGGAGGGCGCCGCCCGTGCGGCTCTGGATGTCGATGCCGACCAGCGGCGTGTACAGCGTGGCCGGTGCCTGCCGCCCGGCGTGGTGGCCGGCGAGCAGGGTCAGGCTGCAGTCGTCCTGGTCCCAGCGCGGCAGCACCGGGTGGTGCTCGAAGGCCGGCGGGCAGTCGGCCTGTTCGGGCGGCAGGGCGATCCACAGCTGGGCCGCGTGCAGGCGCCGGGCGTCGGGCAGGGAGTCCTCGGTATGCACGATGCCGTGGCCGGCGGTCATCAGATTGACCTGCCCCGGGCGGATCACCTGCTCGTTGCCCAGGCTGTCCCGATGCAGCACCTCGCCTTCGATCAGCCAGGTGAAGGTCTGCAGGGCCGTGTGCGGGTGGGCGCCCACGTGCATGCCGCCACCGGGGGCGAAGTCCGCCGGGCCGGCGTGGTCGAGAAAACACCAGGCGCCGACCATGCGACGCTGGCGGGTGGGCAGGGCGCGGCGCACCAACAGGCCTTCGCCCAGGTCGGCCTCGCGGGGCTGGATGCGTTCGATGATGGGGCTCATGGCGTCCCCTCAGCCCAGGTCGGTGTGGATGCGCACTTCGCCGGTCAGCAGCTTGTGCATGGGGCAAGCGTTGGCGATCTTGAGCAGCTGGGCGCGTTGCTCCTCGCTCAGGGCCCCTTCCAGGAAGACCCGGCGGACGATGTCGTTGCCGCTCTCGGGCTTGCCGTCGGGGTTGAGCTGCAACTCGACGCGGACGCCGGTGAGGGGCCAGTTGCGGCGGGTGGCCACCATCTTGATGGTGATGGCGGTGCAGGCGCCGAGGCCGCCGAGGATCAGGCGGTCCGGGGCGGGGCCGGTGTTGCCGCCGCCCACCTCCTGGGGCTCGTCGGCCGGCCAGGTGTGGCCGAGGTCGTCGGACAGCTGCACGAGGTAGGGGGTGTCCTGCAGGACGGCGGTGACGGCGGGCGTTCCGGACATGGGGCGTCTCCCTTCGGGGTGGGCGGGGTGGATGGACGGTCGGACCGGCCGCGGCGGGGCAAGTTCGGCCCGGCCCTCAGCCGTCGCGCAGCAGTGGGCGGGTCTGCCAGTTGTAGCGCATGGTGAGCATGCGCACGATGAAGAACACGCCGATGGTGATCCAGGCCGCCAGCGCGGTATCCACCCGCAGGGCCAGGGTGAGGGTCAGGAAGACCAGGCTGGCAAACAGCACGACCAGGGCAAAGAACTGCCCCGGCTGCAGGATGAAGGGGACTTCGCGGACGATCACGTCGCGCAGCACGCCGCCGCCCACGCCACTCACCGCCCCCACCAGCACCACGCCGGGCAGGGGGATGCCGGCGCCCAGGGCCAGCTGCATGCCCACCACGGCGAAGGCGGGGGTGCCGATGGCGTCGATGGTGCTGACCAGCTTGTCCACCACCGGCAGGTCGGCCAGGCGCTGGTGGAGCAGGGCCACCAGCAGGGACGCGGTGGTGATCAGGGGCAGGTAGACCGGATCGGTGAGCACCGGCGGCGTGCGCTGCAGGAACACCCCGTCCCGCAGGATGCTGCCGCCCACCGAGGTGAGCAGGGCCAGCACGAACACGCCGACGATGTCGCAGCGCTTGCGCAGGGCCACGATGGCGCCGGACAGGGCCCAGCTGAAGGTGGCGAGGTAGTCGAAATAGACCGGGATCTGAAAGGCGGCCATGGCCGGGGCCTGGGGAGGCGTCAGCGCAGCTGGCGCAGGTAGAAGGCTTCCACCTCGGCCCGCGCCCACGGGGTACGGCGCAGGAAGGTCAGGCTGGACTTGATGCTGGGGTCGATCTGGAAGCAGCGGATGTTGATGATCTCACCGAGGCGCTCCCAGCCGTGACGCTCCACCAGTTCGGTGAGCATGCGTTCGAGGGTGATGCCGTGGAGCGGGTTGTTGGCTTGCTGGGACATGGGGCGGGAGAGAGTCGGTCCGGACCGGAACTGTGACTCACTTCGCGGACGCTGCCAAGGGTCGCTTCCGCGCCGGACATGACATCGGCCTTGCCGGCCGTTAAGCTCGGGGCCCCCTGCGCTTTCCGTGGTGCTTGCCATGCCTTCCCGCGACGTTTCCAGCCTGATGCCCCTCTTTGCCCTGGCGGGCTGGACGGCCCTGATCCTCGCCCTCATCGCCGTCCGTCGCATCGGCGCAGGGTTGGCCGGGCGGGTCCGGCCGGCGGACTTCCGCTTCGGCGAGAGTGCTGTCGTGCCGCCCGACGTGTGCCTGCCCAACCGCAACTACATGAACCTGCTGGAATTGCCGGTGCTGTTCTATGTGGCCGGCCTGATCGCCTTCGTGACCGGCCAGACCTCCCCGCTGCAGTCGGCGCTGGCCTGGGCCTACGTTGGCCTGCGCGTGGTGCACAGCCTGATCCACCTGAGCTACAACAATGTCTATCACCGGCTGGCGGCCTTTGCGCTGAGCAACTTCGTCCTGCTGAGCCTGTGGTTGCAGGTGTTCTGGGGCCTGCACGGCTGAGATCGGCGCGGCGGTTCCGGTTGACCTCCACGTTAACCCGGACAGTGCCGTCCATCCTTCCGTGCTAAGTTCGGTGGCTCGAACCTGAAAGGAGTGGGCATGTCCCCGAGTTTCCGGGACGGGCTGCGGGAGGGCTTCTTCGGCTACCTGCCCCTGTCCGTCGGTCTCATCCCCTGGGCCCTGGTGACCGGTCTGACCATGGCCGGGGTGGGCTTCACGCCGCTGCAGGCGATGGGCATGAACGTGATCGTCTTTGCGGGCACCGCCCAGCTCGGCACCCTGCCGCTGATCGCAGCAGGCGCGCCGGTGTGGCTGATGGTGGTGACCGCCTTCGTGCTGAACCTGCGCTTCATCATCTTCAGCGCGGCCATCGCCCGGGGCTTCCGCGGGGTGCCGGCGGGGGCGCGCTGGCTGTCGGGGCATCTGCTCACCGACGGGGCCTTTGCCCATTGCCTGGAGAAGATGCTGAGCCACGAAGACCCGCAGTGGCGCCTGGGCTACTACCTGGGGCCGTCCCTGTGGTCGTGGCTGCTGTGGCAGGTGTTCGCCTTCTGCGGGGTGATGGCGGCGGGCTCGATCCCGCGGGGCTGGTCCCTGGAGTTCATGGCGACCATCGCCCTGCTCGTGCTGCTGGTGCCGATGGCCCGGCTGCGCCCGATGCTGGTGGCGGCCCTGGTGGGCGGCGGGCTGGCCGTGGCCCTGCGTGGCATGCCCCTGCGGCTGGGGGTGATCGTGGCGATCATCTGCGGCATTGCCGCGGGTTTTGCGGCGGAACGCTGGCGTGGAAAGGACCTGCCATGAACTACGACTGGACCCTCTGGGGACTGTTCATCCTGCTTGGGCTGGTGACCACCCTGCCGCGAGCGAGCTTCATCGTGCTGGGCGAGCGCGCGGCCTTGCCGGAGAACCTGCAGAAAGCCCTGCGCTATGCGCCCGCCGCAGCCCTCGCCGCCATCGTGGCGCCGGACATCTTCGTGGCGGGGGGCGAACTGACCCTGCTGAGCCCGCGCCTGGCCGCCGCTGCGGCGGCGGTGACGGCCGCCCTGCTGTCGAGGAACCCCTGGCTGCCCTTCATCGCCGGCATGGGCGTGCTGTGGGGGCTGACTCAGCTCCCCCTGGCCTAGCCCCCGGCCTTGGCCTTCGTGTCCCCCTCACCGCGCTTGACGGCCCACGCCGCCATGGCGATGCCGGCGAGGATCATCGGCAGCGACAGCCATTGGCCCATCGACATGCCGAAGGTCAGCAGGCCCAGGAAGTCGTCGGGTTCGCGGCCGAATTCGGCGATGAAGCGGAACAGGCCGTAGCCGATCAGGAAGGCGGCGGAGATCAGCCCGCGCGGGCGCGGTCTGGCCGAGAACCACCACAGGATCAGGAACAGGCTGACCCCTTCCAGGGCAAACTGGTACAGCTGGGAGGGGTGGCGGGGCAGCGTGTCCACCTGTGGGAAGATCATCGCCCAGGGCACGTCGGTGGTCCGGCCGACCAGCTCGCCATTGATGAAGTTGCCCAGCCGCCCTGCGGCCAGGCCGAGGGGCACCAGCGGGGCGATGAAGTCGGTGACGGCCAGCCAGGGGCGCTGCGTCTTGCGGCCGAACAGCCACATCGCCACCAGCACGCCCAGAAAGCCGCCGTGGAAGGCCATGCCGCCCTGCCACACAGCCAGGATTTCGGCGGGATTGGCCAGGTAGTAAGCGGGCTTGTAGAACAGCACGTAGCCCAGCCGCCCGCCCAGGATCACCCCGAGCACACCGTAGAAGAGCAGGTCGTCGATCTGCTGGGCGTCCCAGCCCAGCTCGGGCCGCCGCCGGGCGTGGAGGCGCCCGAGGACGACGAAGAGGATGAAGGCGATCAGGTACATCAGGCCGTACCAGCGCACGGCGAGGGGCCCGATGGAAATCGCGATCGGATCGAACTGGGGATGGACGAACATGCTGGACTACCGGATTACTTGAACTGGTTGCGGAAGGCTTCGAACTCGCTGGTGAGCCACTCGAGCTGCTGACGCAGACGCCGGACTTCCTCTTCGAGTTCCCCTACGCGGCTGCCGCGGGGGGCGGCGCCTTCGCCCGATGTCTCGAAGGCGTGTTGGTGGGCGGCGGCTTCGCCACTCATCAGGTGGGTGTAGCGGGCCTCCTTGGTGCCGGGCGCCTTGGGCAGCTGGATCACCATGGGCGGGTACTTGTCGCCCAGGCGCTCGAGCACCTCCTCGACCTCGGCAGGGCTGGCGAAGGCGTGCATGCGTTCGCAGCGGGCGCGGATCTCGCCGACGGTCTGGGCGCCGCGCAGCATCAGGATGGCGAGCACCGCCTGCATGGGCGGAGTGAGGGAGTGGCGCAGGCGGATCTGGTGCTCCCACTTGACGACGCGGGCACCGGCCTGGTGCCGCTGGGTGACCAGGCCACGCTCGGCGAGGCGGTCGAGGGTGGCCAGTACGGTGGCCTCCGACAGGCTCATCACCGGTTCGCGGCCGGTGAGCTGGTTGCAGCCGGTGACCAGGGCATTGACCGACAGGGGGTAGCTGTCCGGGGTGACGAAGGCCTTCTCGATGAGTACCGCGAGGACGCGCACCTCGAAGTCGTCCAGGTCGAAGCCGGCGGGGGTGTCAGGGGCGGATTCGGGGGTGTCGGTCATGGCGGGCTTCCGGTGTGTTGCGAGGGCGCCATCATAGCCGACGTCATGCGTCGGCTTGATGGCGGAAAGCGGACTGGCCAGGTGGCGTCGGAGATCAGGTGGCGCCGTGGCACTTCTTGTACTTGCGGCCGCTGCCGCAGGGGCAGGGGTCGTTGCGGCCGACCTTGGCGCCGTCACGCACGATGGGTTCGCGCAGGGTGCCGAGGGGAATGGGGGGCAGGACGACCGGGGGGACGTGATGGATCGCCGACCACATGGCGGTTTCCCGCGCGATGTCGTCGATCAGCCCGTGGCCGCTGTCGCGCAGGGCCTGGAGGGCGGCGGCCGGGCCGCGGCGGATGTCCTCGTCGAGCTGTTGCGGGTCGAGGTAGCTGTCATCGATGAGCCCGGCGGCGAACCACTCGTGGATCTCCGCCAGGTGCTCGGTGGCGCCCAGGTCGGCCAGGTGGGTGGCGAGCTGGTCGAGGAGGGGCAGTTCCTCCTGGCGCTCCGGATGCTCGAGCAGGGCGCGGGCCTCCCGGCTGCCGAAGTCGGCCAGGTAGTCGATCGCCTGGGCGCGCGGGATGAGGCCTTCCAGGGCGGCCAGGGCCAGGCCTTCGAGGGCGGCTCCGCGGGCCCAGCGGCTGGCGTCTTCGTCGTCGGCCAGCTGGGTCAGCGGGCTGGCGTCGCCATCGCAGGTGGAGGCCAGGGCGCGGCCGTAGCTGTCGTGTACGAGCTGGCCGAAGACGGTGTCGACGGTCGCCTCGTCCAGGTGGCCGAGCTCGGCCAGGGGGCGGTAGGCGCGGCTGTCCCGCCAGCGGGCCAGCAGGAGCATGGCGTAGAGGTGCAGCACGTAGCCGTCGGCCTGGGCCGGCGCCGGATCTGCCGCGATGGCCTCGAGTTCGGCCACCAGGAAGGGGGCGATCTCCTTGCGGTGTCCGTCGGCCCCGGCCAGTTCGGCGAGGGGGAGCGGCGAGGACAGGAATTCGAGACGGGGACGGAGGGCGGACCAGATGTCTGACATGGGCGGGCAGGGCGGGGGACGGGGCGGGCCCTCAGTGTACTGGATGCGGGGAGGCTGTGCCGGACCGCTCAACGGGGTGGCAGGGCCGCGCCCAGCTCTTCGGGACTCAACGGCCGGGCCAGCGCCTGGCCCTGGATGTGGTGACAGCCCAGCTCCTGCAGCAAGGCGAGCTGGCCGAGGCTCTCGACGCCCTCGGCGATGACGTCCAGGCCCAGGCAGCGGGCCAGGCTGACGATGCTCCGGACGATGATGGCGGCTTGCTGGTCCCGCTCCATGTCGTGGATGAAGCTGCGATCGATCTTGAGGCTGTGCAGGGGGAAGTGGGCCAGCAGGGCCATCGACGAATAGCCGGTGCCGAAGTCGTCCAGGCTCAGGTGCGCGCCCAGCTCGCGCAGGGCGCGCAGCACGGCGGTGGCCGCTTCCGGGTTGTCGGTGAGGGCGTGTTCGGTGAGTTCCAGGTCGAGCAGGCTCGGGTCGAAGCCGGTTTCGTCGAGGGCGCTGCGGATGTCCGGTACCAGTCCAGGGTCACGGAATTGCCGGCCCGACAGGTTGAAGGCCAGCCGTAGCCGGGGGTGGCCGGCCTCCTGCAGGGCGCGCGCCTGCTGCAGGGCCTCCCGCAGGGCCCAGTGGGCCACATCGCCGATGCGGCCGTTCTCCTCGAGCAGGGGGATGAAGTGGTCCGGCGGGATCGAGCCATGGTGGGGGGAGTGCCAGCGCAGCAGCGCCTCGATGGCGAGGGGCTGCCGGCTGCGGGTGTCGAACAGGGGTTGATAGACGAGGCTGAATTCCTGCCGCTCGAGGGCCTCGCAGAGGGCACCTTCGAGGGTCAGGCCGCGCATCGAGCCGGCGTCCAGAGCGGACTCGGAGAAGCGGAAGCTGTTGCGGCCGGCTTCCTTGGCCCGATACATGGCCAGGTCGGCGCGCATGAGAAGGGATTCGGGGGCGATGCCGTCCACAGGGTAGAGCGCAACGCCGATGCTGACATTCACGTACAGGTCGTGGGGCCCGATCGGGAAGTGATCGGAGAAGGTGTCGAGCACCTTGCGGGCCACCTGCTCGGCCATGTCCGGGTGTTCCAGATCTTCCTGGACGAGCACGAACTCGTCGCCGCCGAGACGGGCCACGGTGTCGGTGGCACGCAGGCAGCCGCGCAGCCGCCGGGCCGCCTCGATCAGGACGCGGTCGCCGATGGCGTGGCCGAGGGTGTCGTTGATGATCTTGAACCGGTCGAGGTCGACGAACTGCACCGCGACCAGGCGGCCCTGGCGCTGGGCGCGCTGGATGGCCTGGTGGAGCCGGTCGTAAAGCAGGCTGCGGTTGGGCAGGCCGGTGAGGGCGTCGTAGTGGGCCTTGCGCTCCAGGTTGCGGGCGGCGGCCATGCGCTCGGTGACGTCCTTGCCGGTGGCGACGAAATGGCAGATCTCGCCGTCGCGGTTGCGGACCGGGCTGATGGTCTTCTCTTCGAAGTAGATCTCGCCGTTGCGCCGCCGGTTGGTGAATACGGCCCTGAAGGATCCGCCGCGGCGGAGGGTCTGCCACAGCTGGCTGTAGAAGCCCGGCGAGGGCGCGCCGGAGCGCAGGAAGCCGGGGGTGCGCCCGAGGGCTTGATCGGCCGGGTAGCCGGTGATGCGCTCGAAGCCCGGGTTGACGTATTCGATGATGCCGTCCGCGCGGGTGATCATCACCGCGTCGTCGATGTTTTCCACCGCGAGGGCCAGCATCCGCAGGGTGCGCAGCGCCTCCTCGCTGGAGCCGGGGGCGGGGCTGGGTGCCGTCGTCCATTCCGGGGGCGGCACGGAGTGGGTGGAAGAGTCCGGGGTGGCACTCATGGGGGCGTGCGTCTCCTTTGGTGCCCACGGCAGCTGGAGCGGCCGGGGGGCATAGGCATCGGGAGGCGCGGGGGCGGGGCGCCGGGGACCGGTCTGCGCCGGTCTTATGCGTCGGGTAGGGGCGCGTCCTTCAGGGCGCGCAGGTCTCGTGCTGGAGGGCCGAGCCGCGGCTGACAATCAGTTCCCGGGCCACGTCGGCGAGCTTGCGGCGGCTGCTGCGGGCGGCGCGGCGCAGGAGGTCGAAGGCGGCCCGGTGTTCGATGTCCAGGCGGGCCATCACGATGCCGGTGGCAACGCTGATGTCACGTTCTTGGTCGAGGGCGCTCTGGAGCTGGTCGCGGTTGGCTCGCAGGTCCGCCAGCTCGGCACTGCGTGCCATGGCGGTGAAGATCATGGGTAGCAGCTGGGCCACGTCCACGGGCTTGACCAGGTAGGCGAGGGCGCCTTCACCGATGGCCCGCTCGACGCAGCCGCTGTTGCTGCAGGCGGTCAGGAAGATGAAGGGCAGTCCGTGCCGTTCGCGCAGGCGGGCGGCGAATTCGACACCGGAGCATCCCGGCAAGCCTTCGTCGATGATCGCCAGACTCACCGTGACGGTCTCCAGCAGGTTGAGGGCGTCCTCGGCGCTGGGGGCCAGGCAGACCTGCAGCCCGGCGGCTTCGAGGCCGAGGCGCAGGGTGGCAGCGAACAGGCGGTCGTCTTCGACCAGCAGGACGGGAAGGGCGGCGGGTGTGGGGTCAGCGCGCATGGGCAGGCGCCTCCTTGGTGCGGGAAAACCGTCTGCAGTGCAGGCTGAGCCGGGCGCGGACGGTGTCGGGACCGCCCTGGAAAACGTCCAGGGCGATGTCAGGCGGTGTGATGAGGGCGGCGAGCAATTGCAGGCCGTTGCCGAGCCCCCGGCCCTGCGCAAAATCGAACTCGGCGGGCAGGCGGCCCGGGTTGTCGATGCGGAGCACGCAATGCTCGCCTTCGATGGCCGCGGCGATGCGGATGGCTGCCCCCGCATCGGCAGGGCCGTGCTTCAGGGCATTGGTCAGCAGCTCGTTGAGCATCACGGCCAGGGGCTGGATGTCCTGTTCAGGGAGCTGTGCAGCGGTGATCCCGGGCAGCGGCGCAATCTCGATGGTCGGTCGGTCGGGGTACAGCCCCCCGGCGCTGCGGCTCAGGGCAGCGATCAGGTCGGCGAGGCTGGCGTGAGGCAGACCGTCCTGGCTGTAGAGTTCGTGAACCGCGGCGATGGCCCGGATCTGGCCCACCGCCTCGGTGAGGATCTCCCGGTGGTCTCCGGCACTGTCGGCATGCCGGCGCAGTAGCGCGGCGAGGGCCTGCAGGCTGTTCTTGATGCGGTGGTGGCCTTCCCGTAGCAGCACATCCGGCAGGGTGGCCTGCGGCGCGCCGTCGGTGCGCAGGGCGGTGATGTCGAGCACGAAGCCGGTGACCTGGGCGCGGCGCAGACGGTCGAGCCAGGGGCAGGAGTGGGCCCACAGCCAGCGGATGCTGCCGTCCTGGTGGCGGATGCGTACTTCGGTGTCGGAGATCCGGCCCGCCTGCTGGGCGGCGATGAAGGCATCGACGCGGGGCTGGTCTTCGGGCAGCACGGCGTCCCGCCAGATTCCCGGTGCCGGCGCCGTGTCTGCGGCATGGCCCCACAGGTGGGCAAAGCCGGGGCTGGCATACAGGAAGGCCTGGAGCGCCGGGTCGCTGACCCACAGCATGGCCTGGGTGCTGTGCTGCATGCCGTGGAAGAGGGCCTCGGCCGCCGGCGTGGTCAGGGGGCCGGCGTCGGGCGGGAGGGCCTGAAGCACGGTGATCCGGATGTCGGGCGAGGGGCCGGCCAGATGCAGGTAGTGCAGGGGCGACACGGCGCCCTGGGAGCACCTCGGGCGGGCGTACCCCTGGCTGTCAGGGCAGGGCGCGGGGGCGTCCAGTTCGACCACGGTGTCGAGCAGGCGGCCGATCAGGTCGGCGTGCTTCTGCTCGAGCAGCCGGGCCGCATTGCCGAGGACTTCGCGGATGCGCCCGTCCGGGCCGGTGATCAGGCCGCCGTAGTGGCGGTCCTGCATGAGCATGTCGAGGAGCGCACGGGTCTGCTCTTCGTGCTTCGAGGACGATGGCGTGTGCTGCGGGGTGCTCCCGGAGCGCTGCTCCGGGTCTTCTGCTTGCGGAAACGCCCCCAAACTGCGTGATCCCATGTGTTGCCTGCGTACTGTTGATGCCATCCAGGACGCGGGGGCGGGGCGACGGATGGAATGGGCCGGTCAGTGGTGCCGGCATGTCCGGGCGGCCTGGCCGCGGCCAGTTTGAATCTTGGTGCCGAAGTCCCGATGATACTCCATTGGATTGGCCGTGGAGCGGCACACCTAATAGGTGCTCGTCACCCGGCTGCGGCCTGGGGGGCAGGCAGCAGCCGGGCCAGGTAGCGTCCGGTGTGGCTGGCAGGATTGGCCGCCAGGATTTCGGGGGATCCGCTGCCGACCAGGGTGCCGCCGCCATCACCCCCTTCCGGGCCCATGTCGATGAGCCAGTCGGCAGTCTTGATGACGTCCAGGTTATGCTCGATGACGACCACCGTGTTGCCGTGGTCGCGCAGGCGGTGCAGCACCGACAGGAGCAGCTCGATGTCGGCGAAGTGCAGGCCGGTGGTGGGCTCGTCGAGGATGTAGAGGGTGCGGCCGGTGTCGCGCTTGGACAGCTCGAGGGCCAGCTTGACCCGCTGGGCTTCGCCGCCGGACAGGGTGGTGGCGCTCTGGCCGAGGCGGATGTAGCCGAGGCCGACCTGCATCAGGGTTTCGAGCTTGCGGGCGACGATGGGTACCGCGGAGAAGAAGGCCAGGGCCTGCTCGACGGTCATCTCCAGCACTTCGTAGATGGTCTTGCCCTTGTAGCGGATCTCCAGGGTCTCCCGGTTGTAGCGCTTGCCGTGGCAGATGTCGCAGGGGACGTACATGTCGGGCAGGAAGTGCATCTCGACCTTGATCAGGCCGTCGCCCTGGCAGGCCTCGCAGCGTCCGCCCTTGACGTTGAAGCTGAAGCGGCCGGGGCCGTAGCCGCGGGCCTTGGCTTCGGGGACACCGGAGAACAGGTCGCGGATCGGGGTGAGCAGGCCGGTGTAGGTGGCCGGGTTGGAACGTGGCGTGCGGCCGATGGGGCTCTGGTCCACGTTGATGACCTTGTCGAAGTGATCCAGGCCGTCGATGCCCGCGCAGGGCGCCGCCTCGATGCTGCTGCCGTTCACGTGGCGGGCCACGTGGGCATACAGGGTGTCGTTGATCAGGGTGCTCTTGCCCGAGCCGGAGACGCCGGTAACGCAGGTGAACAGGCCCACCGGGATGTCGATGGTGACGTCCTTGAGGTTGTTGCCGCTGGCGCCCTGGATGCGCAGCACCCGTTCCGGATCGGCCGGGTTGCGCCTGTTGGGCACACTGATGCTGCGGGTGCCCGACAGGTAGGCGCCGGTGAGGGAGTCCGGGTGGGCGGCGACCGCGTCCGGCGTGCCTTCGGCGATCACCCGGCCGCCGTGCTCGCCGGCGCCGGGGCCCATGTCGACCACGTAGTCAGCCATGCGGATGGCGTCCTCGTCGTGTTCGACCACGATCACCGTGTTGCCCATGTCGCGCAGGCGGCGCAGGGTTTCCAGGAGGCGGTCGTTGTCGCGCTGGTGCAGGCCGATGGAGGGCTCGTCGAGCACGTACATGACGCCGGTCAGGCCGGAGCCGATCTGGCTGGCCAGGCGGATGCGCTGGGCCTCGCCGCCCGACAGGGTGTCGGCCGAGCGGTCGAGGGACAGGTAGTCGAGGCCGACGTTGATCAGGAACTGCAGGCGCGCGGAGATCTCGGAGACGATCTTGTCGGCCACCTGGGCGCGCTGGCCGGTGAGGCTGAGACCGTCGAAGAAGGCCTTGCAGTGAGCCAGCGGCAGGCGGCTGACCTCGGAGAGGTTGCGTTCGCCGATCAGCACGTAGCGGGCCTCGGTGCGCAGGCGGGTGCCGTGGCAGGCCGGGCAGGGGCGGTTGGCGCGGTATTTGGCCAGCTCCTCGCGTACGGCGATGGAGTCAGTCTCCTTGAAGCGCCGCTCTAGGTTGGGGATGATGCCTTCGAAGGCGTGCTCCTTGAGCACCGGTTTGCCGCCATCGGAGAGGTAGCGGAAGGCGATCTTGTCCTTGCCCGAGCCGTGCAGGATGATCTCCCGGGTGGCTTCGGGCAGGTTCTCCCAGGGGGTCTCGATGTCGAAGCCGTAGTGGGTGGCCAGGCTGGCGAGGAGTTGGAAGTAGAACTGGTTGCGCCGGTCCCAGCCACGGATGCAGCCGGAGGCCAGGGACAGCTCGGGGTGGGCGACGACCCGCTCGGGGTCGAAGAAATCCACGTTGCCGAGGCCGTCGCACTTGGGGCAGGCCCCCATCGGGTTGTTGAAGGAGAACAGACGCGGCTCCAGCTCGGCCAGGGCGAAGCTGCACACCGGGCAGGCGAACTTGGCCGAGAACAGGTGCTCCTGGCCGGAATCCATCTCCACCGCGATGGCGCGCCCCTCGGCGTGGGTGAGGGCGGTCTCGAAGGACTCGGCGATGCGTCCGCGCAGGTCCTGCCGCACCTTCAGGCGGTCGACCACCACCTCGATGCTGTGGCGGCGGTTCTTGTCGAGGGCTGGCAGGCTGTCCAGCTCATGCACGATGCCATCGACCCGCACCCGCACGAAGCCCTGGGCGCGCAGCTCGGCGAAGAGGTCGGCCTGCTCGCCCTTGCGGCCGCTGATCACCGGGGCGACGATCATCAGCTTGGTCTCTTCGGGCAGGGCCAGCACCGCGTCCACCATCTGGGAGATGCTCTGGGCCTCCAGGGCGTGCTCGGGGTGGTCGGGGCAGTGCGGCGTACCGGCGCGGGCATACAGCAGGCGCAGGTAGTCGTGGATTTCGGTGACGGTGCCGACCGTCGAACGCGGGTTGTGGCTGGTGGCCTTCTGCTCGATCGAGATGGCCGGCGACAGCCCCTCGATGAGGTCCACGTCGGGCTTCTCCATCAGCTGCAGGAACTGCCGGGCGTAGGCCGACAGGCTCTCCACGTAACGTCGCTGGCCTTCCGCGTAAAGCGTGTCGAAGGCCAGGGAGCTCTTGCCCGAGCCGGACAGGCCGGTGATCACGGTGAGCTTGTTGCGCGGCAGGTCGAGCGCGATGTTCTTCAGGTTGTGGGTGCGGGCACCGCGGATTCGGATGGCGTCCATGGGGCGTTCGGGGTTTGGGCAACCTGTTAATATACGCCTCTTGCCCCTCCCCACGCAGCACGTTTGATGGCTTCCCAAATTGACGACAAGATGAGCCCGGCCGAGCGCCGCGCCGGCGTATCGCTGGCGGCGATCTTTGCGCTGCGCATGCTGGGCCTGTTCCTGATTCTTCCCGTGTTTGCCGTGCATGCCGCGGGCATGCCGGGTGGTGACGATGTGGCCCTGGTCGGCATGGCCATCGGCGCCTACGGACTGACCCAGGCCTTCCTCCAGATCCCCTTCGGTGCCGCCTCCGACCGCTTCGGCCGCAAGCCGGTGATCGTCTTCGGGCTGCTCCTGTTCATCGTCGGCAGCGTGGTGGCCGCCATGGCCCATGATGTCCAGACCGTGCTCGTCGGTCGTGTGCTGCAGGGCGCGGGCGCGATCTCCGCTGCCGTGACGGCCCTGGCCGCCGACCTGACCCGTGACCAGCACCGCACCAAGGTGATGGCCATGATCGGTTCCTCCATCGGGCTGGTGTTCGCCCTCTCGATGGTGGCGGCGCCGCTGCTCTACAGCGTGATCGGCATGTCCGGGCTGTTCTGGCTGACCGCCGTGCTGGCCGCCGGCGCCGTGTTCACCGTGCTCTTCGTGGTGCCGGCCGCGCCGCCGGTGCCCCGCGCCACCGGGCGCTTTGCCGAGGTGCTGGGCAACGGTCAGCTGATGCGCCTGAATTTCGGGGTGTTCGCCCTGCATCTGATGCAGACCGCCATGTGGGTGCTGGTGCCTGCCGGCCTGGTGGCCGCCGGCCTGCCCATGGCCGAGCACTGGAAGGTCTATCTGCCGGCGGTGCTGCTGTCCTTCGTGGTGATGGTGCCGGCGGTGATCGTGGCCGAGAAGAAGGCGGCCATGAAGCAGGTCTTCAATGCCGCCATCGTGCTGTTGCTGCTGGTGCAGGCCGGGCTGTACCTGGCCGGTTCCGGGATGTGGCAGCTGGCCTGCCTGCTGACCCTGTTCTTCGTGGCCTTCAATGTGCTTGAGGCGACCCAGCCGTCGTGGATTTCACGAGTGGCCCCGCCGCACGCCAAGGGCACGGCCCTGGGCATCTACAACACCCTGCAGTCCATCGGCCTGTTCCTGGGCGGAGCCCTGGGCGGCTGGCTGGTCAAGCATGTGGGGCCTTCGGCGGTGCCGCTGCTCGGTGGCGGCCTGGCCGTGGTGTGGCTGATCCTCGCCGCCGGCATGACGCCGCCGCCGGTCCGGCGCGCGGTGACCGCCTGATCCTGTGTTGCCCGGTCGCCCCGCTGGTTAGCGATCGGCGGGGCACCTGACGCCGCATTTTGGTGCATTCCCCTGTCGTGTGCCCCTCTCCGGGCCCAAGAGGGCCAGGGGAGTCTTGGCGTAGGGCGCCGCGGGCCTGTCCTTTCATCGCGCCACGCAATGGCACGCTGCATGCTTGACTCTGTTGGACGTGGCCGCTCTTACGGCAATGCCCATCTGCTGACAGAGTCCTTAGCATGCACCAGACTGATTCCGTGACCGGCTGGCGCGAGTCCATCCGGCAAGATTTCTTTCCCCTCGATCTGCAGGTCATCCGCCCGGAGCGATTCCGGGTCGAATCCGCCACCAAGGTGCGGGCGGGAAGCCACATGGCCCAGATCCGTGCGTCCGAACATGTGGCGCGGATGACCGACGCGGCCTGCCAGCGCCTCTCCCAGCCTTGCATCAAGGTGCTCTGGCTGCACCAGGGCGAGGCCGCCTACCGGCAGGGGGCGCGCAAGGTGTTGCTCGGGTCGGGTCAGTGGCTGCTCTATGAGGCGTCGCAGCCCTACAGCCTCGAGATGAGCGACCGTGCTCATTTCACGGTGCTCTTCAGCCATGTGTCACCCAACGATGTCTGGCTGCAGCGCGGACTGCCCGGCAAGCTGGGGCCGCAGCCCATCGAGGAGGCCGCCAGACTGGCGCTCGACATGATCAATTCTGCGCTGAGCCAGGATCTGCACCTGCAGGCGAGGACTCAGATGGCCTTCAACCTGGGATTGCGCGCGCTGCTCGACGCCGCCTTGCAGGATGAGCCCGGTGGTTCGGCGAGGCAGGGGGGGCGGAGGCTCCTCCTGGAGGAAGCAAAGGCTTTTCTGCTGGACCATCTCACCGATACCCGCCTCACCTCGGCGCAACTCGCCGAACATCTGGGTGTGTCACGGAGGGCTTTGTACAAGGCCTTTCAGGCGACCCAGGAAACACCCCAGTCATTCCAGCTCACCCAGCGCCTGCTGCGCTGCCGCGAGCTGTTGCTGTCCGAGCGGGTAGGGCACCTGAATCTCACCCATCTCGCCTACGAATACGGTTTTGCCGATGCGGCGCATTTCAGCCGGGCATACAAGCGGCAGTTCGGTGAGTCGCCCTCGCAGGCGCAGCGCTTGGCGCGCGGAGGAGCGACCTGAACGTCGTTGTGCACAGCAATACAAAGTCTGGGCACGCTCGGGCAAGACCCGATGGATGGGCATTCCTAGCATGGAGGTACCCCCTCACTCCAACAGGAAGATGCCATGTCCAAGAACTTTCCGGCCTTACACACCCTCGCCCTGGGGATGTGCGCCAGCCTCTCCTGCACGGCGGTTTCCGCGTATGAGTTGCCCTCCATCAACCTGGGTCTGACGACCTTCGTTGATGGCGCGCCACCTCCCGCTGGTCCGGGTTTCTACCTGATGAGCTATCTGCAGCCCTACAGTGCAGACCATTTCAAGGACAGCAAGGGTAAGGATCTGCCCTTTCCGAAGAGCGATGTCCGCGTCGTCCCGCTGATCAACCAGTTTGTTTACCAGAGCAACTACAGCGTGATGGGTGGGCAGCTTGGCGGCATGCTGCTGCTGCCCGCCGTGCTGTCTGCTTCGCTGGACGATGGCGTCCATGGCGCCATCCTGGGCAAGACCGGGACCGGTATGGGCGACCCGGTGCTGGGCGCCTTCCTGCAATGGAACCCCATCATGGGCGAACGGGGCCCGCTCTTTTCCCACCGTGTGGAACTGGACGTCACCCTGCCCGTCGGCGAATACGACCGGACGCTGGGGCTGAACCCGGGGGCCCACCATACGTCGGTGGAAGCCTATTGGTCGGGCACCTGGTGGGCGAGCCCGAAGTGGACCGTGTCCAGCCGAGTGTTCTACCTGTGGAACGGCAGGAACAGTGACCCCCTGCCCACCCGCTTCGCCCAGTACGGCATCACCGAGGCCCACCACTTCCAGCCGGGCCAGGCGATGCACGCGAACTTCGCCGCCGACTACGCGCTGACCCCCCAATGGCGTGTCGGCCTGGCCGGCTACTGGTTGCAGCAGCTCACGGAGACCAAGGTCAATGGCGAGTCGCTCAGCGGCAGCAAGGAGCGCGTGGTCGCCTTCGGGCCAGGTGTCATGTACAGCTTCAGCGCCAAGGACCACCTTGTCTTCAATCATTACACGGAGACGGCAGCCCGAAACCGGTCGGAAGGTCAGCGCATGACCTTGCGTTACATCCACGCCTTCAATTGAGCCGGGAGACCTTGATGAGCACTCGAGAGGACTGCCTGAATCTGATCGCTGGCGCGCACACGCCGTCCGCTGCCGGCACCTGGTTCGACAAGCTGGAGCCCGCCACCGGGACGTTGCTGGCCCGGGTGGCGGCAGGCGCCCAGGCTGACGTGAACGCGGCGGTGAGCGCCGCCCGCAATCAGTTTGATGCCGGCCCCTGGGCAAGCCTGTCTGGCGCAGCTCGGGCACGCCTGATACACCGGCTGGCCGATCTGCTGGAGGCCCGCAGCGAGTTCTTCGCCGAACTGCTGGCCCGCGAGCAGGGGCGCGCCATCATGGAGATGCGCCTGCTCGACATTCCGATGGCCGTGGACACCCTGCGCTATTTCGCCGGATGGGCCGACAAGCTGGAAGGGCGGCAGATCCCCACGGCCGGCTTCATGGGGCGCCCGACCTTCAACTACACGGTACGGGACGCCGTGGGCGTCGCCGCACTGATCGTGCCCTGGAATGCGCCCCTGATGATCGGAGCCTGGAAGCTGGCTCCGGCCCTGGCTGCCGGCTGTACGGTGGTCATCAAGCCCTCGGAGGACGCACCGCTGGCGCTCACTGCACTGGCCTCCCTCAGTGTGGAGGCGGGTTTCCCGGAGGGGGTCATCAACGTGGTGCAGGGCCTGGGGCCGGAGGTGGGGCGCGCCCTGGTGGTGCATCCGGGCGTGGACAAGATCAGCTTTACCGGTAGCACCGTGGTGGGGCGCGACATCGCGGCGGCGGCCGGGCCCTTGTTCAAACGGCTGACCCTCGAACTGGGCGGCAAGGCGCCCCAGATCATCCTGCCCGACGCCCCCCTGGAGCAGGCCATCGCGGGCTGTGCCATGGGCCTCTTTGTCGATCAGGGGCAGACCTGTGCGGCGGGGAGCCGGATCCTGGTCCACCGCTCCCTTCATGGCGCCGTGTGCCAGGCGTTGGCAGGTGCCGCCGACAGCCTGGTGCTGGGGGACCCACTGGCCGCCGGCACACAGATGGGGGCACTCATCAGCGCCCGTCACGCCGAGCGCGTGCGCGCCCATATTGCCCGAGCGGTGGCGCAGGGGGCGACCCTCGAAACCCGCGGAGGTCCGCTGCCTGGGCAGGGCTTCTTCGTCCGTCCCGCCATCCTCAGCGGTGTCACTCCCGAGATGGACATCGCACGGGAGGAGGTCTTCGGGCCGGTCGGCGCGATCATCCCCTTTGATACCGAAGAGGAGGCCATTCACCTGGCCAACGACTGTGCCTACGGCCTCTCGGCCACGCTGTGGACCCAGGACCTGAGCCGTGCTCACCAGATTGCCGCCCGGCTGAGGGTGGGGGCCGTGGCCATCAATGGCTGGAGCCCCCTCGACGCACGCCTCCCGTGGGGGGGCATCAAGGAGAGCGGGATCGGCAACGACCTGTCCCGCTCTGCGCTGGACGCCTACCTGACCGAAAAGGTCATCACGCTCGTCATGTGATTGTCAGGACTTATCATGAAAAATCGATCGTTCCGCCACCTGCTGGGTGGCTTGCTGTCCCTCGCGCTGGCCATCCCCGCGCCCCCGCTGCAGGCCGCAGCACCCAAGCCCGCCTGGGTGGATGCGCAGCGCTTGCGGCAGGCTGACCGGGAGCCGGGTAACTGGATGAGCCACGGCCGGACCTATGGCGAGCAGCGCTACAGCCCCCTGGACCGCATCAATGCAGGTAACGTCGGGAGGCTGGGGGTCGCGTGGACCCACAAGCTGGATTGGGATTTCGGCGTCGAAGCCACCCCCATCGTCGTGGATGGCGTGATGTACACCACCGGGCCCTACAGCATCGTTTACGCCCTGGATGCCGCCACCGGCAAGCTGCTGTGGCGCCATGATCCCGGCGTACCGCGTGACAAGGGCGGTGAGGGCTGCTGCAGCGTGGTGAACCGCGGGGTGGCCGTGTGGGAGGGCAAGGTTTATGTCGGAGCCTTCGACGGCAGGTTGATTGCCCTCGATGCCCGCACGGGCAAGCCGCTCTGGTCGGTGGACACCCGCCTGGATCCGGACAAGAGCTACACCATCACCGGCGCTCCGCGGATCGTCAGGGGCAAGGTGCTGATCGGCAACGGTGGTGCCGAGTTCGGGGTGCGTGGCTACGTCACCGCCTACGATGCCCGCAGTGGCAAGCAGGCCTGGCGCTTCTTCACGGTACCGGGGGACCCGGCCCAGCCCGCAGAGAACGAGGCCATGCGCATGGCCCTCAAGACCTGGCATGGCAATGGCTGGGTCAAGTGGGGCGGCGGCGGCACCGTCTGGGACTCAATGGCCTACGACCCCGAGCTGGACCTGCTCTACATCGGCGTCGGTAACGGCTCGCCCTTCAACTACCAGTTCCGCAGCGACGGCAAGGGCGACAATCTGTTCCTGTCCTCCATCGTGGCCCTCCGGCCCGAAACCGGCGAATACGTCTGGCACTACCAGACCACACCGGGCGAAATGTGGGACTACACCGCCACCCAACACATGATCCTGGCCGACATCCGGATCGATGGCCAACTGCGCAAGGTGCTCATGCAGGCACCGAAGAACGGCTTCTTCTACGTGCTGGACCGGACCAACGGGCAGCTGCTCTCGGCAGAGAAGTTCGTGCCGGTCAATTGGGCCAGCCACATCGACCTGCAGACCGGTCGCCCGGTGCTGACCGGGGCGGCCAACTACCTGGACGGCAAGGGCATGAAGCTGGTGATGCCGAGCTTCCTGGGTGGGCATAACTGGCAGCCCATGTCCTACCACCCGGGCACCGGCCTGGTCTACTTGCCGGCGCAGGAGACCGCTGCGGGCCTCGAGCCGCAGAAGGAGCCCCTGTTCATGCCGATCCGCAACGTGGTGAATATCGGCCTGGAGGTGCCCAGCCTCCCGGAGGATCCGCAGGTGGTGAAGCGGATCGCACAAAGCTGGAAAGGCGCCCTGCTGGCATGGGATCCCGTCAAGCAGCAAGCCGCGTGGCGGGTCGACTACCCCACTGCCTGGAACGGCGGCACCCTCGCGACAGCGGGCAACCTGGTCTTCCAGGGTACGGCGGACGGGCGTGCGGTGGCTTATGCCGCCGACTCCGGCAAGGCGTTGTGGTCCAGCCCCGTGAATTCGGGCGCCATGGCCGGTCCGGTCACCTACAGCGTCAAGGGTGAGCAGTACGTCACCTTCATGGTCGGCTGGGGCGGTTCATTCCCCAACATCACCGGCCCCCTGTCGCTGGGCGCCAGGGTGAAGCCTGAAGCCCGTATCGTCACCTTCAAGCTGGGCGGTCAGGCGGCGCTGCCCCCTGCCAGGCAGGCCGTGGTGGCCTTGCCGCCCCTTGAAGCGGTCAAGGCGGACACCAGCCAGTTGCAGATCGGTCGCAGCCTGTTCAATGGTCTGTGCGCCAACTGCCATGGATTGAATGCCGTCAGCGGCGGTGTGGTGCCCGACTTGCGCTACCTGACTCAGGAGAAGCACGGGCTCTTCGCCGGCATTGTGTACGGTGGGCGCGCCAACCGTGGCATGCCGTCATTTGCAGGCGGTTTGGCTCAGGATGACGTGGAGCGCATCCGGCAGTACATCCTGTTCCGTGCCCACGCCCTGAAGACCGAGCAGGAGGCGTTCTCGTCTTCACGCTGACATCCCTCACCGGAAGCCCATCCGGCCCGGCCTGCCAGGCTGGGCCGCTGTCTGTTCCGTAGGTCGCCGGAGCGTGCCCGAAGGAGGCCTGCGGGGCAGTGCCTCTACCGGGTATACTTGCGCTCATCGGCGGCGGCAGGATGCTGTCGCCTTTCTTTTCCAGTTGACCTGCACATCCCAGGGAAGAACACGGGGTTTGCAGGTCAAGCTATTGATTATTTGGAAGGGCGCGTTGCGCCAGGCTGGGCCGGTCCATGTGCTTTGGCAGTGGGTGGGGCGGAACACTGGCATGCGGCATTCTCAGGAGAAATATATGGCTTCGGTCAACAAGGTGATTCTTATCGGCAATCTGGGCAAGGACCCGGAAACCCGCTATGCCCCCAGCGGCGATGCAATCTGCAACATCACCCTCGCCACCACCGATACCTGGCGCGACAAGGCCAGCGGTGAGAAGCGCGAGGCCACCGAATGGCACCGGGTGGTGTTCTTCGGCAAGCTGGCCGAGATCGCCGGGCAGTACCTGCGCAAGGGCAGCCCGGTGTATGTGGAAGGCTCCCTGCGCACCCGCAAGTGGCAGGACAAGGACGGCCAGGACCGTTACACCACCGAGATCCGTGCCGACGAGATGAAGATGCTCGGCAACCGCCAGGGTATGGGTGGCAGCGATGCCCCGTCCCGCAACGAAGGCGGCTTCGGTGGCGGCGCGCCGGCCGGGGGCGGCCGTGATGGTGGCGGTTATGGCGGTGGTCGTGATTCCGGCGGCTACGGTGGCGGCGGCGGCGGTGGTGGTTTTGGTGGTGGCGCCCCGGCGCCTGCCAGCGCGCCGGCCCCCCGGAAGCCGGCGGCTGGCGGATTTGGTGATTTTGACGACGACATCCCGTTCTGAGCCCCAGCCTTACCGTTTAGCCAAGGGGCGTCTGTCGCCCCTTCGTCAAGCTGCATGCCGTTCAGGTGCGACTCCCGGCGCGCATCATGTCGTGGTCCGATCGGATTGATCGGATGCCGTGATCCCGGGGAAGGATTGCACTCCATCGCTGCGCCGGGCCGGGCGCAGCTGGCCGGCGATTGGTCGTCGCGCTAAAATGGCAACCGCCTATCCAGGGCATTCAACCGGGAAAGTGGCATGTCATGTCCTTTCGGTTCGAGCCTGTTCACCCTGCTGTTGACCCGCACGGCGGTCACTCTCTCCGGTTGTTTCGTCTTTCCGGCATTAGCTGGCGCTAGTGCTGGAGCCTTTGACTTGCGTTTCCCGCGAGGGCCATGGTGCCTATTCCTTCTTCCGGTCTATGTGCGGTGCTGCTGAGCCTGGCTCTGGGGCCGATGCAGTGCGCGGCGGCCCTCGCGGCCGAGCTGTCTGCTCCGAGTGTGGCCGTGCTGGCCGGTGGCTGTGCCAACTGCCATGGCCCGGATGGGCTTTCGTCGAGCGCCATCCCGAGCCTGCGGGGGCAGGACGAGGCGCGCCTGCGGGCGCGGATGCAGGATTTCCGGGCTGGACGGGCGGGTGACGCGACGGTGATGACACGCCTTATGAAGGCTTACGATGAAGCCCAGATCGTCGCCCTGGCCCGCTGGTTTGCCGCGGAGGCACGGCCGTGAGCGGGGTGTCGCGACGGCGTGCGCTGGCCGGTCTGGCCGCGGGTGCGGCGGGGCTGGCTTGTCCGGCGGTGCTGCGGGCCGGTGGTGCGGCGGCCCGGGTGGTGGTGGTGGGCGGCGGCTTTGGTGGGGCCACTGCGGCCCGTTGGCTCAAGCGCTGGGCGCCGGCCGTGCAGGTGACCCTGGTGGAGCCCGCCGAGCGTTTTTACACCTGCCCCTTTTCCAATCTTTATCTGGCCGGCCTAAGAAGCTGGGACAGCCTGGGCCATGGCTACGACGGTCTGCGCGCGGCGGGGGTGGAGGTGATCCACGCCCGGGCCGACGACGTGGATGCCGCTGGCCGCCGCCTGCGCCTGTCCACCGGTCAGACCCTCGCCTGGGACCGGTTGGTGCTCTCGCCGGGGGTGGACATGCGCTGGGATGCCCTGGACGGCTACGACGAGGCGGCCGCCCAGCTGGCGCCCCATGCCTGGAAGGCCGGCCCCCAGACGCAGCTTCTGCGTCGGCAGATGGAGGCCATGGAAGATGGCGGCACCTTTGTCATGGTGATCCCCGACAACCCCTTCCGTTGTCCGCCCGGGCCCTACGAGCGGGCGGCCATGGTGGCCCACTATTTCAGCCGCCACAAACCCCGCAGCAAGATCCTGCTGCTGGATGCCAAGGACAACTTCTCCAAGAAGCCCCTGTTCCTGCAGGGCTGGAAGGCCCTGTATGGCGACATGATCGAATGGGTCGGCTTGAGTGACGACGGCCGGGTGACCCGGGTGGATGCCCGCAGGCGGCAGGTGGAGACCGCCTTCGGGCAGGTCCACACGGCCGCGGTGCTCAACGTGATTCCGCCCCAGAAGGCCGGCCTGATCGCCGAGCGGGCCGGCGTCGTGGACGCCAGCGGCTGGGTGCCGGTCAAGGCTGAGTCCTTCGAGACCCGTCAGGTCGCGGGCATCTACGCCCTGGGGGATGCGACCCTGGCGGCGCCCATGCCCAAGTCGGCCTTCGTGGCCAACACCCAGGGCCGCTTGGTGGCAGCAGCCCTGGCTGCCGAGCTCACCGGTACGGCGGCGCCCGATGCGAGCTTTTCCAACACCTGTTACAGCCTGATCGGGCCGGGTTACGGGATTTCCGTGGCGGGCGTGTATCGGGCCGAAGGCGGGCAGATCGTCGAGGTGCCTGGTTCCGGAGGCGTCAGCCCGGCCGATGCCAGCGCGGCTTTCCGTGCCGCCGAAGCGGACTATGGCGAGGGGTGGTACGGCGCCATCTGTGCCGACATCTGGGGAAAAGGGGCATGAGCCTGCTGTGGGCTGGCTGGCTGGCTTGCTGCTGGGGGGCGCCTTTGGCGCGGCTGCCCGGGCGGGACGCTTCTGCCTTCTCAGGGGGCTCCGCCAGGCCTGGATGCCGGGGACGGACCTGTCGGCCCTGCAGGCCTGGGCATTGGCCCTGGCGGTGGCGCTGGTGGCGACCCAGAGCCTGGCCTGGGCCGGGCTGCTGGAGGCGGAGCAGGCCCAGGTGGCCCGTGCGAGCTTCTCGGTGCCGGCGGTCGGACTGGGCGGCGCGCTGTTCGGCCTGGGAATGTGTCTGGCCCGCAGCTGCGGCGCCCGCGCCCTGGTGTTGCTTGGAGGCGGCAACCTGCGGGCGCTGGTGGTGCTGATCAGCCTGGGGCTGGCGGCCCAGGCGACTCTGACCGGCGTGCTGGCGCCGCTGCGGGAGGGTCTGCAGGGCCTGGGGCAGCTCACGCTTCCGGCGGCTACGCTACCCGGGCTGCTGTCGGCCCAAGGGCTCGAATCGGCACGGCTATGGGCTACCGGCGTGCCGGTGGTCCTGCTGCTGGTCTTTGCCCTGCGGCGTGGCTTTGTGCGCCAGGCACCGGTCGAGGCCCTGGCGGCTACGGTGATAGGCGCCCTGGTGGCGGCGGGCTGGTGGATCACCGCCCAGCTGGAAGTGGACCCCTTTGATCCGGTGGCACCCACTTCCCTGAGTTTCATTGGCCCGATGGCAGAAGCGCTGCTTTATCTGCAGCTCGCCGTTGGGCGACCGGTGAGCCTGGGCCCCGTCATGATGCTGGGCACGCTGCTGGGCGCGGTGGTCACCGCCCGGCTGATGGGAGACTCCCGGCTTGAAGGTTTTGAGTGTCCGCGGCGGATGCTGGCATCCGTGGCCGGCGGCCTCCTGATGGGGTTTGGAGGTGTCCTGGCGGTGGGGTGTTCGATCGGCCAGGGCGTGTCTGGCCTCTCCGTGCTGGCCCTGGCCAGCGTCCCGGCCTGCACAGGCATTGTTCTCGGGGCCTCGTTGGGCCTCAGGCTTGAATCGTTGATCCCTTCCCGGAAAGGTATATGACATGAATCGTCGCAACTTCCTGATGACGCCCCCGGCCCTGGCCCTGGGGCTCGGCATGGCGGCCACCCCCCTGGTTTCCCAGGCCGCACCGGCGATCCTCACCCCGGCCAGCCGCATCCTGCCCCGGGACGGGGCCCGCCCGCGCATCGTGATCTGTGGCGGGGGCTGGGGCGGCATGACGGCGGCCCGCTACCTGCGGGAGCTGATCCCCAACGCCGATGTGGTGCTGCTGGAACGCAATCCCACCTTCTGGTCGGGGCCCATGAGCAACAAGTGGCTGATCGACGTGGTGAGCACCGACTTCGTGCACCACGACGCCCAGCGTCCGGCCAACGTCTATGGCTATACCCGGCTGATCACCGAGGTGGTGGGCTTCGAGCGTGACAAGAAGCAGGTGCGCACGGCCCACGGCCTGATCGACTACGACTTCCTGATCCTCTCGGGGGGCATCCGCAACGCCTACGATGTGTGGTTCGGCAACGACCAGAAGGCCATCGACTACACCCGCAACCACTTTCCGTCCGCCTACATCCCCAATGCCGAGATGCTGGCCCTCAAGCAGAAGGTGCAGAACTTCAAGGGTGGCACTCTGGTCATGACCCTGCCGCCGCCGCCCCACCGCTGCCCGCCCTCGCCCTACGAACGGGCCTGTCTGATCGCCTGGCACATCAAGAAGAACAAGATCCCCGGCAAGATCCTGATCCTCGACCCCAAGCCCAAGGTGGCACCCATCAGCATGGGCTACCAGACCGCCTTCCGTGAGCTCTATCCGGACATCATCACCCACGTGCCCAACGCCCGGGTGCAGGAGGTGGATCCCTTCAACAAGCGCATCAAGACCCTCGCCGGCGAGTTCAAGTTTGACGACGCCATCCTGATGCCGCCGCACCAGGCGGCCGAGATGGTGTGGCAGGCCGGCCTGATCGGCACGACCCCCGATGGCAAGCCCACCGGCTGGGCCGACATGCATCCGCGCCTCTATCACGCCAGGAGCGATGACAGCGTGTACTTCGTAGGCGACCTGATGGGGGCCATCTCCGATCAGTTCGGGCACTACCCCAAGAGCGGCCACGTGGCCAACTACATTGGCAAGATCGTCGCGCAGAACATCGCCGAGCGGATCTCGGGCAAGGAGGTGGTGGCCCGTCTGCCCGACAACCTGTGCTACATGATGGTCAATGCCGATCCCCGCGAGGCCATCTCGGTGAAGTTCGAGTACGAGGTGGACGCCGCCTCCGGCAAGGTGCACCAGACCCAGATCGACGTGGATGTACGTACCGAGGATCTGGTGAAGGAAGACTTTGTGTGGATCAAAGAGAAGTTCAGCGACTTTCTGGCCATCTGACGGAGCGCATTCACACAATGAAACGACGTCATTTCGTCGCCGGTGGGGTGGCCCTGGGCACGGCGCTGGTCGTGCCCGCGGTGCGGGCCCAGAGCAAGGCGGCGGTGCTGCCCCAACTGGCCCCCAACCCGGCCGAGTTCAAGAAGGCCATGGCCGACTTCGTGGGTCGGGCAAAGCCGCTGGAGACCGGCCTCAAGCTCGAGGTGCCGGTGCTGGCCGACAACCCCAGCGCGGTGCCGGTGCATGTATCGGTGACGCTGCCCCTCAGCGATCAGCTCTACTGCAAGGAGATCATCGTGCTGGCCGAGCAGAACCCGTCGCCCCTGGCCTGCCGCTTTCAGTTCACCCCCTTCACCGGGAGTGCCGAGGCTGCCGCCCGCCTGCGCCTGAGCCAGACCCAGGCGGTGCACGCCCTGGCGCGGATGAGCGATGGGCGGGTGCTGGTGGCCCGCCAGAACGTCACCGTGGCCGCCAGCGGCTGCGGCATGTGAGAGGAGCGCAGCATGTCCGTCAAACCGCCACGGGTGTGGGTGAGCAACGCCAGGCCTGCCAGAGGCGAAATTGTGCGGGTCCGGGCCCAGATCGAGCACATCATGGAAAGTGGCCTGCGCGTGGATGGGGAAGGCAAGCCCCGGCCCCGTAACATCGTGCGGCGCTTCGAGGCGCGCCTGGGCGCCAACCTGGTGTTTGTATGGGAGCCGGGCATCAGCATCGCCCAGAACCCCTATATCGAATTCACCTTTGCTGCCCGGGAGAGCGGCGAGCTGCTGATGCAGTGGGTGGACGAGAAGGAGGTCACGCTCGAAGCGCGCAAGACCCTGACCCTGGCTTGAGTCGTCAGAAAATGGGCGGATGACCGTTTGAGGCGCGTGCGGCTGGATGGCTGTGCGCTCCTCAAGCAAGGGTGGCCAAGAATCAAGCCGCCAGGGTTCTCGCTTTCCTTTCCGAGGGCTTCGGACAAAAAGGTAACTGAATGTGTTTCAGGCCATTTTTTTGGGGCTGCGCTTTTCAAGTTTTGTCTGAATTTCCACAAAAACCGCGTTTTTGTCTTCTTCTGCCAGCTCTGAAACATAAATTTATTTCTATGTCATGATTGATTCGGCGTTCGTCTATCGCGATTTCGTCGGCTTAGCTGGTAACATCAAATAAGTACCTTGTTCTTTATGCCCGACTGAAATGGCCGTCACGCCCGAATCTCCTGAAAAGGAATATTGCAGCACCTCCGAAGCCGCCCAGCGTCTGGGCCTGTCTTTGGGTACCGTCCAGCAGATGGTCGAAAACGGCCAGCTGGAGGGCTGGAAAACCGCCGGGGGGCATCGGCGGATCCGCGTCTCGTCGATCGAGGAGTTCCGCGCCCGATCGATGGCGGGCGGCGCTCACGGTGGCAGTCGTGGGGCTGCCGGCGTCCTTCAGGTGCTGGTTGCCGAGGACGACCGGATTCTCCAGAAGCTCTATGAGCATACTTTCTCCACCTGGGGGTTGCCCCTGCAGGTCCGCATGGTCTCCAGCGGCATCGATGGCCTGCTGGAGATCGGGCGGGTTCCGCCGGACCTGCTGATCACCGACCTGCGCATGCCGGGCATCGACGGTTTCGAGATGATCCGCCGCCTGCGTGCTGATCCGCAGCTGCAGGATCTCGACATCGTGGTGGTCAGCGGCCTGACCGAAGAAGAGATCGTCGAGAACGGCGGTCTGCCGGCCGACGTGATCTTCTACAGCAAGCCGGTTCCCTTCCGGGAGCTCAAGGGCTACGTACAGGCCAAGATCATGGCCATCCAGCGGCGTGGGCGTCCTGCCTGAGCCACAATCCCTCGTAATTCTCTTCCATCCCTGAGATGCCTTGAGCCCGGCAGGCGGGCTGTCGCCGTGTGCGTGACGCAGGACGGGGTTATTCGCATATTCATAAAATTTCGTAACTTTCCCGCATCCTGTCTGCCGGCTGTCTGGGGCGGAGAGGTCGCAAAAATGTCGATTTAATATCTTCTTATGCGAAATCGGATTTTTGCCGTAGAATTTTATGTAAGTGTTGAATAACGCATTTTTGGGTGGTTTGCACACCTCACTGGCTGCGGCATTTTGTCGCGGCCGGGAAGGTTGGCCGAAAATGCACTCTCCGAGAGTCGATGTCATGTTCGTGAGCACGGAGCCCTCAGCCAGGGCGCAGGGCCTGCGGCCCTTTGATGACGGCTCGTCCCTGCAGTCCGTCGGGACTGATCCGGTTTCGCAAGCAGCCATGACGGGTGCTGCGCTGGTGCGGCACCTGGACGATCTGCGGTTTGCAGCCCTGCGTGCGCTGCGTCAGTTGCTGCGCGCCCTGGACGCCGAGCGGATCGCACTGGGGCGCCTCGACCCCAGGGGCGCTGTGATCCATGAGGACCTGGTCTGGGTCAGTGGTTTTGGTCGCTGCGGCGAGTCGGAGCGGAAGGTGTCCTGCAAGCCATTTGCTGCCTTGGTGAAAGCCTGGGTGGCCTCCGGCGAGGACGTGCTCGGCATTCCCATTGGCCCCCTGTCGCCGGCCTGGCCTGAGTTGCCCTGCGATCACCTGTTGCTGGTTCGCACGCCTGAACCCGCGGGTGGTCAAGGGTATCCGGTCATCCTGGCCCAGCTGCGCGGGGTGATTCCCCTGCCGGATGCTGCGCCCCGGGCGATCGGCATTCTGCTCAAGGCGTACGCTCAGCGTTGCGCCTCCGTCGGGCCCTGAGCCCCGGTCAAGTGGTGGCGCCAGCGCTCGGCGGTGGGCTCTACCAGGCACGCCTGCAGGTGACGCCTGGCGGCCTCGAGGTGTTCCTGTGCTCCGGGACTCAGGGACTCACCCAGCGCGAAGTGATCGCCCCGCACGCAGAGCAGGAAGGCGGGTGGAGCAGGGTGGCCGTGGAGCGTTGCATAGACCTGCAGGACTTCTGATGGCGTGAAGGCGTGGCTGCTCACCGAGTGCCCCGCCGCAGCGGTCAGCTCCCGGAACTCGAAGGGTGCGGGAGTGCCGGTGCCGGCATCGATGAACAGGGCAAGGGCGCAGCCGTACAGGTCGAGGGCATGCTCGGGCTGCAGCTGAAAGTCGCTGACCAGCTCGACGCCCGGTGGTGCCTGGCACTCCAGCTCCTCCATCAGCATGGGGCCCAGGGCATCGTCGCCGCGGGAAGGGTTGCCGACCGCAAAGATCACCAAGCGCACAGGACCTTCAGCCTCCCCGTTCAGCCCGGTCGAGCTGCGCTCCATCCGGACCGTGCAGTTCGACCACCAGCGGCATCTTGCCCAGGGCATGGGTGGCGCAGGACAGGCAGGGGTCGAAGGCGCGGATGGCCACCTCGATGTGGTTGAGCAGCCCCTCGGTGAGCTGCCGCCCGTCCAGATAGCGGCGCGCCACCTGGCGTACCGCCTCGTTCATGGCCTGGTTGTTGTGGGTGGTGGATACGATCAGGTTGCAGTAGCTGACCAGATCGTCCTCGCCGACCCGGTAGTGGTGGATCAGGGTGCCCCGCGGGGCCTCGATGATGCCGACGCCCTCGCGCCCCCGCGGCCCGTCGGCCATGCGTTGATCGGAGAGCAGGTCGGGGTCGTCGAGCAGTTCGCGGATGATCTCTGCCGCGTGCAGCATCTCGATCATGCGGGCCCAGTGATAGGCCAGTGGGGCATGGATGGGCTCGCCCTCGCCGCGGGCGATGAAATCCTGGCGTTCCACCTCGGCCAGCGGACTGGGGATGAAGTCACAGTTCTGGACCCGGGCCAGGGGGCCGACCTTGTACCAGCCGCGGGCGGGGCCGAGGTCCTTGATGAAGGGGAACTTCATGTAGCTCCACGACTTCACCTCTTCGACGATGTGCTGGTCGTAGTCGGCGCAGGGGATGGCGTCCCGCACGATCTGGCCGCGGGCGTCGCGCAGGCGCAGGTGGCCGTCGTAGAGGTCCAGCGCACCGTCGGCCCGCACCAGGCTCAGCAGGTGGCTGCGGAACAGGCCGAAGTCGTCGTACAGGGCCGCGTTGGTCTCATGCAGCTGGCGGGCCAGGTGCACCGCCTCGCGGCTCCATTCGATCACGCGGTCGGCGTCGGCCAGCAGGCTGTCCCTTTCGGTGGCGCTCAGGGAGCGGTTGACGCCGCCCGGTACGGCCCCCGTGCCATGCACCCGCTTGCCGGTGGTGATGCGGATCACCTCCTGACCGAACTTGCGCAGCAGTACGCCTTTCTTGGCCACCTCGGGCCAGGCGCCGGCCACGCCCACGATGTTGCGCTGCTGCACCGGCGACTCGAAGCCGAACAGCAGGTCGGGCGAGGCCAGGTGGAAGAAGTGCAGGGCGTGGGACTGGAGGATCTGGCCGTAGTGCATCAGGCGCCGCAGCTTGTCCGCCGTCGGCGTGACGGTGAGGGCGCCGACCACCGGGTCGAGGGCCTTGGCGGCTGCCAGGTGGTGGCTCACCGGGCAGATGCCGCACAGGCGCTGCACCATCACCGGCACCTCCCAATAGGGGCGGCCCTGGATGAATTTCTCGAAGCCGCGGAACTCGACGATGTGCAGGCGGGCTTCCTTCACGTGGCCGGCGTCGTCGAGCAGCAGGGTGACCTTGCCGTGTCCTTCCACCCGGGACACCGGGTCGATGGCGACCCGGCGCAGGTTCTCGCGGTTGGCGGCGGTTTCCAGTTCGAAGCTCATGGGGTGAACCTCAGTCGTAGTGGAGCAGGCCGCCGCTTAGCCGCGGCGTGCGTCCGGCGATCAGGTCGGTGAGGAACTTCCAGATCGCCGGGCCGGATGGCGGGCAGCCGGGCAGGAAGTAGTCGATGCGCACCACCTCGTGGATCGGCCTGACCTTGTCGAGGGGCAGGGGCAGCTCCGGGTCATTGGGGATCTGGCCGTTCTCGATGCCCGGCCGGAACTGGTAGACCTCGCGCAGGCATTCGGACAGGGACAGGTGGTTGCGCTGGGCGGGCAGGCCGCCATTGACGGCGCAGGCGCCCAGGGCGATCAGGGTCTTGCACTGGCGCCTGAAGGCCCGCAGCACGTGCACGTTCTCGGCATTGCACACGCCGCCCTCGATCAGGCCGATGTCGCAGGGCCCCACCTCCTTGATGTCGGTGAGGGGCGAGCGGTCGAACTCGACCAGTTCGACCAGCTCGAAGAGATGTTCGTCGATGTCCAGGAAAGACATGTGGCAGCCGAAGCATCCAGCCAGCGAGGTGGTGGCGACGCGCAGCTTGCGGGCGGGGGCGGAGGTCGGTGCGGTGCTCATGATTCCTCCTCCTTCAGCTTCTGCTCGCGGATGCTCTGGCCGTCGTAGGTGCGCTCGCCGATGGGCACGGCAAAGCCGCGGCCCTTGGGCAGGATCACCCCCACCGGGCAGATCCGGGCGGCCAGATCGTCCTTGGAGAAATCCGTGTCGCCGAGCCGTCCGGACTCCGCATTGACCACCAGGTGCTTGTTGATGCCGCGCCCGGTCAGGGCGAACACGGCCTTGCCATCCACGTCCCGGCTGGCCCGCACGCACAGTTCGCAGAAGATGCAGCGGTTGAAGTCCAGTAGCACGTCCGGGTGGGAGGCATCCACCGGGCGGTCCGGGAAGAAGTGGCGGAAGCGGGAGGTGAGCATCTCGTATTCGTAGCCCAGGGCCTGCAGCTCGCAGTTGCCGCTCTTCTCGCAGGAGGGGCAGAAGTGGTTGCCCTCCACGAACAGCATCTGCAGCAGGGCGCGGCGCTCGCCGTTCATCTCGGGGGTGTCGCTCTCGACCTCCCAGCCCTCCTTGGCGGGGGTGGCGCAGGCCGATACATGGCGCCCGGCGGCCTTGACGATGCACAGCTTGCAGCTGCCGTGGGCCGGGAAGTCCTGGTGCCAGCACAGGCTGGGAATGTAGTGGCCAGCCTGGCGCGCGGCCTCGAGGATGCTCTGGCCGTCCTCGAAGGGGACGGGCTGGCCGTCCAGCAGGAACTGTTTCATTGTCCGTCCTCCTCGTGGGTCTGGAGGTGGGCGCCCGGATCATCCCGGGCGGTGAGCTGGCGTGCCTCGGCGAGGGCGCTGTCGAGGTCGAAGGCAGGCTCGAAATCCAGCGAGACCAGGCGCCGCTCATAGGCGGGCCGGAACTTCTGCAGGGTGTCGATCACCGGGTTCGGGGCGGCGCTGCCCAGGCCGCAGTGGCTGGCGTTCTTGAGCAGCCGGTCGAGCCAGTCGATGTCGGCCAGGTCCGCCTTGGCGCCGTGGCCATCGTTGAGCTTGTCCATGAAGCCCTTGAGCAGCGAGGTGCCGACCCGGCACGGGGTGCAGAAGCCGCAGCTCTCGTGGGCGAAGAAATGGACGAAGGCCCGGGCCACTTCGAACAGATCGCGGCTGCCGTCGAAGATCATGAAGGCGCCGGCGGTGGGCACGTCCTCATAGGCGATGCGGCGCTGGAACTCGTAGGCGGCGAGGCAGACGCCGGCAGCTCCGCCGACCTGCACGGCCTGGGTGTCGCTGGCGCCACAGTCTTCCAGGATGCGGGCGATGGAGACGCCGAAGGGGTATTCATAGATGCCCGGCGCGGCGCAGTCGCCGGAGATGGACAGCAGCTTGGTGCCGGCCGACTGGGCGGTGCCGGTGGCGGCGAAGGCGGCGCCCCCGTCCAGGGCGATCAGGCAGGTCTTGGCCAGGGTCTCCACGTTGTTGACCACCGTCGGGCGCCCCAGATAGCCGTGGGTCACCGGGAAGGGCGGGCGGATGCGTGGGGTGCCGCGCTTGCCCTCCAGGGATTCGAGCAGGGCGGTCTCTTCGCCGCAGACGTAGGCGCCGGCGCCGAGGTGGAGGGTGATGTCGAAGTCGAAGCCCGCCTCGCCGAGGATGCTGCTGCCCAGCAGACCGGCCGCCCGGCGCCGTGCCAGCACCGCTTCGAGCTGCGGAAGCAGGTAGCGGTATTCGCCGCGCAGGTACAGGAAGCCGCTGTCGGCGCCCACCGCCCAGGCCGCCAGGGTCATGCCCTCGAAGACCAGGTCGGCGCAGGTGTTGAGCAGCACCCGGTCCTTGAAGGTGCCCGGCTCGCCCTCGTCCGCGTTGCAGACGATGACCTTGCGTGCCCCCGGGGCATTGCGGGCGCTGGCCCACTTCACCGCGGTGGCGAACCCCGCGCCGCCCCGGCCGCGCAGGTTGGAGAGATCGGAAGAGCGTCGTGTAGGGAAAGAGTGTAGATCTCGGTGG
>CALBTT010000075.1 GCA_937967645.1 uncultured Zoogloea sp.
TGGTGCGGGTGAATACCAGCACCTGGAACCACTGGTGCTTGTTGATCAGGAAGGCCAGGAGTTCGCGCTTCTGCTTCTGCGGGCACAGGTGCACCGACTGCTGGACCAGTTCGGAGGCGGTGTTGCGCTTGGCAACTTCCACATAGCCGGGGTTGTGCAGCAGGCCGTCCGCCAGGGTCTTGATCTCGTCGGAGAAGGTGGCGGAGAAGAGCAGGTTCTGGCGCTTCTTGGGCAGCAGGGCGAGGATCTTCTTGATGTCGCGGATGAAGCCCATGTCGAGCATGCGGTCCGCTTCGTCGAGCACCAGGATCTCCACGCCGGACAGGTCGATGGTCTTCTGGGTGCAGTGGTCGAGCAGGCGGCCCGGGGTGGCCACCAGGATGTCCACCCGCTTCTTGAGCTTGGCGATCTGCGGGTTGATGGCGACGCCGCCGAACATGACCATGGAGGTCAGAGGCAGGTGCTTGCCATAGGTCTGCACGGACTCTTCGACCTGTGCCGCGAGCTCGCGGGTGGGGGTCAGGATCAGGCAGCGGGGCCGGCCGGCCTTCTGGTTGTGGGCGTGGGCTTCCGACAGCAGGTGCAGGATCGGCAGGGTGAAGCCGGCGGTCTTGCCGGTGCCGGTCTGGGCTGCGGCCATCAGGTCGCCGCCGGCGAGGACCAGGGGGATGGCCTGGGCCTGGATGGGGGTGGGGGCCGTGTAGCCGGTGTCGGCAATGGCCTGCTGGATCGGCGCGCTCAGCGCGAGATCGGCAAAAGTGATCGCAACCGCGGCAGGCGCGGTGGACGAGGCTTGGGTCATGGGTCTGTGTGCTCCTGCGACGGCCTGTCTGCCCACAGGGGGCAGCACCAATCGGGGCGGGCGCAACGAGAAGTCCGAGATCGTTGGGATCTGTCGAAACTTGATATGGGATAGGCCGGTGCGCTGATTGGCAGGCGCACGGTTGGCGGATTGTACGGGGTTGCGGCGCTTCGTGCTGGCCTTTTTGGGTAAAAGGGAGCGGGAAGGGGAGGTTTTCCTCGCTTTTCCGGCGGTGGGGCAGGGCGGGCAGCTCCACCGGTCGTTCAGCGTGGCATGGAGGGGCTCAGCGAGAAGAAGCCGCGTGCCCTGGCCTGTTCGCCATGGCGGATGATCACCCGGTGGATCAGCCAGCGCCCGTCCCGCAGGCGCCAGGCCCTGAGGGTCTCGGCGTAAGCCAGCGCCCGGCAGCTGTCTGGTCTGGCCGGGTCCGGGTTCTCTTCCAGGACATAGCAGCTGGCGCAATAGCAGGGCTGGTCGTCTTCGTCCCGGCCGAGGATGCGCGCGGCCTTCACCAGGTATTCCTTGTAGTGGTCGAAGTAGAGGGGCGCGATGACCTGCTCCCGCCATTCGGGGGGGAGGCCTTCGCTCCAGCGGATGGCCTGCTCGGGCCGGCGGGCGTGCCCTCCCTTGATGTCGAAATACTGATGTGTGTAGAGCGCGTGACAGGGCATGACGGGGCCTCCATTTGCCGGTATTGATATATAGTTGGCTATATAGCGATAAAGCACGGGGCATGCCTGCGAAGCCGGATGGCCGGTGCTTCAGAGTGGACGAAGCCCTTCAGGGGGCGCGAGGCGGTGAGTGGGGTGATCGGGCAGGGTGGGCAATGTGTCATGAAGATGCCATTTTGTAGGCATCCCTACAATCCCGCCTGGACGTATGTCTGTACTCGGAGAAAGCCTGTAGATCCTTGGTGCAGCGCCACTCTCGATGGCTTCGACCTTGCCGTCGAATACAGTGTGGCACTGCGCTTCAGGGTGGACGTTCCGGGGGGCGGGCAGACCCACTGGCGGAGCGGGGGCGCATGCCTGCAACCAGCATGCGATGCCGCATTTGTGGCCCGCTACTTGCTCGAGTACAGTACATAGCGTTGTGTATCGATCTATATAGGCGAATTGATGAACACCCGACGTCCCGTGCACCACAAGCTTGTCGGAAAGCTGACGGTCGATACCGAGTTCGGCACCTTTCTGGGTGACACCCGGATCCGTCTCCTCGAGGCGATCTCCCGCTACGGCTCCATCTCCCAGGCCGCCAAGGCGGTGCCCCTCTCCTACAAGGCCGCCTGGGATGCGGTGGATGCCATGAACAACCTGGCCGAGGCGCCGCTTGTGGAGCGGGCGGTAGGCGGCAAGCACGGCGGGGGCACCCAGCTCACCGAGTACGGGAGACGGGTGATCGCCATGTACCGGGCCGTTGAGCAGGAGTACCAGCAGGCCATCGACCGCCTGGCCGCCCGGCTGGGTGATGGGGGCGAGACCAATGTGCGCCAGTTCCAGACCCTGCTGCGGCGCATGTCGATGCGCACCAGCGCCCGCAACCAGTTTGTCGGCACCGTTTGCGCCTTGCGCGAAGGGGAGGTCAGCTTCGAAGTGTGCATCCGTGTAGATGACGCCAACGAAGTGGTGGCCGTGATCACCCGGGCCAGCGCCGAGAACCTGGAGCTGGGCATCGGCAGCGAGGTGCATGCCTTCGTCAAGGCGCCCTCGGTGCTGATCATCACCGACCCCCAGGCTCGCACCACGGCCCGCAACCATCTGTGGGGCCAGGTCACCGCCATCCATGAGGGGCCGGTCAGCTCCGAGGTGACGATCACCCTGCCCAGCGGCCGCAACATCACCTCGGTGGTGACCCACGACAGCATCGACAACCTGGCGCTGTCGGTGGGCAGCCCCGCCTGCGCGGTGTTCCAGGCCACCTCGGTGATCCTCGCCGTCTTCGATTGAATTCCAACCCTTGCCGGAGTGATGCCATGCAACCCCCTTTCCGTCGTCTCGCCCTGTTTGCCGTGCTTGCCGGTGCCGCCCTGACGGCGCGTGCCGAGGAGGTCTCGGTGGCGGTGGCCGCCAATTTCACCGCCCCCATGCAGAAGATCGCCGCCGAGTTCGAGAAGGCCACCGGCCACAAGGCCCAGCTGATCTTCGGTTCGACGGGCAAGTTCTACGCCCAGATCAAGTCCGGGGCGCCCTTCCAGCTGCTGCTGGCTGCCGATGACGAGACCCCGGCCAAGCTGGTCAAGGAAGGCGACGCCGTGGCCGGCAGCCAGTTCACCTACGCCATCGGCAAGCTGGTGCTGTGGTCGCCCAAGCCCGGCTACGTGGATGACAAGGGCGAGGTGCTCAAGTCGGGCAAGTTCGAGCATCTGTCCATCGCCAACCCCAGGCTGGCGCCCTATGGCCTGGCCGCCACCGAGACGCTCAAGGCCCTCGGCCTGGCGGATGGTCTGCAGTCGAAGATCGTGATGGGCGAGAGCATCACCCAGGCCCAGCAGTTCGTCAGCTCCGGGAGCGCCGAGCTGGGCTTCATCGCCTTCTCGCAGATCCACAAGGACGGCAGGCTGATCGAAGGTTCCCACTGGCTGGTGCCGGCCAGGTATTACAACCAGATCCGTCAGGATGCGGTGGTGCTGGGCAAAGGCAAGGGCAGTGCCGCGGTCGAGGCCCTGACCGGCTTCCTCAAGTCGAAGACGGCGGCCGAGATCATCAAGTCCTACGGTTACGATCTCTAAGCCATGCACCTGTCCGCGGATGACTGGTCGGCGATCCGCCTGACCCTGGAGCTGGCCAGCATCGTCACGGTGCTGCTACTCATCATCGGCACCCCCATCGCCTGGTGGCTGGCCCGCAGCCGCTCGCCGCTGCGCGGTGTGGTGGGGGCCGTGGTGTCCCTGCCGATCGTGCTCCCGCCCACCGTGCTGGGCTTCTACCTGCTGGTGCTGATGGGGCCGGAGGGGATGGTCGGTCGGCTCACCGAAGCACTGGGGCTGGGGCGGCTGCCCTTCACCTTCCCCGGCCTGGTGGTGGCATCGATCCTGTATTCGCTGCCCTTCGTGGTGCAGCCGGTGCAGAACGCCTTCATGGCCATGGGGGATCGCCCCCTGGAGGTGGCGGCCACCCTGCGCGCCTCGCCGCTGCGGACTTTCTTCTGCGTGGCGCTGCCGCTGGCCCGGCCGGGCTTCATCACCGCGGCGATCCTGGGCTTTGCCCACACGGTGGGCGAGTTCGGCGTGGTGCTGATGATCGGCGGCAACATCCCGGACAAGACCCGCGTCATCTCCATGCAGATCTACAACCACGTGGAAGCCCTGGAGTACGGTCAGGCCCACGGGCTGGCGGCGATCCTGCTGGCGTTCTCCTTCTTGGTGCTGCTGGCCCTGTACACGGTCGGTGGTGCGCGCAACACGCTGGGAGCCGGGCGGTGAGCGGCGGGCTCACGCTGAAGTGCCGGTTGCCGCTGGCCGATTTTGCGCTGGAGGCGGACCTGAGCCTGCCCGGACGCGGGGTGACGGCCCTGTTCGGACCGTCCGGCTCCGGCAAGACCACCCTGCTGCGCTGCGTGGCGGGCCTGGCCCGGGCGGCGGGGCGGGTGGAGATCAATGGTGAATGCTGGCAGGACGACGCCCGGCGCATCTTCCTGCCCACCCACAAGCGCCCCCTCGGCTATGTGTTCCAGGAGGCCAGCCTGTTCGCCCACCTGTCGGTCAGGGCCAACCTCGAGTTCGGCCTCAAGCGTATCGCGCCGGCGCAGCGCAAGGTCGGCTGGGATGCGGCGCTGGAGCTGCTGGGGATCGGCCATCTGCTGGAGCGGGGCACCGCGGCGCTGTCGGGCGGCGAGCGCCAGCGCGTGGCGATTGCCCGGGCCTTGCTCACCAGTCCGCAGCTGTTGCTGATGGATGAACCGCTGGCGGCCCTCGATGGGCGCCGCAAGCAGGAGATCCTGCCCTATCTGGAGCGCCTGCATGATGAGCTGGCGATCCCGGTGCTGTATGTCAGCCATTCCCCCGACGAGGTGGCCCGGCTGGCCGATCATCTGGTGCTGCTGGAGCAGGGGCAGGTGCTGGCCAGCGGGCCGATCGCCGAGCTCCAGGCCCGCCTCGACCTGCCTATGGCCCTCGACGAGGATGCCGCCGTGGTGGTCGACGCCGAAGTCCTGGCCCATGACGAGGCCTACGCCCTGACCCGTCTCGGCCTGGCGGCGGGTTCCATCCAGGTGACCCGCAAGCCGCTGGCCGTGGGGCGGCGGGCGCGCATCAAGATCCAGGCTCGGGACGTGAGCATCGCCTTGTCGGCAGACAACCCCTCCAGCATCGTCAACCGCCTGCCGGCACGGGTCCGCGGCTTTGGCGAGGCGGCCCATCCGGCCCAGTGCCTGGTGAGCCTCGACGCAGGCGGCACGCTGCTGCTGGCCCGCATCACACGGCTATCCCGGGACCAGCTGGGTCTGCGGGAGGGTATGGAGGTCGTGGCCCAGATCAAGTCGGTGGCCCTGCTCGGCTAGGCGGGGCTGCCGCCGTGCCGGGGAGGGGCGTCAGGGCAGTGACTTGAGGCGCCGGTAAAGGGTCCGCTCGCTCATCCCGAGGCGCGCGGCCAGCGTCCTGCGGGAGCCCCGATGGTCACGTACGATGGCGGCCAGCTCCGCGTTGCTCAGGCCGGCGGCAGACCTGAGGGCGGACTCCTCCGCATCCGCATGGCGGGGGCGCGGCAGCGCCGCGGGCTCCGGGGCCGGCGGACTGTGCAGCTCCTCGGGCAGGTGGCGGACCTGCAGGGTGTCGCCATCGCACAGCAGGCTGGCGCGCTGCAGGATGTTGCGCAGCTCGCGCACGTTGCCCGGGTAGGCGTAGGCCTCCAGGCAGGCTAGGGTGTCGGGGGCGAAGCTCAGGCGCCGTTCGGGAGCGACCCGCTCCAGCAAGGTTTCGGCCAGCAGGGCGATGTCTTCCCGGCGCTGGCGCAGGGGCGGCAGACAGATCGGGAAGGTGTTCACCCGATAGAAGAGGTCCTGGCGGAACTGGCCGCTGTCGACCAGCGCCTTCAGCGGCCGGTGGGTGGCGGAGATCAGGCGGATGTCGGCGCGCAGCAGCTCGGTGCTGCCGACCCGCCGATAGGTGCCGGTTTCCAGCAGGCGCAACAGCTTGACCTGCATGCTCAGCGGGATGTCGCCCATCTCGTCGAGGAACAGGGTGCCGCCGCCGGCAGCTTCCACCAGGCCGGCCTTGCGGGACGTGGCCCCGGTGAAGGCGCCGCGCTCATGGCCGAACAGCTCGCTTTCGAACAGGGTCTCGGTGAGGCCGGAACAATCCACGGCTACGAACGCTCCTGCTGTGCGGCGGCTGGCGTCGTGGATGGCCTGGGCGACCAGTTCCTTGCCGGTGCCTGACTCGCCCTGCAGCAGCACGGTGGCTTCCGACGGGGCGACCCGGGCCACCAGTTCCAGCATGGCCCGGAAGGCCGGCGCGCGGCCGGTCAGCTGCGGTGCGTCGGCCAGCCCCCGCGCCACCGGCAGCGGCTCCAGCTTCTCGATGAAATAGGCGATCCGGCCGGCGTTGTCGCGGATCGGTGACAGCTCGATGTTCTCGTAGCTTTCGCCCGCCGAGGTGTGATGCAGATGCACCACCCGCTCCCGCTGACCCGACTTGAGGCTGCGCGCCAGCGGGCAGGACTCGCCCGCCTGGTCGCAGGGGACCGCATAGCGGTGGGAGACCTCGAAGCAGGTGCGCCCGATGATCTCCGCCGAGGGGCCGGCGTTGGCGCGGTAGGCCGCGTTGGCCGCCAGGATCCGGTAGTTGCGGTCGCACAGGATGTGCGGCTCCGGCAGGGTCTCGAGGAAGGACACGAGCTCGGGCAAGGGGGGCGGGGTGGCGGTCATCGCGGGCTCGTTGTCTGCCAGGTTGGCGGTTGAATTGGCAGAAAAATGCTGACATGGCAGTGTGGCAGCGTCAAGCCGCTGCGGCTGATTGTCACGTGCGACAAAGTGCAAGGCTTTGTCATGACAAGGATTTTTGATTATTGGGGAGAATGGCACGGGTCTTGATTAGCACGTTCTGATGTTCAAGAAAGGCTGCCAAACCGTGACTTCTTCCGACGCGCGCCTGCGGCGCCATCTGGGCTGGGTCGTCGCCCTCAAGCTGATCGCTCTCGTCGCCCTGTGGTGGTTCTGCGTGCGTGATGCCGGGCTGCGTGTCGATCCGGCAGCGGTATTGAGGCAGTTCGCCCCCCACCCCATCGCGCAAGGAGCCCCCCATGGTCAGTGAGCAACTGGTCGACCTATCCCGGCTGCAGTTTGCAGCCACCGCCCTGTACCACTTCCTGTTTGTTCCCCTGACCATCGGCATGGTGTGGCTGCTGGTGATCATGGAGTCGGTCTACGTGATGACCGGCAAGCCGCTGTACAAGGACATGACCCGTTTCTGGGGCAAGCTGTTCGGCATCAACTTCGCGCTGGGGGTGACGACTGGCATCACCATGGAGTTCCAGTTCGGCACCAACTGGGCTTACTACTCGCACTACGTGGGGGACATCTTCGGGGCGCCGCTGGCCATCGAGGGGCTGATGGCCTTCTTCCTCGAGTCCACCATGATCGGCCTGTTCTTCTTTGGCTGGGACCGCCTGTCGCGTCGCCAGCACCTGATGGTGACCGTGCTGATGGCGGTGGGCACCAACCTGTCGGCCCTGTGGATCCTGATCGCCAACGGCTGGATGCAGAACCCGGTGGGCGCCGAGTTCAGCGACGTGACCATGCGCATGGAGATGACCGACTTCTGGGCGGTGGTCTTCAATCCGGATGCCCAGGCCAAGTTCGTGCATACCGTGTCGGCCGGCTATGTCACCGGGGCCATGTTCGTGCTGTCGATCTCGTCCTGGTACCTGCTGCGCCGCCGTGACGTGGAGTTCGCCAAGCGCAGCTTCGGCATTGCCGCGGCCTTCGGCTTTGCCTCCGTGTGCTCGGTGATCGTGCTGGGGGACGAGTCCGGCTACACCGTCGGGGAGGCCCAGCAGACCAAGCTGGCCGCCATGGAGGCCATGTGGGAGACCGAGCCGGCGCCGGCCGCCTTCAACCTCATCGCCTTTCCCAACGAGGCGGAGATGAAGAACGACTTCGCCATCGAGATCCCCTGGGTGATGGGCCTGATCGGCACCCGCTCGCTGGACAAGCAGATCCCCGGCATCAAGGAGATCAAGGCGAAGAACCGGGAGCGCATCGTCTCCGGCATCGAGGCGGTGACCGCCCTGGATGCCCTGCGTCGCGACCCGGGCGATCAGGCGGCGCGCCGCCGCTTCGAGGCGCACAAGGCCGATCTGGGCTTCGGGCTGCTGCTGAAGAAGTACGTCAGCCGGTTCGAGCAGGTCACGCCGGAGATCATCGAGAAGGCGGTGAATGACACCGTGCCCCGGGTGGCGCCGATGTTCTGGAGCTTCCGGCTGATGGTGGCCCTGGGCCTGGCCATGCTGCTGCTCTTCGGGCTGGCCCTGTGGCACTCGGTGAAGGGGGATTTCGCCGACCGGCCCCGGCTGCTGCGGGCCGCCGTGTACGCGCTGCCGATGCCGTGGATCGCCTGCGAGGTGGGGTGGTTCGTCGCCGAGTACGGCCGCCAGCCGTGGACCATCTACGGCGTCCTGCCGACCCACCTGTCGGTGTCGACCCTCAGTGTGGACAGCCTCTACGGCTCGCTGGCCGGCTTCGTTGGCTTCTACACCCTGCTGCTGGTGGTCGAGATGTACCTGATGGTCAAGTTCGCCAGGCAGGGCCCGGGCAGCCTGGGTACCGGCCGCTACGCCAACGAAGCGCACGCCTGAACGGAGGATGGATCCCATGTTCGATTACGAATTTCTCAAACTGATCTGGTGGCTGCTCGTCGGCGTGCTGCTGGTGGGTTTTGCCATCATGGATGGCCACGACATGGGGGTCGGCACGCTGCTGCCCTTCGTCGCCAAGGACGACACCGAGAGGCGGGTCGTCATCAATACCGTCGGCCCCCACTGGGACGGCAACCAGGTGTGGTTCATCACCGGTGGTGGGGCCATCTTCGCCGCCTGGCCGCTGGTCTATGCCACCGCCTTCTCGGGCTTCTACTGGGCCATGCTGGCGGTGCTGTGGGCGCTGTTCTTCCGCCCGGTGGGCTTTGACTACCGCAGCAAGATCAGCCACCCCGGCTGGCGCAAGACCTGGGACTGGGGGCTCTTCGTCGGTGGCGCCGTGCCGCCGCTGATCTTCGGGGTGGCCTTCGGCAACCTGTTCCAGGGGGTGCCGTTCAGTTTCGACGACCATCTGGTGTCCACCTATTCGGGCAGTTTCTGGGGGCTGCTGAATCCCTTCGCGTTGCTGGCCGGGGTGGTGTCCACGGCGATGATCACCTTCCACGGGGCCATCTATCTGGCCCACCGCACCCAGGGCGAGATCCAGTGGCGGGCCCTGCGGGCGGCAGGCTTCTTCGGCGGGCTGCTGATGCTGAGCTTTGCCGGCGCGGGGGTCTGGTTGTGGCTGGGGATCCCGGGCTATGTCATCCAGTCAGTGGTGGATGGATCGGCCTTGCCCAATCCCCTGGCCAAGACCGTGGTGCGGGAGACTGGCGCCTGGTTTGCCAACTACCGGCACCAGCCGGCCACCGTGGCCCTGCCGGTGCTGGCGTTCGCCGGGGTGATCGGCGCCCAGGTGCTGGCCCGCTGCGGGCGCACCATGGCGGCCTTCTGGGCCTCGGCCCTGGCCATCGTCGGGGTCATCGGCACGGCCGGGGCGGCCCTGTTCCCCTTCGTCATGCCCTCGTCCCTCGATCCGCGGGCCAGCCTCACCGTGTGGGACAGCGTTTCCAGCCAGCGCACCCTCGGCATCATGCTGTGGGCCACGCTGATCTTCATGCCCATCATCATTTTCTACACGAGCTGGGCCTACCGCGTGATGGGGGGCAAGGTCACCGCCGCCTACGTGCGGGAAAACAGTCATTCCGCTTACTGAGGAGTCAACGACATGTGGTATTTCACCTGGGTACTGGGCATCGGCTTCGCCGTGCTGCTGGCCATTCTCAACGCCCTGTGGGCCGAGCATGAGGCCGGGCGCCGGTCGATGGCCGGGGGGCGTGACTGATGGCGATCAATACCGTTTCCCTGCCCGTGGGCGACGCTGCCGACGGCAGCGCCTGCAACCCCTCCCGGCGCACGCTGCTGGTGGCCACGGCCGGAGCCGGCGGTGCGTTGCTGGTGGGGGCCGCCGTCCCCTTCGTCGGCAGCCTGACGCCCTCCGAAAGGGCGATGGCCGCGGGCGCGCCGGTCGAGGTGGACATCGAGAAGCTGGCCCCTGGCGACATGATGGTCGTCGAATGGCGCGGCAAGCCCGTATGGATCCTGCGCCGTACGCCCGAAATGCTGGCCGCCCTGGCCAAGGCCGAGCCCCACCTGGCCGATCCGGGGTCCGCGGTCGAGGCGCAGCAGCCCGATTACGCACGCAACCTGCAGCGTTCCCGGCGTCCGGATGTCTTTGTGGCGGTTGGCATCTGCACCCACCTGGGGTGCTCGCCGTCCAGCGCCTTCCAAGCGGGTAATCCGGCCCTGGGGGCCGACTGGCCGGGGGGCTTCCTGTGCCCCTGCCACGGTTCGACCTTCGACTTCGCCGGGCGGGTCTTCAAGAACAAGCCGGCGCCAACCAACCTCGAGGTGCCGCCCCACGCCTATCTGAGCGACACGCGCCTGGTCATCGGCGTCGATCAGCCGGCCTGACCGGAGCGTCCGGGAGAATCGTCATGCACAAGAGAAGAGCGGATGGCATCACGCCGGACGCACCGGACAGGGGCTTCCGCCTGCTGTCCTTGCTGACCGGCGTCGTCCTGATCGTGCTGCTCACCGTGTTTCCCCAGGTCGCCATGGATCGCTGGGGGGCGGCGGATCATGTCGCGGCCCTGCTGCTGCTGTGGTCGATGAGCGCCGGGCTGGTGAGCGGGGTGGGCTTTGTCCCGCTCAGAGGGGGGCCGCGCCTGCTGCTGTCAAGCCAGGCCTGCCTTTTTGCCCTGGTGCTGGGCGTGCTCAGGGTTGCCGGGCATTGAGTTGGGGCCCGGGCCGGCCCTGTCGCAGCCCGGAAGTGGCCCGCCTCATCCCTGCTCCAGGATGAGCCTGGCTCGCGTAATCACGTTCTTCAGTTCCTGTTCCGTGTCCTGCAGCAAGGTGTCGAGTTCCGCGCCCGCTCGCTGGCCATGGGTGAGGTCCTGCAGGCGCTCGGCCAGGGTCCGCAGCGGGAAGGCGCCGATCTGGGCTGCCGTGCCCTTGAGGTTGTGGGCGACCTGCTCTGCCGTGGGCCAGTCTCCTTCCCGTACGGCTGCGGAGACACGTTCGGCGGCATCGCTCTGGCCGACCAGGAACTGCCCGAGGATCTGGCGGTACAGTGTCTCGATGCCGGCGACCTGCGCCAGACCCTGCACGGGGTCGATCGGCTCTGCGTCCGGCGAGGTGGACGCGGTGGCCTCGCGTGTTTCGGCGGACGCCATCGTGGCCGGCTGGGGAAGCCATTTCTGCAGGATGGCGACCAGCTTGTGGGGGTCGATCGGCTTGCCGATGTGATCGTTCATACCGGCCTCCAGGCAGCGCTGGCGGTCACCGGCCATGGCGTTGGCGGTCATGGCGATGATGGGCAGGTCTGTCGGCGTGGCGCTGCGGCGGATCTCCCGGGTGGCAGCGAGGCCATCCATGACGGGCATCTGCATGTCCATGAAGATCAGCCCGTACGGGGTCTTCCGGGCCATCTCGACGGCCAGGGCGCCGTTCTCGGCGATGTCTGCCTCGAGCCCAAGGACCTGCAGCAGGCCCTTGGCGACCTCCTGGCTGAGCTCGTTGTCCTCGGCGACCAACACCCTGATGCCCTGGAACTCAGGGTGGGGTACCAGGGCCTCCAGGCGGGCCGGCGCCTGGGGCGTGTCCTTGCGCGGCCCTCCGAACTGACGGATGACCGCGTTGAACAGCGCGGACGGTGTGACGGGCTTGGTGAGCACCTCGCGTACGCCTTCTCTCGCGGCGGCGGCCGTCACTTCGTCACGGTCGAAGGCGGTCACCATGACCGTGGCGGGGGCGGCATGGCCCAGCCTTTCCGGGAGCTTGTGCGCCACCTGGATGCCGTCCATGTCGGGCATCTTCCAGTCGAGCAGGATCAGGTCGTAGGGCTGCCCGTCGTGCTCGGCCCGCTCGGCTTCTTCCAGCGCCTCCTGGCCCGAGGCCACGGAGTGGGGGGTGAAGCCCATGCTCAGTGACATCTCCTCGATGACCTCCCGGGCTTGCGGATTGTCGTCGACGATCAGGGTGTGCAGGCCCCGCAGATCCGGGTTGTCCAGGTAGGTCGGCCCGGGTTTGTCGCCAACGGCGAGGCGGGCCGTGAAGGCGAAGGTGGAGCCCGCGCCTGGTGTGCTGTCGACGGTGATGTCGCCTTGCATCAGGCGGGCCAGCCCCCGCGAGATCGCCAGGCCCAGGCCGGTGCCGCCGAACTTGCGCGTGGTCGATGTATCGGCCTGATGAAAGCTCTCGAAGAGATCCTGACGCTGTACCTCGGAGAGGCCGATGCCGCTGTCGCCGATCGCAAAATGCAGCCATGCCTGGGCGTCGGTGCACTCCGTGGCTGACACGAGCACGGACACGTGCCCCTTCTCGGTGAACTTGATCGCGTTGTTGATCAGGTTGATGAGGATCTGCTTGATCCGGAAGGCATCGCCGATCAGTTGCCGGGGCACGTCGGGCTTGATGCGGACGATGAACTCCAGGCCCTTGCGCGCGATGCGCTCGCCAAAGACCGCGATGAGCTCTTCAAGGAGCAACTCGAGCTCGAAGGCGTCGTGCTCCAGCACGGTCTTTCCCGCCTCGAGCTTGCTGAAGTCCAGGATGTCGTTGATGACCGAGAGCAGGTGCTGGCTCGCGCCATGGATCTTCAACAGGTAGTCGCGCACGCCTGGCGGCGGCCCGGCCTTCAAGGCCAGGTGGGTCATGCCGATCACCGCGTTCATGGGGGTGCGGATCTCGTGGGACATGTTGGCCAGGAAGGCCGCCTTGGTGTTGGCCGCGTCTTCCGCCAGCGCGCGGGCGCGGGCCATCTCGTCGATGGCGGCCCGCTCGGCGGTCACGTCCTCGAAGGTGCCGGCAAAGCCCTGGGCCGGATCCTGCGGGTTGATGGCGCGCACCGTCTTGCGGCACCAGAAGTACTGGCCGTTGCGCCGGACGAACTGGCGCTCCTCCGAAAAGTAGCCCGACCCGGCGAGGGCTTCGGCCAGCTTGTGACTGACTTCCTCATAGGTGGCGATGTCGGGGTAGAGCACGGCGGTCGTCTGCCCCACCAGCTCGCCGGGGGGGTAGCCGAACAGCTCCTCCATGGTTTGGTTGCACTGGACGATGAGCCGGTCGCGGGTCAGGATGATGCCGACGGTGGCCGCGTCGAAGACGGCCTTCTGCTCGTCGGCGCGACTCTTCAGCGCACTGGCGGCCGCGCGTTCCTGGGTGATGTCCGCCACCGTGGCGAGGGCGATGCTGTCGGGCTGGCCCGGTTCCAGCAGGCGGATGGAGACCCTTGCCCACAGGGGTGTTCCATCCTTGCGGATGATTTCATGCTCGCGATGGACGGTGTCACCGCCTGCGATGTGGGGGTACAACTGTTCTCCGAAGTGCTCGAATGCTTCCTCGCTGCCGTACCACGCCCGTGTCGAGTGGCCGACCATCTCGTCCTTGTCGTAGCCCAGCTGGGTCTCGAGCATCCGGTTGCACTTGAGCACGATCCGGTCTTTCAGCAGCACGATGCCGATGGGGGCGGCGTCGAAGATCGCGCTGAGTTCGACGGTGCGCTGCTGCACCAGGTCTTCGAGGTGATCGTTGTAGGTCTCCAGGTTGGCCTGGGCCTGCTTGAGCTCGGTGATGTCGCGGGCCACGCCGTATAGCCCGATGAGGTTTCCGTTGTCGTCCCGGATCGGGTACTTGCGGTTGTCCACCCATCCCCTCAAGCCGTCGCGCGTGAGGGTCTGCTGAATGTCCTGCGCAACCTCGGTGCCGCTGAAGACTTCCTTTTCCAGGCGGTAGTAGATGTCCGCATAGGCTTCGGGAAAGACATCGTAGTCCGTCTTGCCGATGAAATCGGTCCAGTGGGAGACGGGCTCGCACAAGGACACCAGGGTCTGGCTGGCGCCGGTGAAGACGTGGTTGCGGTCCTTGAAATAGATGAAGTCGTCCGTGTTCTCGAGCATGGCCCTCAGGGTGGGCACACCGGCTGCATCCGGCATGGTCCGGGGCAGGCTCCGCACGTCCTGGAGCAACAGCAGGAGCTCGACACCGCCGCGGCGGGCGGCGCGCCGGGAGTATTCCGCCCGCACGCAGCGGATGCGGCCGTCGGCATGGCGAATGCGCAGGTTGGCGGTCGAGGGCTCAGGAGCAAGCACGGGGCTGAAGAGCTGGGCGGCGACATCGCTGTCGTCGGGGTGGATCAGGTGCTTGATCCGGACCAGGCCACTCACCAGGTCTTCCGCACTGTAGCCAAGGATATGGCTGGCCCCTGCCTCTGCCGATAGCACGCGTAGCTCGGCCCCCAGATCGATACACAGGCGAGCTTCAATCACCGTCGTTTCTCCCTCTCGGCGGCTGCTGATTCGGAATGGCAGACAGCCGCGCTCCCGGGGCGAATATTAAACCGAGTCAGACCGGGGCGTGGATAAACCGGGCCCTGGCCGGCTTGCGCCCCGCCGGTCGCGCGTTGCGGCTCGATGGGCCTCGTTCGATACGTGCTCCTAAAGAGTGAGCGGGGTTTGTCCGTAAGCCTGTAGTGAGAGTTTTCCCACCTCCTACGGGTGAGGGCCCTCACATCCACAAGGGGAACAGGAATGGGTGCTGCAGAGAAGCCCGGGAGGGCGGTCAAGCTTGCCGGGAGTGCGGACGAGCAATTCAATGTTGCGGACGAGGATCTGGCGGGCTTCGTGGCCGCGATCAGCCGCAGTCAGGCCATCATCGAGTTCGACCTCGACGGCATCATCCTGGCTGCCAATGAGAATTTCCTGAGCCTGATGGGGTACCGCCTGGATGAACTGGTCGGTCAGCACCACCGCCTGTTCGTCGATCAGGAAGAGGTGGCCGGTGCGGCCTACCAGGTCTTCTGGGATCGCCTGCGCCGTGGGGAAAGTCAGGCCGGCGAGTTCCGGCGGATTCACCGGGATGGTCGGGATGTGTGGATCCAGGCGACCTACAGCCCCGTCTTCGATGCCCTCGGCAAGCCGGTCAAGGTGCTGAAGCTCGCCAGCGACGTCACCCAGAGCAAGCTGCGTAATGCGGAGTTTGCCGCCAAGGTGGCGGCCATCGATGAAGGTCAGGCGGTCATCGAGTTCGATCTGGACGGCAATGTGCTCACCGCCAACCGCAATTTCCTGGTGGCCATGGGCTACACCCTGCGCGAAATCCAGGGCCATCACCACAGCCAGTTCTGTAGCGTCGAGTACACCCAGAGCGAGGAATACCGGGATTTCTGGTTGCGCCTCAATGCGGGCGAGCACATCAGCGGGCGCTTCCACCGCATCGGCAAGTTCAACCGGGACGTGTGGATCCAGGCCACCTACAACCCGATCCTGGATCTCAAGGGGCAGGTCATCAAGATCATCAAGTACGCCCACGACGTGACCCAGGAGGTCCTGCTGGCGCGGCGGATCACCGACAAGGCCACGGAGATGACCGGCAGCGTGCGCAGCCTGGTGGACAGCATCAAGGCCATCGCCGACAACTCCGGCGTCGCCTCGAGCATGGCGATGGAGACGTCTTCGGCGGCGAAGACCGGCTTCGATGCCGTCCAGAAGTCGATCGCGGCCATCGATCGCATTCAGAGCAGCTCCAGCCGGGTGGCGGAGATCGTCCGGGTGATCAGCGAGATCGCCAACCAGACCAACCTGCTGGCCTTCAACGCGGCCATCGAGGCGGCCCGCGCCGGACAGCAGGGGGTGGGCTTTTCGGTGGTGGCGGCGGAAGTCCGCAAGCTGGCCGAGCGCAGCTCCAGCGCGGCCCAGGAGATTGGCCGCCTGATCGACGAGTCGTCCCATAACGTGCAGCAGGGCGCCGATGTGAGCCGCTCGGCGGCGAGCAGTTTCGAAGGCATCCTGAGCTCGGTGGAGCGCACGGTGGCCAGTGCCGGCGAGATTGCCGGCGCCACCGAGCAGCAGCGCGAGCTGGCCGGTCAGGTGTCCCGGCTGATCGAGGAACTGGCCCGGGCCGTCGAGCGATGAGCCTGCCGGATGACGGCGCCGGGCGCCGCTTCGGCGTGTTCCTCCTGGCCTCGATGCAGCTGGGCTTGCCCCTCGAGGCGCTGCGCGAGGTGGTTCCCCGCGGGCAGCTTGCCGCGTTGCCCTGTGCTGCGCCCTGCGTGGTGGGGGGCGTCGATCTGCGTGGAACCCTGGTGCCGGTGGTCGATCTGCGCCGGGTGATCGGCATGGAGCCGGCGGGCGGTGAGGCCGACTGCATCGTCATCATGGCCCACGAGGGGCGCCTGCTGGGCCTGCTGGCGAGCGGGGTGGTTGGCGTGTTCGCCTGCGAGGCTGCGGGCTGGAGCCGCCTGGAAGCCCGCAACGCGGCCTTGCCCCTGTTCGACGGCGGCTTCCGGCGCGCCGACGACGGGGCGTTGGTGAGCGTGCTGTCTCCCGGAGGGCTGGCCGGGCTGCAGGACGTGCCCATGGTGGATTGCCCGGGCAGCGGCCGCGGCCTGTCGGCGGACCCCGCTCGGGTAGAGGCCGGTGCCGAGGCTTACCTGATGCTCGTGCGCACCGGCAAGGTGCCCATGGCGCTGGCCTCGGAGGCGGTCTACACCACCATCCTGCATCCCCAGATCCTCAATTCGCCCCTGGCGGGCGGCTGGTGTCTGGGCATCATCGAACACAACGGCTACAAGATCCCGGCGGTCGATACCCTGGCCTTCTGCGGGCTGGGCGAGATCGCCAATCCCTGGCTGACCCAGGCCTTCCTGGTTCAGTACCCGCAGGGCTGGGTAGCGTTCATGGTCGACGAGATCGTCGACGTGGTGCGCACCGGCGCCTGCGTGCCGGTGCCCATCCCCGCTGGCACCTTGCCCAGGGACGGCCTGTTTGCCGGCGCCTTGCCGATGGATGGCGTGCTCTCCGCCGGGGGCGCTCCGGACGATGGCCGGCAGACGGGTTACTACCTCATGCTGGACTCCGGGCGGATCCTTTCGCATCCCGATCTCCAGGGCCTGAGCCGGGTGAACACGCCGGTGGACGGGCGCAGTGCCGGGGGGGGCGATAGTTCGGGCGCCGATGCGGCGCTGGCGGAGGAGCGTTGTCAGGTGCTGACCTACGACCTGGGTTTCGAGGTGGCCACGCCCATCGAGCAGATCAACGAGATCCTGCCCTGGTCGGACGACTGCACCCTCTTCGGGGCCGGCTCGCGGACCACCGGCCTGGTGGTGAGCGGCGGGCGGGCGATCCCGACCTTCTGCCTGAGCACCCTGATGGGGCTGCCCGGGGCGGAACGCTCGTCCACTGCCAGCGTGCTGGTGGTGGATGGAGGAGGAGGCTTCATCGGCTTCAATGTGCCGCGCTTGCTCAGCATCGACGATGCCCCGCGCAGCCGGCCCGATGCGTCCGGTGTGGCGCGGGCCAACCTGCAGGCCCTGCCCGAGGCGGCCGGCGCCCGCTGGTCACCCCTCCAGGTGGGCAGCGGGGGCGCCGCGCGCATGCTCGGCGTGCTCGACCTGAAGCATCTGGCCGCCACCCTGTGCGGCCAGACGGTGCCCGCTTAGTACACGTACAGCAGGCGGGCCTGCAGGCCGCTGATCTTGGGGCCTTCCTCGACCTTCAGGTCATGCACGTACTGCAGCTGGACCTGCCACTGCTTGTCCACGAAGGACGCCCAGGTGAGCATGGCCGTGCCGTTGTTCTTGGCGCCGGCGATCTCTGCGCCGTGGAGGGTCTCCTTGGCGCCCCAGGCGTGACGGTAGGTGGCGGCCACGTAGGTGGCATCGCTGAGGTGGTAGCGCAGGTGGCCGTGGGCCTGCAGCAGCGGGTCCTTCTGCGACTTGGTGTCGCGCTGGTCCTGGTAGAACTCGGTCTCGCCGATCAGATCCACCGTCCACTTGTTGCTCAGCTTGCGGATGTAGCCCACCTGCAGGTCGGTGGCCCAGCGGTTGTTGCTGATCGCAAAGCCCTGGTCCTTGTCACTGCCGGTGGGGGCGGTGAAGAACACGGACCAGCCCAGGTGTTCGCCGCGGGCCAGGTCGGCGATGGTCCACAGGGTGCCGCCGAAGATCACGTCACCGATGCCGCTGGCCTTGGTGTCGGACAGACCGATCTTCTGGCTGCCGAAGGGCATGATGATCTGCGGGTCGATGATGTAGTCGCCCAGCTTCATGAAGTGCACGTAACGCAGGATGCCGGCATTGAGCGACAGGTCCAGGTTGTCCACCGCCTTGTTTCCGTTGGCATACACCTTGTCGGCGCGGGGGAACTGGGCGTACACGAGGGCCAGGTTGGTGCCGGCCGGGAGGCCGGTGTAGTCGCCCGGATCGGGGCGTACGTCGGCCTGGGCCGTGCCGCCGATGAGGCCGGTGGCGGCCAGGGCCAGGGTGCACAGGCGCACTGCGAAGGAGCGCTGCGTCGGGTTGTTCGTCTGCATGGTCTTGTCTCCGTGTTGTTGTAGGGCGCTTTCCTGCGGGTGATACGGAATAAAAAGGCCGCGGCCGTGCGGAAGGGGGAGGGAGGAAGGCGCTGGCCGCGGCAAGAGAGAGGCTTATTTCTTCGGCCGGACGGCGTCGGCCGTGCCCTGGATGAAGGCCTTGATCTTCTCCACGTCATCCAGGCTCAGCTTGCCGGTGAAGTCGGGCATGCCCTTCTTCAGGAAGGGACCCTTGAAGACGAAGTCGGACAGGTTCGCGATGTCCTGCGACGGGACGTAGCCGAGGTTGGGGATGTTGCCGCCCTTGTCCACGCCGGGCACGCCGTGGCAGAAGACGCAGTGGCTGACGTACAGGCGGGTACCTTCGGGGATGTGGGCCGGGTCGTACTTGACGCCGGAGATCAGCTCGCCGAGGGCATAGGCGGGCGGCTGGGGCAGGGGCGTGGTGCCACCCAGCGCAAAGGTGTAAACGCGGCCGTTGTCCTGCTTGTCGGTGGCGCGCTGCATCAGGCCGAACACGCCGCCCCAGCCGACGGCGATGGACACGTACTGCTGGCCATCCACCTGGTAGGTGACCGGCGGTGCGATGATGCCGGTGCCGATCGGCGCCTCCCACAGCTTCTCGCCATTGTCGGCGCGGTAGGCGGCGAAGCGGCCGTCGGCGCTGCCGGCGAACACCAGGTTGCCGGCGGTGCTGAGGGTGCCGCCGTTCCACGGCGCGGCGTACTCCTGCCGCCAGACCTCTTTCTGCTTCACCGGATCCCAAGCGATCAGGCGGCCGAAGGCCTTGCTCTTGGGCGGCTGGGTGTTGATCAGCATGCCGGTGTTCCAGCCGGTGCCCGACTGGGGCTGCCCGGGCTGGTTGCCATTGTGGGTCCAGGCCTTGTCCTCGGCCAGGTTGATCGGCACGTTCTGCACCGGGAAGTAGGCCAGCCCGGTCTTCGGGTTGAAGGACATGGCATGCCAGTTGTGGCCGCCGAAGGGGCCGGGCACGCTGTCGAAGGCTTCCCGCGAGCGGGCCTCCGGTGTCTCGATGGGGCGCCCCTTCTTGTCGTAGCCGGTGGCCCAGTTCACCTCGGTGAAGGGCTTGGCGGAGATGAACTTGCCATTGGTCCGGTCGATGACGAAGAAGAAGCCGTTCTTCGGGGCGTGCAGCAGGACCTTGCGCTTTTTCCCGTCCAGGGTCAGGTCGGTGAGGATGATGTCCTGCACCGAGGTGTAGTCCCAGTTGTCGCCCGGGGTTTCCTGGTAATGCCAGACGTATTTCCCGGTGTCCGGATCGAGGGCCACCACCGAGGCCAGGTAGAGATTGTCGCCGCCGCCCGGGCTGCGCTTGCGGTGGTTCCAGGGAGAGCCGTTGCCGGTGCCCACGTACATCAGGTTGAGCTCGGGGTCGTAGGCCATGGAGTTCCAGACCGTACCGCCACCGCCGTTGATCCACCACTTGCCGGCCGGGTCCCAGGTCTTGGCGGCCTTGGCCATGGAGGCGTCCTCGAAGGGCTTGGCCGGGTCGCCCGGCACGGTGTACCAGCGCCACTTCTGTTCGCCGCTCTCGGCGTCGTAGGCGGTGATGTAGCCGCGCACACCGTATTCGGCGCCGCCGTTGCCGATGATCACCTTGCCCTTGATGACCCGTGGGGCCCCGGTGACGGTGTAGGAGTGGCTGCGGTCCTCGATGGTGTCCTTCTCCCACACCGGCTTGCCGGTGGCGGCGTCGAGGGCCACCAGGCGGCCGTCGAAGGTGCCGACGAAGACCTTGCCCTTGTAGAGGGCGACGCCCCGGTTCACCACGTCGCAGCAGCCCTTGAAGGCCATCTCGCGGGGCACCTTCGGGTCGTAGGACCACAGCCGCTTGCCGGTGCGCACATCCACCGCATGCACCACGCTCCACGAGGCGGTGACGTACATGATGCCGTCCACCACCAGGGGGGTGGCTTCCACCCCGCGGGTCGATTCGAGGTTGTAGGACCAGACCAGGCCGAGCGTGTTCACGTTGCCGGCATTGATCGCCGTGAGCGGGCTGTGGCGGGTCTCGGCGTAGTCGAGGCCATAGGCCGGCCAGTCGTTGCCACGGGCCGCGTTGGCCCGGATGGCCGGGGCATCAACCCGGGCGGTGACCGCGGCGATGTGCTCGCGTGAGCCCTTGGCGGGTTCCGCCTGGGCCGGGCCGGCGAGCAGCGCGCAGGCCAGCAGGGTGGTGCCTGCGATCTGCAGTGCGTGCAGCCCGGAGCGCCGCATTTCACGGTGTCCTGTCATCTTGTCTCCTCATTGACTTGAGTTGTCGAACTTATTTAATGTGGTGCGCCCCGCCCGGGACAGGAATGTTCCGCTCGGGGTGATTAATCCTTAGCAGCCGGCGTGCCTGCCGGAAATTTGCCGAGGTAAATACAAAAACAAATAAAAATCATTGGCTTGCATTTGTTTTGGGGTGTTCTGGATGAATGGCCCGAAATGGGGTGTATTGAAACGAGTCAACGTCCGGGAAAGGTTGACTTGTTATTCGCCAAATAGAGGAGACAAAAGCATGGGCGAATCGGCAGTGTCCTTCGGACAACGGGTTGAATTGGCACGACGGCATTTCTTCCGGGAAGGGAGAAGGCCGGACGGGCTGGTCCCCGAAATGGTGATCCGCTCCTGGGAGCGTTCTCGCGAGCTGGGCCTGGGGACGGGTGACCGGCGCGTCTTCAACCCGGTTGCGCGTCATGAGAAATCGCTGATCGAGGAGCGCTGCCGTCCCTTGATCAGCAGCGCACTGCCGGAGATGGAAAAGCTCCATCTGTCGCTCGGGCATGGGGGCTGGGCGCTCGCCTGCATCGACATGGACGGCATCGTGGTCAGCGCTGTGTGCGGGACCGGGGTCGAGTCCCGCGACCTGGCGAGCATCTTCCAGGTGGGGCGCAATGTCAGCGAGGCGGCGGTGGGCACCAACGGGCCGGGCTGCTCGCTGACCGAAGGGCGGCCGATGGTGGTGCGCGCGGCCGAGCATTTCCTGGATGAGGTGCGCCCGTTCAGCTGTGCGGCGGTCCCCCTCTTCGGCCCCTCGGGGAGCATGGTCGGAGTGCTCGACGCGACCCGGGTGGGGCACGGCGAGCCTGTCACCATCCTCGAACCCCTCGGGATTGCCGCCCGGGCCATCGAGAACCGTATGCTGTCCGAGCTGCAGGGGGCGCTGACGGTGGGCTTCCACTATCGTCCCGACCTGCTCGACACGCCGCTCGAAGGGGTGGTGGTGTTCGCCGAGGACGGCACCCTGCTGGGGGCCAACCAGGGTGCCCGGCAGCTGCTGGGCCTGGGCTCCGGCGATGGTGGTATCGAGCGCTTCGAGACGCTCTTCGACTGCCCGCCGGAGACCTTCCGGCGGGCCTTGTCCGGTCGGCTCGACAAGGGAGTGCTGCGCAGCGATGGCGGGCTGCGTTTCGATGCGCGCTTCCAGGCGGCGCGGGCCGGGGGGATGATCGCCGGCCTGCGCGAGAGCGCTCAGCGCATCCACGCCCTGGCTGCCCGGCCGGAGCTGCCCGCCCAGGCCGGTGTGGTGCTGGGCGGTGGCGAGGCGATCGGCTTCGATCCGGTGGCCGGGCAGGCTTTGCACGTGGCCCGGCGTGCTTTCGAGCGCGACATCCCGGTCCTCATCCATGGGGAGACCGGCACCGGCAAGGAGGTGCTGGCGCGCCGCCTGCATGATGAAAGCACCCGCTCTGCCGGGCCTTTTGTGGCGATCAATTGTTCATCGCTGCCGGCGGGGCTGATTGAATCCGAGTTCTTCGGCTACGAGGATGGGGCCTTCACCGGCGGCCGGCGCGGTGGGGCGCCGGGCAAGTTCGAACTGGCCCGGGGCGGCACACTCTTCCTCGACGAGATCGGCGACATGCCGATGGAGTTGCAGGGCCGCCTGCTGAGGGTGTTGCAGGAGCGCAGCTTCAGCCGCCTGGGCGGCGCCCGCCAGATCGTCTTCGACGCCCGCGTGGTGGCGGCAACCCACCGCCGCCTGGAGACCCTGGTCTCGGAAGGGCGCTTCCGGGAAGACTTGTATTACCGGATCAAGGGCGTGCGGGTGAGCCTGCCGGCCCTGCGCGACCGCGGTGACCGGATGGCACTGATTGAATCCTTGCTGGCCCGCGAGGCGCGGGCGGGGGAGGTGCCCATGCTGTCGCCGGAGGCGCGCCATGTGCTGATGCACTACCGATGGCCCGGCAACATCCGGCAGCTTGGTCATGTGCTGCGACTGGCCCTGACCCTGGCGGAGGGTGAGGAGGAGATCGGCCTGCAGCATTTCCCCGAGGAGTTGCTGTCCGATTTCGATGATGGGCCGGCGCCGTGCGCCGTGCCCCAGCGCGGGAGCGGGGTGTGCCTGCGCGACATCGAGCTCGAGGCGGTGCGTGCGGCGATGGCGCGCAATGCCGGCAATGTGTCGGCCACCGCCCGCAGCCTGGGGGTGGCGCGCGCCACCCTGTACCGCAAGCTCAAACTGCTCGGGCTGGCCTGAGCCGCGTGTCAGCCGGCTCCCGGGCGGATGCCCCCTGGGAGCCGGGCTGACGGCCTAGAGCCGGAAGCGCGAGACGCTGGCCCGCAGGCTGTTCGACACCGACTGCAGGGTGTGCGCCGTGCTGGCCACTTCACTGACCGCCGCCGAGTTTTCCTCCGACATCTGGGCGATCGATTCGACGTTGCGGGCGAGGTCGGTGGAGGCGCCGCGCTGTTCCTGCAGAGCATCGTTGATACCGCCAATGGCCTGCTGCATGGTCGCCGCGGATTCCCGGATTTCACCCATCGATCTGCTGGCCTGGTTGGCATCTTCGACGACGTTGCTGACCAGGCTGCGGCTCGACTGCATGCTCGTCACCGCGTCGCTGGCGCCCTGCTGGATGGTGCCGATGACGGCGCTGATCTCCTGCACCGAGCTGGTGGTGCGTTCGGCCAGCTTGCGCACTTCGTCGGCCACCACGGCGAAGCCGCGTCCCTGCTCGCCGGCCCGTGCGGCCTCGATGGCGGCGTTGAGTGCCAGCAGGTTGGTCTGATCGGCCACCTCCCGGATCACCACGGTGATGCGGTCGATCTGTTGCACGTGGTTCGACAGCGTCTGGATCTGCTGGGCGGTGTTCTCCACCTGCTGGGCGACCTGGCCGATACGCTGGGCGGCGCTGTCCACGCCCCGTCCGCTGTGGCTGGCCAGCCCCTCGGCCTGCTGGGCACGGCGGCTGGCATCTTCGGCGCTGCTCCCCACGTGGTCGATGCTGACCGTGAGCTCTTCAACCGCCGCCGCCGCGGACGAGGTCGCGCTCGACTGCTGCTCGCTGCTGATCGACACCTGCTGGGCCGCGCTGGAGAGCTGGCTGGCGGACTGGGCGACCTGTTCGGACTCGGTGACGATCTCGCCGATGGTTCGCGCCAGGTCGGCCCGCATCGCGTCCAGGGAGCCCAGCAGCCTGCCGATCTCGTCCTGCGTGCCGGGGCCTGCCACAGGCTCGGCGGCGAGGTTGCCGGAGGCGATGCGCGCGGCGGCACGGTTGGCATCGTCGAGCCGGCGGGTGATGCTGCGGATGGTGGTGACGCTCAGGGTGACCAGCACCAGCCCCGCCACGATCAGCACACCGATGCTGATCTGCAGGGCGCTGTTGAGCGTGGCTGCCGCCTTGGTGGCGGCGTCCTTGCCGATCCGTTCGTTGTACTTCATGTGCGCGCTGAGCTGGTCCACGAAGCGGGTCGCGTAGGGGGCCGCCGAACTCAGCAGGGCGCGCGCCTCCTCGTTCCGGTTCTGGCGCGAAAGTACCAGGACTTCGTCTACCTTCTTGTTGTATTCCCGGAACGCTGTTCTCTCCGTCTCCAGCGCTTGCCGGTCCTCTGCGTCGTAGATCAGGCTCTCATAGGCTTTGAACTGTTGTTCGATGACTTCGCGGGCACTGACGATGCTCTTGTCGATCTCGGCGATTTCCTTCGCGTCAGTCGCCAGGACGTGGCGATAGACGCGGACGCGCAGGCGCCCTGTGTCGATGGCCGTTTCAGACAGGACCAGCATGCTGGGCACTACATTGACGGTGCTGAAGTTTGCGTCCTCATAGACCCGGCTGATCTGCTGGTAGGACAGGCCGGCGAGCACGATCAGCCCGAGCAGTGCGGTACCGACGATGAGCCTGAGGCGTTGGGAGATGGTCATGGTGGATGTCCGGTGTGTGATGGGAGCCCCGGTTTTATCGCGACGAAACCTGGCTGTCGGGCTTACGGCCTGCACCGGATAATCTTTAAGCCCCGTTCTCCGGGGCAGTGGGGCCTTCCCGCCGGTCACGGGAGGGGGGGCGTACAATGGCGGCCTGTCGTAGCCATCCCGCCTTGTCCTGCCTGTGTCCAATCGTCCTGCCATCCTGGTCCTGCCCAGCCCGTTTTTTTCCGATTCCGACACCATCCACCTGCTCGAGGAGGCGGACTGCGATCGACAGCATGTGCTGCGCCAGGTGGTATCCGGGGCCTATGACAAGCCTTATGTGATCGATGACGGGCAGACCCGCAGCCTGCATTTCTCCCTGTCGCTGATCCAGAGCACCATGAGACTCAAGGATCCGTTTGCGCTGGAGCTGGACTACACCCAGGCAATGATGAGCTTCCTGCTGTTCCTGGGCCGCCCCCGCCAGATCCTGATGCTCGGCCTGGGCGGCGGCTCACTGGCCAAGTTCTGCCACCGCCACGTGGGCTCGGCGCGCATCACGGTGGTGGAGATCGATCCCCGCGTGATCGCTTTCCGCGATGTCTTCGAGCTGCCCCCCGACGATGCCCGGCTGCGCGTCTGCGAGGGGGATGGCGCCGACTGGGTCGGGCGGAGCGCGGGCTGGGAGGAGCGTCCGGACGTGATCATGATGGACGCCTTCGACCGCCACGGCCTGTCGGGCTCGGTCAGCTCCATCGCCTTCTACCAGTCGGTGCACGACGCGCTCACCGGCAAGGGCCTGATGGTGGCCAATCTGGCCGGCGAGCGGGACGACCGTGAGGATCACCTGGCCATGATCGCGGAGGTCTTCGATGACCGGGTGCTGCGTTATTCGCTGCCGGACGGCAACGACATCGTGCTGGCCTTCCGGGCCCCCGGCTTCGCCCCCCGCTGGCGCGAGATCGCCAATCAGGCCAAGGCCCTGCGCAGCCGCATGGGCCTGGATTTTCCCCGTTATGCCGAGCGCCTGGAGCGTAGCCGGCGCCTGCGCTACGCCTGATCCGGCCCGGTGAAGTGCCCGGCCCCCGCGTAGATCACCATGCGCCGGTCGCGGGCGAAGCCGGCCAGGCCCAGGCCGGCCTCCTCGGCCAGTTCCACCGCCAGCCCGGTCGGGGCGGATACCGCCACCAGGCAGCCGATGCCGAGGGCCAGGGTCTTCTGCACCATCTCATAGCTGGCCCGGCTCGACACCAGGACAAGGCCACCGGCCGGATCGAAGCGTGTCGCGGCCAGGTGGCCCAGCAGCTTGTCGAGGGCATTGTGGCGGCCCACGTCCTCGCGCAGGGCGAGGATCGTTCCGTTCCGGTCTATCCAGGCCGCGGCATGGACCGCGCCGGTGGCCTGGCGCAAGGGCTGGTGACCGGGCAGGGCGGCCAGGCCCGCGAAGGCCGCCTCGACGGGGATCGGCGCTCGTGGCGGCAGATGAGGATGAGGGCGGGCCAGGGCATCCAGGCTTTCCACGCCGCACAGGCCGCAGCCGGTCCGTCCGGCCAGGTTGCGCCGGCGTGCCTTGAGGCCGGCAAAGCGCTCCGAGGCAATCTCGAGGCGCAGCTCGATGCCGCGGCTGCCGTCCACCCGCTCGGCGTCATACAGCTCTGAGCGGCTGGCCAGGATGCCCTCGCTCAGGCTGAAACCGAGGGCCAGGTCTTCCAGGTCGGTAGGGGTGGCAAGCAGGACGGCGTGGGAGATGCCGTTGTAGACCAGGGCGACGGGGATCTCCTCGATCAGCTGGTCGAGGCCGGTGGCGATGTGATCGCCGTCAACACGCCAGACCTGCGCGTTGCGGCTGGCTCTGGGTAGGTCGGATTGCTGCGTGGCGGGGGCGGGACAATGCATGCCCCATTGTAGCGGCAGCAGGGGCGCGGGTTCAGCCTTCGATGCGTTGTCCGCCGCGTCGCTTGGCGCGTTGCATGCGCATGTCGGCTACCTCCAGCAAGCCGGCAGCGGTGTCGGCGTCTTCCGGGAAAAGGGCGATTCCCATGCTGGCACCGAGGGAGGAGCGGGGGAAGGGGCGTTGGACCGGTTCGTGGAGCGCGGTCAGTACCTTGTTGGCGACCTGCTCGGCATGCTGCAGCTGGTCCAGCCCCGGCAGCAGGATCACGAAGGCGTCGCCCTCGAGCCGGGCCACGGAGTCACAGGTGCGCACGGTGTGGCGCAGCCGGTCAGCGATCTCCATCAGGACGTGGTCGCCCGTGGCGTGTCCGGCCAGGTCATTGATCCGCTTGAAGTCGTCCACGTCGAGGAGGATGACCCCGACCCGTTCCCGGTTGCGGCGGGCCTGGGCGATGGCCTGGTTGAGGCGGTCGCTCAGCAGGCGGCGGTTGGGCAGGCCGGTGAGATGGTCGTGATAGGCCAGGTGATGGACGCGCTCCTCGCTGCGGATCCGTTCCGTGACGTCGATCGCCGTGCCGTGGTAGCCCGCGAAGGCGCCATGGTCGTCGAGACGGGGCATACCGGAGAGGTGCAGGTGCAGGGGAGGGCGCATGCCGTCGGGAACGGTCACGCGGAGGTCGCGGAAGCCCTGCCGGCCTTCGAATATCTCCCGCAACTGCTCGCTGCTCAGGCCCGGGCTGCAGTCGCTGCGGGGAAACTGCCACCAGGTGCGGCCGATATTGCGGCACAGGCGCTGGTCGTCCCCCGAGCCGTGGTGAGCGATGTGCATCAGGCGGTGCTCGCAGTCCGTCTGCCAGTACCAGTCCGACCCTTGCTCGAGCAGTGCGCGCAGTTGCTTGTGGGCCAGGGCCTCGCGGGCATCTTCGAGGAGACGGTTGGAGATGTCGGCGGCGACCCAGACCGCCTGTATGGGGCGGGTGTTGGTGCCCACCCTGCGGCCGGAGATTTCTGCCCAGAAATCGCTTCCATCATGTCGCCGCAGCCGGGTCACCCCGTGATAGGTCGCGCCCCGGCCGAAGGCCTCCAGGGCGGCCCGCGCATGACGCTGCCAGTCACCGCGGTCGGCGAGGCAGCGGCGCAGGCTGTGATCCCTGGCCCCGTGATGCGGCAGGCGCATGACATCCGAGAAGTTGCGGTTCCAGCGCTGGATGCGATGCCCGTGGGTCAGCACCACGGCCTCGCGGGTGTTGTCCAGCATCAGCTGCTGGGCCTCGATCTGGCTGGCGCCGTTGGCGCGACGGCGCACCACGCTGCGGTGGGACGAATGCAACAGGCTGTTGAGGGTCAGCGCGAAGACCACGAAAAGGCCGAGCAGCAGGCTGCCATGGGGCAGCCCGGGGGGGGGATCGGCCAGGGTCTGGATGAACAGGGGCAGCAGGGTGGCGGTGATGAACACGGCAAACGCGGTCCGGCTGCCCGACAGGATGCTGGCACCGGCGAGCGTTACGCCGCCCAGCACGGCGTACTGCGTGGCCAGGGCCAGCGCCGGTGCATCAGAGGGGACCACCAGCGGCAGCGTACCCCAGGTGCCGCCGCCGATCAGCGCACTGGCGGCCGAGAAGTAGTGGCGTAGCAAGGGGTCGCGCAACGGCGCCAGGCCCTGCCATCCGTTTGGAGGGTGAGCCATCAGCAGCAGCACGGCCTGACTGGCGGTGAGGGCCAGCCACCAGGCAGCCAGTGCGGCCTGCGCATCTATCTGGGTGGACAGCACGGTCACGCACAGCAGGGCGGTCAGCTGGCCGGTGCCATGCATCCGCAGGGCATGCGACAAGCGGGACGGGGAGGCCCGGCGCCGCACGGCGTGTGCTGGCCTGGTGTCCTGGCGGAAGAGGGAAAGGCTGCCAAATTTCATGCGGGATGCGTCAGGACGACGGCTGGATGCGGGAGGCGTCGGTGGTGATGTGCCCGTTTCGCGGCAGCGGCTTCGCTGCGACAATCGAACTTTCGACCCGTTCGAGTGCGGGATTATCCCGACCTGAGCATGGGGACGGAATATGCCGAAAGTTATAGTTTTCAATGACTTTCGCATAATATTTTGATTCTTAAAGATATTGTGTCATTTGTAAGAGGATGAAAGCGGTGCCGGAATCTCATCCCGAGGTCATGCGAAGCCCGGTTGTCGGGCGGTTTGCGCCTTCGCCCAGTGGTCCCTTGCATTTCGGGTCCCTGGTGGCGGCGTTGGGCAGCTGCCTGTCGGCGCGCAGCCAGGGGGGGCAATGGCTGCTGCGCATCGAGGATGTGGATGTGCCGCGCTCCATGCCCGGTGCGGCGGAGGGGATCCTGCGCACCCTTGAGCATTTCGGCTTCGAATGGGACGGGCCGGTGGTCTGGCAGAGCCACCGCACGGCGGCCTACCAGGATGCCTTCGAGCGCCTGAAGACCGGGGGCCACCTCTTCCCCTGTGCCTGCACGCGGAAGGAAATGGCGGACTCGGCGCTGGCCCGGGACGGGACACGGCGTTACCCGGGAACCTGCCGTGACGGGCTGGCGTCAGGTCGGTTGCCGAGGGCCTGGCGGCTCAGGGTGCCATCCGGCGAGGTGGGCTTCGACGACGCCGTGCAGGGCCGGGTGGTGGAGAACGTGCTGATGGATGTGGGGGACTTCGTCCTGCTCCGGGCGGACGGCCTGTTCGCCTATCAGCTGGCGGTGGTGGTGGATGATGCGGAGGCGGGTGTCACCGAGGTGGTGCGGGGGGCCGACCTGCTGGACTCGACGCCCCGCCAGATCCTGCTGCAGCGCCTGCTCGGCCTGCCGCAGCCGGCCTATGCCCATCTGCCGGTGGCCGCCAACGCGGCGGGCGAGAAGCTCTCCAAGCAGACCCTGGCGCGTGCCGTGGAGGGCCTGGCGCCAGGCCGGCTGCTGGTGGATGTGCTGGATTTCCTGGGCCAGTGCCCACCGCCCGGACTGGCAGAGTCCGATCTGGCGGCGGTATGGGCGTGGGGCCTCGCCAACTGGGCGCCGGCCCGGATCCCCAGGCTGCGTCAGGCGCCAGCGCCGGCCGGGGTCTGAGGTGGGCCGGGTCTAGGCCCGATCCGGCGCGGGGTGGGCCTCCCGCCAGCTCCGCAGGGCCTCGGGCAGCTCATCGATGGACGCGAATACCTGTACGTTGGGCAGCTTGCGGGCCTGTCCGGTGATGCCTGCGCCCCCCACCCACAGGCCGGTATCGGGACCCAGCCCCTCACGCAGGCTGCGCAGGCCGTCCAGGGCCAGGCGGGCCGGGAAGGCCGCGCTGAACGAGACCGCCACGATGTCGAAGCGACCGGCGCGGGCGGCATTGCGGATGTCGTCCAGGGGCGTCTGGGTGCCCAGGGAGATGCAGCAGGCGCCCTCCGGCACCATCATGGCTTCGGCCATCAGCAGGCCGAGGGCGTGCTGCTCATCGGGAAAGGTGGTCAGCAGCACCCGCGGGCGCCCTGCGCTCGCCGCGGCCTGACTGCTGATGGCCGCGCGCAGCAGGTTCTGCACCTGCTCCGTGTACAGGTGCTCTTCGGGCACCTCGAGTTCGCCGCGCAGCCAGGCGTCGCCCACCATCATGTTGAGGGGGGCCAGCACCTCTCCGACGAAGCGCTGCAGGCCGAGTTTCATGAGCAGTTGCTGCAGGCTGCGGCGCAGGTCTTCATGCAGGTGCAGGCGCACGAATTTCAGGATCGTCTCGAATTGGGCGCTGCGTGCCGGGTCGGCGGATGGCTGTGCCGTACCGAGGCCACCGAGGAGCTCGGACAGGGCGGTGGGCTCCAGACCGATGAGCTTTGCCGGGCGTAGCCCCTGATCGATCAGGCGTCGGATCAGGCGCAGCTTGTCGACCTGATCGGCGGGATAGACCCGCTCACCGTTGCTGTCGCGGGCTGGAGCGGGAAAGCCATAGCGCCGTTCCCAGACACGCAGGGTGTCTTTGGCCAGTCCGGTGTCGCGCTCCACTGCGGCGATCGAAAGGCCGGATGGTGGAAGAGATGTATTCATATTTTGTCCTGGACAAAATGTTGACATGCCGGAAGTTTGATCCTAGTGTAGGGGCATGACCAACCATTGTCCAGGACAAAAGACCATGAAAACGCGTGATCTCACACCGCTTCGGATGGGCCTGGCTGCAGGCTTCGTTTTCCTCCTGGGCGTCGCTGGTTTCGTTTCGGCATTGCAGTTTCCGGCTCTGGAAAAAAGCCTCGCTGTTGAGGGACGTTCTGAGTTTGTCCTGGACGAGGATCTGGACGTGAAGCTGTTTGTCCACCAGAACCGTCCTGCCTGATTCTGGAGACCTTCCATGCGATTCCTCCGCCACTGGGCTGCAGCCCTGCTCCTTCTTCCCCTCGCCGGTCATGCGACCGCCGCCGAAGAGGCCTGCCCGGCCCTGCTCGATCACCGCTTCCCGCGCCTGCAGGACGAGCAGTCCCAGAACCTCTGCCAGTACCGGGGCAAGGTGGTGCTGGTGGTCAATACCGCCAGCTATTGCGGCTTCACGGGCCAGTACGACGGGCTCGAAAAGATGTATGCCCGCTACAAGGACCAGGGCCTGGTGGTGCTGGGCTTTCCGTCCAATGACTTCGGCAGCCAGGAGCCGGGCAGCAACAAGGAGATCGCCGATTTCTGCCGCCTGACCTACGGCGTCAAGTTCCCGATGCTGGCCAAGACCGAGGTGCTCGGTTCGGGGACCAATCCCCTCTACAAGCAGCTGGCTTCGCTCACCGGTGAGCGGCCCAAGTGGAATTTCCATAAGTACCTGATCGACCGTAGTGGCCAGAAGGTCCTGAGCTTCCCCAGTACGACCGCGCCCGACAGCCGCAGTCTCGTGACTGCGGTCGAGAAGGCCCTTGCTGCCCGTCCGTGAGCCCACCCCTGTCTTGAGGAGCGCCTGCCCGTGAATGCACCCGAACGATTCCACCTGCCCGACATCCAGTCTTCTGCCGATCTGCGCCAGCTCGCCATCCAGCGGGTTGGCGTGCGTGGGCTGCGCTACCCCCTGCGCATCCGCGACCAGCAGGGACAGATCCTGCACACCGTCGCGACCCTGGAGATGACGGTCTTCCTGCCGCCCGATGTCAAAGGCACGCACATGTCCCGCTTCGTGGAGGTCCTCGAGCAGGAGCGTGAGGCCCTCGACCTGTCGGGTGTCCGCAGCCTGTTCCAGGACACCCTGCAGCGCCTGGCGGCGCCGGCGGGTCGCATCGAGATGCGTTTTCCGTACTTTGTGCGCAAGCAGGCGCCAGTGTCTGGGGTCGAGAGCCTGCTCGACCTGGATGCCTCCGTATGCGTGGAGCAGGCCGAAGGCCAGGCGCCGACGCTGACCCTCCAGGCTGTGGTGCCGGTGACCAGCCTGTGCCCCTGCTCGAAGAAGATCTCCGACTACGGTGCCCACAACCAGCGCTCTCACCTGACCCTCACCGCCACCCTGCGCGACGACATGAGTCTCGAGGAGCTGGTGCGGATCGCCGAAGAGGAAGCCTCCTGCGAGGTTTTCGGCCTGCTCAAGCGGCCGGACGAGAAGTGGGTCACCGAGCGCGCCTATGACAATCCGAAGTTCGTCGAAGACCTGGTGCGGGATGTCGCCCTGCGCCTCAAGGCGGATCCCCGGATCGAGCGCTGGACCGTGGAGTCCGAGAACTTCGAGTCCATCCACAACCACTCCGCCTACGCCCTGATCGAGGGGCGCAATGCCTGATCACGCCCGGAAGGACTCCATCATGGACATCGAACGACTGATCCTGCGCAAGCGTCTCTCCCTTTCCTTCCGGAAATGGGTGGCCGTGCGTGCCCGTCGCCTGGCGCTGCGGCGCCGGCTGGCCTGAGGAGAACGCCATGGACCGGGCTCCCCTGGGCAGTTTCGTGTCGCGCCGCGAAGGTGGCCGGCGTATCGCCGTGATCGGCTCAGGCATCGCCGGCCTGGCCAGCGCCTGGTTGCTCAGCCGTGACCATGAGGTGGTGCTCTTCGAGGCGGGTGACTACCTGGGCGGCCACACCCACACGGTGGACGTGAAAGTCGATGGCCGGCAGTTTCCGGTGGATACCGGTTTCCTGGTTTTCAACCGGCGCACCTACCCCAACCTGTGTGCCCTGTTCAGCCTGCTCGGGGTGGAGTCCGTCGAGAGCGAGATGTCTTTTGGCGTGAGCCTGGCCAGCCCCGACCTGGAATGGGCGGGCAGTGATCTAGGCAGTCTCTTTGCCCAGCGCAGCAATCTGGTGAGGGGGGCGTTCTGGGGCATGCTGGCGGATATCCGGCGCTTCAACCGCGAGACCACGCGGATGGCCCTGGCGGGTGAGACGCCAGACATTGCCCTGGGGGACTACCTGGCGCTGAACCGCTACGGTAGCGCCTTCCGCGACTGGTACCTGATCCCCATGGCGGCGGCGATCTGGAGCTGCCCGACGCGCAGCATGATGGCCTATCCGCTGGCCACCTTCGTGCGCTTCTGCCACAACCACGGCCTGCTGCAGATCTTCGACCGACCGCGCTGGTACACCGTGAAGAACGGGGCACGCAGCTACGTTGACGCGCTGAGCGCCGGGATCGGCGAGATCCGCCTGAAGACGCCGGTGCTGCACGTACAGCGGGAGGAGGGGGTCGGCGCGCTGGTGCGGACGGCTACGGCACAGGAGCGCTTCGACGAGGTGGTCTTCGCCTGCCATTCCGATCAGACCCTGGCCCTGCTCGGCGACGGTGCGACCGCAGAAGAGCGGGCCGTGCTCGGCGCCGTGCGCTACCAGCGCAACGACGCCTGGCTGCACACCGACCCGCGTCTCCTGCCGCGGCGCCGCGGGGTGTGGTCCGCGTGGAACTACTTCTCCGGCCACGGCCTGCCTGGCGAGCGCCCCGTGTCGGTGTCCTACCTGATCAACCGCCTGCAGCCGCTGCCGGTGGAAACGCCGGTGGTGGTGACCCTCAACCCCTTCGACGAGCCGGCACCGCAACACGTGATCGGGCGCTACGACTATGCCCACCCCGTCTTCGACCAAGGCGCGATCGACGCCCAGGCCCGCCTGCCGGCGCTGCAGGGCCGCCTGCACAGCTGGTTTGCCGGCGCCTGGACGGGCTACGGCTTCCATGAGGACGGGTTGAAGTCCGCCCTCGTCGTTGCCGCCGCCCTGGGCGTGCAGGCGTCGTGGCAGGGCCACGCGCGGGCATTGGCGGAGGCGCGCTGATGGGTCGGCCCGACTTCGAGCCGGTGGTCTGCATGGGCGCGGTGATGCACGAGCGGACGCGTCCGACGCACAACCGCTTCATCTACCCCCTGGCCACCCTGCGCATTCCGCTGAGCCGTTTGGCGCAGCTCAAGGTGCCCCTGCTCGGCGTCGACAGGCCCAACCTGTTCACCCTTCACAGCCGCGACCACGGGGCCCGGGATGGCTCGCCGCTGCTGCCGTGGATACGGGAGCTGCTGCACGACCAGGGGCTGCCTGAGGCGGACGGAGAAATCGTGCTGCAGACCATGCCGCGCATGTTCGGATACCTCTTCAACCCGGTCAGCCTGTGGTTCTGCCACGACCGGGACGGCTGCCTGAGGGCGGTGCTGGCGGCGGTGAACAACACATTCGGCGAGCGCCATAACTACCTCGTCGCCCACCCCGACCGCCGCCCCATCCTGCCGGGCGATGAACTGCGGGCAAGCAAGGTCTTCCATGTGTCGCCCTTCTTTCCGGTACGCGGCGAGTACCGCTTCCGCTTTGCCCGCCAGGGCGGCGTGGTGAGCACCGCCATTGACTACTGGGAGGGGGGGCGCTGCCAGCTGGCCACCCGCCTGTCGGGGCACGAGCAGCCGCTTACGGGGCGTGCCCTCGCCGCCTGGCTGGCGCGCCTGCCCTTCATGACCTTCGGCGTGATCGCCCGCATCCACTGGCAAGCCCTGCGCCTGGCCCTGCGGCGTGTGCCTTTCCATCGCAAACCCCTGCCCCCCACCGAGGAGATTTCTTCATGAACCAGCTCGATCAGACTCTTGTCGGCTCGGCCGCAGGACAGGCGGCCCGCCTGCGCCGCGGGACCCGCCTGGTGCTGGGCCTGCTGGACAGCATCGAGGGCGGCGCCATCGATGTGCATCTGCCCGGCGGCCTGATCCGGCGGGTCGGGCGCGGCCCGGGTGGCCTGCACCTGCAGGTGGACGACGAGACCCTGTTCGACGAAGTGCTGGCCAAGGGCGACATCGGCTTTGCCGAATCGTGGTTGGCCGGCGACTGGCATACCAACGACCTGGCCGCGCTCCTGACCTTGCTGGCACGTAACCGGGATCGTCTCCAGAAAGCCATCCACGGCCGCGCCTGGCGCCTGATCGGACACCGCCTGCTTCACCTGCTGCGGGCCAATACCCGGACGGGGTCGCGGCGCAACATCAGTGCCCACTACGATCTCGGCAATTCCTTCTACCGACTCTGGCTGGACCCGACGATGACCTACTCCAGCGCCCTCGGCCTGGCTGCCGGAGAGTCGCTGGAGGTGGCCCAGCGGCGCAAGTACCGGCGCATCCTGGAGCAGCTCGGGGCGCAGCCCGGCCAGCTGATCCTGGAGGTCGGCTGCGGTTGGGGTGGCTTTGCCGAGGTGGCGGTGACCGAGTTCGGCTGCCGGGTGCTGGGGCTCACCTTGTCCACCGAGCAGCTGGCCTGGGCCCGGGCGCGGGCCGAGCGGGGCGGCTGGGCCGACCGGGCGGACTTTGAACTGTGCGATTACCGGGATGTGCGCGGCAGCTACGACCATATCGTGTCCATCGAGATGCTGGAGGCGGTGGGGGAGCGCTTCTGGCCCACTTACTTCGCCCAGCTGCGCGACCGCCTCAAGCCGGGCGGGCAGGCGTTGATCCAGACCATCACGATCGCTGACAGCCTGTTCGCTTCCTACCGGAAGGGGACGGATTTCATTCAGCGCTATGTTTTTCCTGGCGGGATGCTGCCCAGCCCGCTGGTATTCCGTTACCACGCCGTGCAGGCCGGACTGACCGTCACCTCTGACCTGGCATTCGGCGAGGACTACGCGAACACCCTGGTGCGCTGGCACCAGGCCTTCGAGGCGGAGTTGCCCCAGGTGCGGGCCCTCGGTTACGACGAGCGCTTCGTGCGCCTGTGGCGTTTCTACCTGGCTTACTGCGAGGCGGGTTTCCGCGCCGGCAGCGTGGACGTTCATCAGTTCAGCCTGCGCCATGCCTGATCGGCGGCGGGTCCTGCTGCTGGGCTTGTGTCTGTTTGCGTCGGCCGCAACGGCGGCCCTGCCCGAGCCGGTCCGTGCCCTGGCACCGGGCTGGCGGATGCTGGGCAGCGGTGAAGCCCGCTTTGTCGGCCTGCGCCTCTACGATGCCAGCCTGTGGGTGAGTGGGCAGGCGTGGAGCGACAGTCAGCCCTATGCCCTGGTCCTTACCTACGCACGCGGGTTCAGCAGGTCCACGCTGGTGTCCACCAGCCTCGACGAGATGCGTCGCCTGGGGGGCGGTGACGAGGCGGTCCTGGCACGCTGGAGGGCAGAGCTCGAGCGGGTGTTTCCCGATGTCTCCGAAGGGGAGACCATCGTCGGGGTCAGCCTGCCCGGACGGGGGGCGGCGTTTTATCACCAGGGGCGGTTGCTCGGGGAGGTCGCCGACCCGGCCTTCGCCCAGACATTCTTTGCCATCTGGCTGGACCGCCGGACCCGTGTGCCGGCGCTGCGGGCCCGCCTGTTCGGGCAGCCCGCATGAGTGCCGGCACCGCGCCGGCCGGGCTGGTGTGGCGCTATGGTCTGCTCGGCCTGCCGCTGGCCTTCGCGGCCTTGCCCATCTACGTGCATGTGCCCCATCTCTACGCTGCCGAGATGGGGCTCAGCCTGTCGCTGGTAGGCGCGATCCTGCTTGCCACGCGGGTCGCTGATGCCTTTGCCGATCCGCTGATCGGCTGGTTCTCGGACCGCCGGGGGGCACGCCGGGGACTGGTCGCCCTGGCCCTGCTGCCGCTGGTGCTGGGCCTGTCCGCGCTGCTGATTCCGCCGGCAGGCGCCGGTGCGTTGTGGCTGGCCGTTGGCTTGGTGCTGGTCAGCGCTGGCTACTCCCTGGCGACGATCAACCATGCCGCCTGGGGGGCTGAACTGGGCGACGACGACGATGCGCGTACCCGCCTGGTGGCCAGCCGGGAGGGATTCGGGCTGCTCGGCGTGATGCTGGCGTCCGCCCTGCCGGGCCTGCTGGCGGGCAGCCTGCCGGCGGGGCTGGCGCGCCTGGCGGTGGTGTTCATCGTCCTGCTCGGGCTGGTTGCCCTGGTCAGCCTGCCCGCCTTACCGCAGGGGCACCGCCCGCCGCCTCTGGCCGAGCGGCCCTGGGCCGGCCTGCGCCAGGCCCTGGCCGAGCGGCCTTTCGCGATGTTGCTCGGGGTGTTCGCGGTGAACGGCATCGCGGCGGCGATTCCGGCCTCCACCGTGCTGTTCTTCGTGGCCGATGTGGTGCAGCGGGAGGACCTCTCCGGGCCGTTCCTGGCGCTCTACTTCGTGGCGGGGGCGGTTGGCCTGCCCTTGTGGGTCCGGCTGGCCCGCCGCATCGGCAAGCCGCTGGCCTGGCTGACCGGGATGGGGCTGGCGGTGGTCGTGTTTGCCTGGGCGGGTCGCCTGGGCGCCGGTGATGCCTGGGCCTTCGGCCTGATCTGTGTGCTGTCCGGGCTGGCGCTGGGAGCAGATCTGGCCCTGCCGGCGGCGATCCTGGCCGACCAGCTGGCACGTCTGCGCTCGCCCCGGGCCGGTGCCTGCTTCGGCTGCTGGGCTTTCGTGGCCAAGGCGAGTCTGGCGCTGGCGGCGGGCCTGGCCCTGCCAGTGCTCGATGCGCTGGGTTACTCGCCGGGCTTGCGCGAGCCGTCGGCGGTCTCCGCTCTGGCGCTCGTCTATGGGGGGCTGCCCCTTGGCCTCAAGTTACTGGCCGCCGGCCTGCTGTGGCGCTGGCGGAAAATCCTCGATGGGAGGGAAGCATGACAAAGATGATGATGGCGCTGGCCGGTCTGATCGGCCTGGCCGGCTGCGCCTCGGTGGAGCCGCTGGATTATGCGGCCGAGAAGCCGGAGCTCGACCTGACCCGCTATTTCGACGGCACCCTGGACGCCCACGGCATGTTCCAGGACCGCTCTGGCAAGGTGGTCAAGCGTTTCCACGTGGAGATCGCCGCCAGCTGGAAAGGCGAGACGGGCACGCTGGATGAGCGCTTCACCTATTCGGATGGTTCCACTCAGCGCCGTGTGTGGACGCTGACTCGCGTCGATGCGCACCACTTCACCGGCCGGGCCGACGATGTGGTGGGTGAGGCCCGCGGCGAAGCGCGGGGTAACGCGCTACGCTGGACCTATGTGCTGGCACTTCCAGTGGATGGCAAGGTCTACAACGTGGATTTCGACGACTGGATGTTCCTGATGGACGATCGGACCATGCTCAACCGTTCGGTGATGAGCAAGTTCGGGGTCCGCCTCGGCGAGGTCACCCTCAGCTTCCGCAAGCGCGACTAGGAATCTCCATGGCTGGTCTGCTGCCCCTGTTTCGACCTCTCAACACGCCGATCACCGATTGGCGGGACCGGCGCGTGTGGATCGTCGGGGCGTCCAGTGGCATCGGCGCGGCCCTGGCCGCCGACCTTGATGCCCGGGGAGCCCGTCTGGCCTTGTCGGCCCGCAGCGCGGATCGCCTGCGCCAGCAGGCCGAGGGCTTCCGCGACGCCCTGGCCCTGCCCCTGGACGTAACCGATGCGGGGGCCTTCATCCCGGCGATGATGCAGATCCTCGACACCTGGGGCGGGGTGGATCTGGTGATCCTCAACGCCGGGACCTACGCGCCCCTGCGGGCCTGGGAGCTGACCATCGACAATGCGCGGCAGACGGTGCATACCAACCTGCTCGGGGTCATGGATGGCGTGGCGGCGGTGGTGCCCCAGCTGCTGCGTCAGGGGCATGGGGCGGTGGCCGTGGTGGCCAGCGTGGCCGGCTACCGGGGCCTGCCCCGGGCCATGGCCTATGGGCCGAGCAAGGCGGCCCTGATCAATTTCGCTGAAACGCTCTACCTGGACCTGGCACCTCGCGGGGTGTCCGTTTTCCTGATCAACCCGGGCTTCGTGGCCACACCCCTGACTGCCCGCAACGACTTCGAGATGCCGGCCTTGATCTCCGCCGGGGAGGCGGCCCGGCGCATCATCGACGGGTTCGCCTCGGGCCGCTTCGAGATCCACTTCCCGCGGCGCTTCACGGGCGTGCTGAAGATGCTGCGGCTGCTGCCCGACCGCCTTTACTTCCACCTGATCTCGCGGAGGACGGGGCTGTGAGGACCACCCTTGAGGCGGTGGCAGACCTGATCCGCTTCTACGAAGGTCTGTCTCCGGGCAGCCTGGGCGAGATCAGCCGGCTCTACGCACCGGGCGCTTCGTTCAAGGACCCCTTCAACGAGGTCCGCGGCGTCGAGGCGATCGAGCGGATCTTCCGCCACATGTACACCCAGGTGCATGAGCCGCGCTTCAGCGTGCTGTCCCACTTGGCTGAAGAGGGGGAGGCCTGGCTGGCCTGGGAGTTCCGCTTCCGCTTCAGGGGGTGGAGGAGCGGCGAAGTGCAGTGCGTGCGGGGGGCCACCCATCTGCGTTTCGCGCCGGATGGGCAGGTGCTGGTGCATCGGGACTACTGGGACAGCGGCGAGGAGCTTTTTGCCAAATTACCCGTTTTGGGTTTTCTGGTCGGTTGGCTCAGGCGCAGACTGGCGGCGAGCTGATGTCTGCATGCTGTTGTGCTGCGGTGCAATAATGTTTAACGCCGCGATTTTGCCAAATCTCTAGAATTCGTTCCGCAAACCAGGAGGGCTGTTGTGCCCCCGGGTTGCTCAACGATAGGAGATTCGCGCCATGCAGGCCCACGGTGATTTCGTTTTCAAGCCCTACGCGGTGCCGCGCCCCGGCCTCGAGTCCAAGTGGGACGGCTGTTACGACCTGTTCGCCCGGGACGGCGTTCCACTGCGCCGGTCCATCAGGGTGCCGTCCCCCGAAGGATTCGATGACCCCGAGCTGGCCTGCGTCGCGGCGGAGATCCTGGCTGAATGGGACCTCCGCGACGGCTATGGGATTCTTCGCGCCAGTAACTGATCAGGTCGCGTCGGGGCGCGCTCCGGTGTCTTGATCGCCGCTGCCGCTCGGGGCAAGGTGCCGCCGCAGGGCCCGGGCGGTGGCGGCCAGCAGCCGGTTCTCGAGCCGGCGCAGCGCGCGCAGGCGGCCGAGCACCGCCTCCAGTGCGTTTCCTCCGGCCTCCACCGGTGCAATCAGGCGGATCCGGCCCGCCGCCCCGTCACCAACGGTGCGATCTCCGGCCTGGGACAGGCGAATCCAGCCGGCGGCCTCCAACCAATGTCCGCACCCCTCACGCACGCAGCTGCGGGGGACCTGCAGCTGGTCTCCGATCCATTGGGGTGGGCCTTCCACCAGCACGTCGGCGCCCTCGGCCAGCAGCAGAGTGCCTGCCTCGACGCGGGTCAGATACAAGGCGCCGCGGGGCAGGGGCAGGGTTTCGTCTGGGGTTTCCATATCCGTTCTCCAGCGTGATGGGATGACCTCAGGCTACGGATTCCAGGGGCGCGGCGGCAGACACAGCCGGGGGCTTTCTGTATCGGTTCAGCGGCCTTTTTTGAGGGCTGTTATGGTGTGCTTTTGCCTTGTCTGTACCTGTGGCCGGCCAGCGGCTTCGGGGATGATTGCCGGATGGACGCCGAGCACACCGAAACCCTTCTTTATGCCCGCCTGGCGGGCCACTACCGCCAGGCCATCCAGTCCGGCGTGCTGACGCCTGGAGCGCGCATGCCCTCGGTGCGGACCCTGGTGCGGCAACATGGGGTCAGCCTGTCCACGGCCTTGCAGGCCTGCCGTACCCTGGAGGACGAAGGCCTGCTGGAGGCACGGCCCCGCTCGGGCTATTTCGTGCAGCCGCTGCGCCGGGCAGCCTTCCGTCCGGTGACCGAGCCGGATCCACGCAGCTTCACGCAGCCCGTCGCCCAGGCGCCGGACCCGCAGGCCTTCACGGGCATCCACGATCGGGTGTCGGATTTCGTCACCAAGTGCGAGCGCCATCCGGTGACGACCAACCTGGCCCTGGCCTTCGGCGCCCCCGAGGCCTATCCCCGCGATGCGCTGCGGGCGGCCGCACAACGGGCCCTGCGGCGGCGCCCCGAGGTGCTGGTCAGCCCGGTGCCGCCCCAGGGGGACCCGGGGTTCCGGAGCGTGCTGGCGCGGCGCGCCCTGGCCTCGGCGATGAGCCTGACGCCCGACGAGATCCTGGTGACCCATGGCTGCACCGAGGCGATCAACCTGGCCCTGCGCGCGGTGGCCCGTCCGGGGGATCTGGTCGCCGTCGAGTCGCCCACCTACTTCGGCCTGCTCCAGGTGATCGAGAGCCTGGGGCTGCGGACCCTGGAGATCCCCACCAGTCCAAGCCGGGGCATTTCGGTGGAGGCGCTCGAGCTGGCCTTCCGTGGCCAGGAGCGGGTCGCCGCGGTGGTGGTCATCCCCAACTTCCAGAACCCCCTGGGCTGCGTCATGCCCGACGAGGAGAAGCGGCGCCTGGTGAACCTCTGTGAAGCCCATGGCGTGCCGCTGGTGGAGGACGACATCTATGGCGCCTTGAGTGATGGGCCCCAGCCCCTGAAGTGCTGCAAGGCCTGGGACCGTAGCGGCAACGTGATCCACTGCGGGTCCTTCCACAAGACCCTGGCGCCGGGCATGCGCGTCGGCTGGATGACCGGCGGGCGCTGGCAGGACCGCATCCGCATGCTCAAGCATGCCCAGAGCCGGCCCAACGATGCGCTGGCCCAGCTGACCCTGGGGGAGTTCATGGGCAGCCGTGCCTTCGATCGCCATCTGGCCCGTCTGCGTGGTCAGTTGCGGGTCCAGCGGGAGCGCACCGCCGAGACCATCGCCACCCACTTCCCGGCAGGCACCTGCCTCAACATGCCGGGTGGCGGGATGTTGCTGTGGGTCGAGCTGCCGGAGGGCTGCTCGTCACGGCGCATCTTCGAGGCGGCCCTGCAGGAGGGGATCCGGGTGGCGCCGGGGGCGCTGTTTTCCAACTCGGACCGCTTCGACCGTTTTCTGCGGATCAGCTGCGGCTATCCCTACTCCGCGCAGATCGAGGCCGCTCTGGTGAGACTTTCCGGAATCGTCGCGGCGGACCGGGGCTGAGAGCGGGCGGAGGGGGGCACGCGGCTGCTACCCGCTCCGGGATATCTGACAAGCACAAAGCGCCCGAAAAGACACTGTACTATCTCCTCTGTGTGACAAAATGTTGCCCGATGCGGGCCTTTCGGGCCGCGAGGGGAGAATGTCATGGGCTTGCGACTTAAATTCAATCTGGTTTTGCTGGCGGTGTTCCTGGCCGGCTTTGGGGTGGCCGGCTTCATTTCCCACGACCTGCTCGACCGCCACGCGCGCGAGCAGGTGCTGGGCGAGGCGCGCCTGGTCATGGAGGCGGCGATGGCCGTGCGGGGCTACACCGTGGCCCAGGTGCGGCCGCATCTCAACCCCTTGATGGACAAGCAGTTCCTGCCCCAGACGGTGCCCGCCTATGCGGCCACCGAAACCCTGGCGGTCCTCAACAAGAAGTACCCCAACTACGCCTACAAGGAAGCCACCCTCAATCCCACCAACCCCCGCGACCGGGCGGCGGACTGGGAGGCCGACCTGGTCAATGTGTTCCGCAACAATCCCGACAGCAAGGAGATCCATGGGCAGCGGGAGACGCCCACCGGGCCCGCGCTGTACATCGCCCACCCGATCCGCATCGAGACGGCGGCCTGTCTGCCCTGTCACAGCACGCCGGATGTGGCGCCGGCCAGCATGCTGAAGGTGTATGGCAACGCCAACGGTTTCGGCTGGAAGCTCAACGAGGTGGTCGGTGCCCAGGTCGTGTCGGTGCCGATGTCGGTGCCTCTGGAGAATGCCAGTCAGGCCTTCCGGACCTTCATGGTGTCCCTGGCGGCGGTGTTCGTGGCCGTGTTCGTGGTGCTCAACCTGATGCTGTCGTGGCTGATCATCCACCCCGTGTCCCGCATGTCGGCGGCTGCCGACAAGATCAGCACCGGTGATTTCGACCAGCCCGAGTTCCCGGAAGATGGGCGTGACGAGGTAGCGGTGCTGGCCAGCTCCTTCAACCGCATGCGCCGCAGCCTCGAGAAGGCCATGCAGATGATCGATGGCTGAGACGCGCATGCCGGAGGGCCAGGAGCAGGGCGCTGCCGCCGCGCGCAAGAGCGGCTCCACAGCGCTGCCGAACGGCTACGTGCTCAATGAGTACCGCATCGAGCGGGTGCTGGGCGGAGGTGGCTTCGGCCTCACCTACCTGGCCCGCGACACCCACCTGGACTGCCTGGTGGCGATCAAGGAGTACCTGCCGAAGGATGTGGCCCTGCGCGACGAGGAGGGGCGGGTGCGCCCCAGCTCCGAAGAGGCGACACGGGCCTTCGACTGGGGGCTGCAGCGCTTCCTGCTGGAGTCCCGCGCCCTGGCGAGTTTCCACCACTCGGGCATCGTCCGGGTGCTGCGCTATTTCCGGGCCAACGAAACGGCCTACATGGTCATGGAGTACGAGACCGGTGAGCCGCTGCAGCGCTGGCTGGTGGGGCGCCTGCCCCTCGACCGGGCGACCCTGCTGCGGATCGTGCGGCCGCTGCTCGACGGCCTGGAGGCGGTGCATGCGGCCGGCTTCCTGCACCGGGACATCAAGCCGGGCAACATCTACATCCGCGCCGACGGCTCGCCGGTGCTGCTCGATTTCGGTTCCGCCCGGCGGCTCGAGGCGGATGCTACGGACCAGGCCCTGACGGCCATCGTCACGCCGGGCTTCGCGCCGGCCGAGCAGTATCACCGGCACGGCAAGCAGGGGCCCTGGACCGACCTGTATGCCCTGGCCGGCGTGATGTACTGGATGGTGACCGGAAAGCTGCCCATCGAGGCCTTCGCCCGTCTGCGCGAGGACGGCATGCCCTCCGCCAGCAGCATCGGCAACGTGGATGCCTTCGGCCCTGGCCTTTTGAAGGCCATCGACTGGGCCCTCAACCCGGATGAGAACCGCCGCCCCCGGCAGGTGGCCGATTTCCGGCGGGCCTGCCTGGCGCCGCCTACTGGCGGCGAGGGGCCGGTCGATCCCCCGGTGGAGGCGCCGCTGCCCCTGGGCCTGTCGGCGGCGGAGGCCCGCACCTTCATCGGTGCGGTCCTCTTTGCCGATGTGGCCGGGCCCGCTGAAGACCTGGCGGCGCGCAGCGAGGGACGTTCGCGCCTGGTGCGCATGCTGAGCCAGGCCATCGCACCCCTGTCACCCACCACCCGTCTGGCGGTCAACACCAAGGAAGGGTGTGCGGTCTGTTACGTCGGCGACCCCGAGGACGCCCTGCGCACGGCGGTGCAACTGCATGGTGCGGCGGTGGAGGACGGCCTGGGCGTGCATGTCGGCATCAACCTCGGCCCGGTCCGCGTGGCACCCGACCCCAACGGCCGTTCGCGCATCCTCGGCGACGGCATCACCACCGCCTTCCGGGTCATGCGCTTTGCCGAGCCCGGCCAGGTGCTGGTGGCGCGCGCCTACTACGAGGTGGTGCAGCATCTGCGCCGCAATGCGGGTGAGTGCTTCCGGCATCTCGGCCTGCGTCGCGACCCCCAGGCCCGGGACCACGACGTGTATGCCTGGAGCGGTGAGGGCGTGGCCCTGCTGCCGGGCAGCCCGGGGGAGGCCTCGGTGAGCCGCCCGGTGGCCGGGGCGGACATCAGCCTGGCCTGCATTGACGCGGCCGAGCGGACCCTCGCCCAGCACATCGGCCCGATGGCCAGGATCCTGGTGCGCAAGACCGTGTCACGGGCGGCCAGCGTGGCCGACCTCCATCAGCAACTGGCCACCCTGATTCCCGACCCCGCGCCCCGGGCCGCCTTCCTGGCCGGTGTGGCGGCAGCCCCCGGGGGGGCAGGGACGTCTCGCGCCACGGCGTCCGCACAAGCCCCTTCCCACTCCAGGCCGGTGTCCACGGCAGGGGCGGTGCCAGCGTGGGGGAGCGCCTCGACGGGCAGCACACCGGCGGGACAGGCCGGGGGGCTGGTGGCGGATGAGGATCTCGCCCGAATCGAAAAATTGTTTGCGCGGCACATGGGGCCGATGGCCCGGGTGCTGGTCCGCCGCGAGGCGCGCAGCGCCCACAACCTCGAGACCCTGTGCCGGGCGCTGGCGAGCCATCTGGACCAGGACGCCGAGCGTCGGCGTTTCCTGGCGGAAGCGGGCTTTGCAGGAGCGGGATGATGGAGACGACGATGACGCCGGAGCGCAGTGATATGGAGATGCGGGCCCTGCGCCTGACCCCGGGGCAGGATCTGCGTCGGGCCCTGGAATGCGCTGTCTATGCGGAAGGCTGTTCGGCGGCCTTCGTGCTTTCAGGGATCGGCAGCCTGGAGCGGGCCCATCTGCGGAGGGCTGGTGCCGATGACGCGGAGGCCCTGCAAGGACCCATGGAGGTGCTGACCCTGGCCGGTACCATCGCCGCCAACGGCTCCCACCTGCACGCCACCCTGGCTGACGCCAGTGGCGCGGTGGTGGGCGGGCATCTGGCCTATGGATGTCTGGTCAGGACCACCGCGGAGGTCCTGCTGGGCCTGCTGCCGGGGCTCAGTTTCCGGCGTGAGCCGGACCTGCGGACCGGCTTTGCCGAGCTGGTGGTGCGGCCGGAGGCGGATCCGGCGGGCCTGGCCTGAACGCGCCTGCCGTCGGCGGGCGCGGCGGCAGGGCTCTGGCGTGGCTTACTTGCTGCTGGAGTCGCCCGAGATGGCGCTGTCGAGGCGGCGGGCCTCTTCGTCGCTGATGTACTCGAAGACCCGCACGACCTTCTGCACGCCGCTGGTGGTGCGGGTGATCTCGGTGGCGGCCTGGCCTTCCTTCTCGGTAACCAGGCCCATCAGGAAGACCGTGCCGGCTTCGGTGATGACCTTCACCTGCTGCACCCGGAAGTCTTTCTGGTCCACGAAGCGGGCCTTCACCTTGGAGCTGATGTAGGTGTCGTTGCTGCGCGCCGACAGGGTGCTGGTGGGGGCGATGCGCAATTCGTTCACCACCTCCTTGACGTTCTCCACGGCACCCGCGACACGCCCGGCCTCGTCACGGCTGGCCTCGTTGAAGGCTTCGCCGGTGAGCAGCAGCTTGCGGTTGAAGGCGGTGGCGTTCACGTGCACCTTGTCGCCGAGGCGTTCCTCGATGCGCTTGACGGCCTTCCATTCGATGCTCTCGTCCTCGACATAGGTGCCCGAGGTGCGGCGGTCCGAGACCATCGCCACGGCCATGCCGGTACCGCCGACGATGACCGGGATGCAGCCCTGCAGGCTGCCGAGGGTGCCGATGGCCAGGGCGGCCCAGGCCAGTTGCTTGCGGATCAGTTTCATTCTTCGACTCCAAGGAAAAGACAGTCGATGCCGTCGCACAGACAGTGGAGGGTGATGAGGTGGACCTCCTGGATGCGCGCCGTACGGTCGGAGGGCACACACAGGTGGATGTCGTCGGGGCCGAGCAGGTCGGCCATCTGGCCGCCGCCCTTGCCGGTCAGGGCCACCACCCGCATCTCGCGCTCATGGGCGGCGTGGATCGCCTCGATCACGTTGGCGGAGTTGCCGCTGGTGGAAATGGCCAGCAGCACGTCGCCGGGCTGGCCGAGGGCGCGGACCTGCTTGGAGAAGATCTGGGTGAAGTCGTAGTCGTTGGCGATGGAGGTGAGGGTCGAGCTGTCGGTGGTCAGGGCGATGCCGGCCAGCGGCGGGCGCTCCATCTCGAAACGGTTGAGCAGTTCGGCCGCGAAGTGCTGGGCGTCGGCCGCCGAGCCACCGTTGCCGCAGGCGAGGATCTTGCCGTTGGCCATCAGGCTGTGGGTCATGGCTTCGATGGCGGCGGCAATGGGCTCGGCCATGAACTCCAGTGAGGCCAGCTTGGTCTGGGCGCTGTCGGTGAATTGCTGGGCGATGCGGGCAACGAGATCCATCACGAACTCCGGGAAAATTGCCGTCGATTCTAACATTTGCGCCGACCGCCCCGCCGTCTGCGAGAGATCCGCTTACAAACCCACCAGGACGTCGACGCGCAGGCGTTTCCACGGGTTCGGATCGTCACTCAGTTTGCCGATGCGGGCGCTCAACGGCGTGCCTTGATCCATCTCGCGGGCGACCTCCCGGTTCTCCGCCCGGGGCAGGTAGCCGAGCATGATGCCGCGCCACTCGACACGCACGGCGCGGGGGTCGTGGGGGTTGTCCGGCTCGCGCACCAGTTGCAGTGGGTCGCCCTCCCGCAGGGCGTCCCAGTGGATGGCCGCGCCGTGGTACTGGAAACCGGCGAGGGGCGAGCGTTGCACCAACACGCGAATGTGCTGGGCGTCGGCGGGGGGCATCCCGAGGAGGCCGGCCAGGGCCGTGCCGGCGAGCAGCAGGGGCCCGCACCTAGCCTGCATCGAAGGCTCCGCGGATCCATTCGAGGCGGGGGGGCTCAAGGCTGTCGAGCAGCACAGCGTCGAAGCGGCACGGCTGGGACGCATGGCGGCGTCCGGCGCCGGCCAGCCAGTAACGGGCGGCCAGGATGACCCGCTGCTGCTTGGTGGCGGTGATGCTGCCGGCGGCGCCGCCGAAGCGGCTGTTGCTGCGCAGGCGCACCTCGACGAAGACGATGCTGCCCCGATCGCGGGCGATCAGGTCCACCTCGCCACCCCGGCAGCGCACGTTGCGGGCCAGCACGACCAGCCCGCAGGCGCTCAGGTAGGTCTCGGCCAGCGCTTCGGCGGCGGCGCCGCGGCGCAGGTGCTCGGCTTGCTTAGTCGGAGCCCCGCCCCCACAATCGGGCTCCCCCGCACCCCCACTTCGGCTTCCCCATGCTTGCACATCCTTCCGAATCATCCGACGCCTCCGCGCTTTCCATGACTTCGTCATTGTATGTGGTCGCCACGCCGCTGGGGAATCTGCAGGACATGGGCCTGCGCGCCCTGGCTGTGCTGCGCGGCGTGGAGGTGATCGCCTGCGAGGACACCCGCCACAGCCAGCGCCTGCTGGATGCCTTCGGCATCACCACGCGGCTGGTGGCCCTGCACGAGCACAACGAGCAGGCCGCCGCCGGCCTGGTCATCCGCATGCTCGAGGAGGGCAAGCGGGTGGCCCTGATCACCGATGCCGGTACCCCGGCGGTGTCCGACCCGGGCGCCCGGGCGGTGGCGCGGGTGCAGGAGGCCGGCTTCCCGGTGGTGCCTGTGCCCGGCGCCTGCGCCGCGGTGGCGGCCTTGTCGGCCTCGGGGCTGGCCGACGGGCATTTCCATTTCCATGGCTTCCTGCCCACCAAGTCGGCGGCGCGCCGGGCCGCCCTGGAGGCCTTGCGGGGCGTACCGGGCACCCTGGTGTTCTACGAGGCGCCCCACCGCATCGCCGAGACGCTTGACGATCTTGCCGTGACCCTCGAATCCACCCGGCAGATCGTGGTGGCCCGTGAGCTGACCAAGATGTTCGAGCAGATCGTGCGCATGCCCCTGGCCGAAGCGCCGGCCTGGCTGGCTGCCGATGCCAACCGCGGGCGCGGGGAGTTCGTGCTGCTGGTGTCGGCTGCCCCGGCCAGCGAGGGGCTGTCCCCCGAGGCGGAGCGGGTCCTGGGCCTGCTGCTCGCCGAGCTGCCGGTGAAGCAGGCGGCCAAGCTGGCGGCGGCGATCAGCGGAGCGTCGAAGAACGCCCTGTACGAGCGTGCGCTCGAGCTGAAGGCGCAGGCTTAGGGAAGGTGTAGGGGCGGCTTCAGCCGCCCGCAGGTGCCCGATCGAAGTCCGCGGGCGGCTGAAGCCGCCCCTACACGTCCCTTACATCCCTACATCGCCCTTGCACGTTCTCCAATATCACCTCAGCGCAGATGGGTGCCGCCGCGGCCGAGCAGGGTGACTTCCACGTGGCGGGAGCCCAGGCGGTCGCCGGGGGCGAAGCGCACCGCGAAGCCGCCCAGGTCCACCTCCAGTTTTTCGAGTGACTGCATCACCATCGCCGGCGTGGGGCTGCCCCGGGTGCGGCGGATCGCTTCGAGCAGGACGCGGGCGCCCACGTATTCCTCGAAGCTGGTGTAGGAGGGCTCCTCGCCGGGGGCGAAGCGCTGCAGGGCGTCGTTGTAGTCACGGGCGATGCGTGTCACGCCGCTGAAGGGCGAGGGCATCACCTGGGTGATGCCGACCCCGCGGGCATGATCGCCGCCGGCCAGCTCGTGCAGTTCGCGGCCGTTGATCACCGAGATGCTGAACAGCTGGGTGCCCGGGTGGGCGCTGCGGTAGGCCTTGACGAAGGCTGCGGTGGGGCGCACCACGCCGATCATGATCACCGCCTGGGGATCACCGCGGGCGATGTCGGCCACCGCGCCGCTCACGTCCTCCGAGTTCTTGGCATAGCGCCCGGTGGACACCGGTTTGAGACGGTGGCGGGCCAGGGCCTTTTCGACACCGGCCAGGCCGGCCTGGCCGAAGGGGTCGTCCTGGTGGAACACGGCGATACGCTGCAGGCCCGTGTTGACCAGCTGGGTGACCATCGCCGCCGTCTCGTCGCCATAGCTGGCGCGGATGTGGAAGATCCACGGGTTGTACGGGTCGCGCAGGGGCTCGCCGCCGGTGTAGGGGGCGACCAGGGCGATGTTGCCCTCGGCCAGCACGCCCTGGCGCAGGAGTTCCAGGATGTTGCCGGTGCCGGCGTAGCCGATCAGCGCGGCGGCCTTGTCCTTCTGGATCAGTTCGCGGGTCAGGCGCAGGGTCTCGGCGGTCTGGTAGCCGTCGTCCTTGAGGGCGTGCCGGAAGCGGTGGCCGTTGATCCCGCCGGCGGCGTTGGCGGCATCGAGGGCCAGGCGCACGCCCAGCGCCATGGCCTTGCCAGTGCTGGCGAGGGAGCCGCTGAGGGGCGCGCACTGGCCGATCACTACGGTGTCGGCCCGGGCACTGCCGACCAGCAAGCTCAAGGCGGCCAGCAGGGCCGTGACAAGGCGGGGAAGGGTCATAGCCATGTTTGATGATCCCATCTGATTTATTGATGGGAAGAGTATGGCGTGTTGTCACCGCCTTGCCAGTGAACGGATGTTGCGGTGCGATGTGCGTTAAGTCGCAGCCACCCGGGCAACCCGTCTCAGCCTTCGCCGCCCTGCAGGCCGTACTTGCGGATCTTGTCGTGGAGGGTGGTCTTGGCGATGCGCAGGGACTCGGCGCTGCGCGCCAGGCTGCCACCCTGGCGGCGCAGCTCGGCGGCGATCAGGCTGCGCTCGAAGCTCTCCACGGATTCGGCCAGGGAGGCCGGCGCGGCCTCGCCGGTGGCCGTGCCGAGGATGTCCTTGCCGACACCCAGCACCAGGCAGTCGGCCACATTGCGCAACTCGCGCACATTGCCCGGCCAGGTGTGGGCCATCAGGCGGCGCATCTGCTCCGGTGCCACCACGGGCAGGGGCCGGTCGTGACGCTGGGCGGCCTGCAGCAGGAAATGTTCGAGCAGCATCGGGATGTCCTCGCGGCGTTCGCGCAGGGGCGGCAGGTCGATGGTCACCACGTTGAGCCGGTAGTACAGGTCGGCCCGGAAGGTCTGGCGTTCGGCCCGTTCCCTGAGGTCGTCCTTGGTGGCGGCCACCACGCGGCAGTCCACCGGCAGTTGCTGGTTGGAGCCGAGGCGTTCCACCACCCGCTCCTGGAGCACCCGCAGCAGCTTGATCTGCACCCCCATCGGCATGCTTTCCAGCTCGTCCAGGAACAAGGTGCCCTTGTTGGCGTACTCGATCTTGCCGATGCGGCGCTTCTGGGCCCCGGTGAAGGCGCCGGCTTCGTGGCCGAAGAGTTCGCTGTCGAGCAGGTTGTCGGGCAGGCCACCGCAGTTGAGGGCCACCAGGGGGCCATTCTTGCGGGGCGACAGCTCGTGCAGGCACTGGGCGATGAGCTCCTTGCCGGTGCCGGTCTCGCCGCGCACCAGCACGTCCACGCTGGTGCCGGCCACGTCCATGACCAGCTGGCGCACCCACGCCATCTGCGGCGAGCGTCCGATCAGCTTGGATTCGGCCCCTTCGCGCTGTTCCAGGCGCCGCCGCAGGTCGAGCACCTCCAGGGTCAGGGCGCGCTTCTCGAGGGCGCGCCGGACCACGTCCACCAGCAGCTCGGGGGAGAAGGGCTTCTGGATGAAGTCGTAGGCGCCGGCGCGCATGGCCTCCACCGCCAGGGTCACGTCGCCGTGGCCGGTGATGATGATGACCGGCAGGTCGGGGTCGAGCTGGCGGCTGCGATGCAGGACTTCCATGCCGTCGGCCTTGGGCAGGCGCATGTCGGTGACGACCACGCCGGGGAAGCCCGGGCCGAGGCGCTGGAAGGCCTCCTCGGCGGAGCCGACGCCCTCGGCCGGGATGTCGGCCAGCATCATGGCCTGTTCGCAGCCCAGGCGTACGTCGGGGTCGTCTTCGATGATGAGTACGCGGAGTTCGGTGTTCATGGGCTTTCTTTCGGTGCAGCAGGAAGGTTCAGGATGAAGCGGGCACCGCCTTCAGGGCGGTTCTCGGCGCGCAGGTCGCCGCCGAACTCACGCACGATGTCGCGGGAGATGGCCAGCCCGAGGCCGAGGCCTTCACCGGCCGGCTTGGTGGTGAAGAAGGGTTCGAACAGCGCGCCGTCGGCGGGCAGGCCGCAGCCGCTGTCGGCGATGCTGAGTTCCAGACTGCCGTCGGCTTGCGGCGTGGCCTCGATCAGCAGGGTCTTCACGGGGCTCTCGGCCATGGCGTCACCGGCGTTGCGAATCAGGTTGATGAGCACCTGCTCCAGGCGGTTCTGGTCGCACCAGGCGATGTGCTGCCCGGCCTCCAGGCGATTGTCCACGGTGATGCCGGCCTTGGTCAGGCGCTGGTCCAGCAGGAACAGGGCGGCACCGACCGCGTGGGCCAGGTCGGCGGGGGCGGGGATGGCCGGTGACTTGCGGGCAAAGGTCTTCAGCGGGGTGATGATGCGCCCCATCTGGTCGGCCAGGCGGGCGATGATGCCGAGGTTCTGTTCCACGGTGGCCAGGTTGCCGCGCTTCATGAACTCCACCGCGTTGCCCGACAGGGTGCGCATGGCGCCGAGGGGCTGGGCCAGTTCGTGGGTGATGCCGGCGGCCAGCTGGCCGAGCACGGCGAGCTTGGCGGCCTGCACCAGCTCGTCCTGGGCGGCGCGCAGGGTCTGCTCGGCCTGCTGGCGCTCGGCGACCTCCTTGCGCAGGCGCGCGTTGGTGTCGGTGAGGGCGCGGGTGCGCCGCGCCACCTTGCTCTCCAGCTGCGCGTTGGCCTGTTCCAGCAGCTCCTTGGCCTCCAGCTTCTGGCGCACGATGCGGCGGCGCTGGGCGACCACCAGCAGCAGGAGCAGCACGAAGCCGGTGGCCACCGCGGCCAGGGCGCCGTGGCCGAAGGCCTGGGCGCGCACCGGGCGCAGGTCGGAAAAGATCAGCAGGCGCCAGCCCACGTCCTGCAGGCCGCGCCCATGCACCAGGTAGCTGCCGGCCACGTCGGGGCGGCCGCGGACCGCCGGCACACCGGGGTTGTTGCTGCGCAGGTTCATGTGCACGATCTGGCCCTCGGGGCCCGGGTCGGGGTTGATGCTGACCGGAAAGTTGCCGATCGGGCCGTCGTTGTAGAGACGGGAGAGCTTGATGTCCACCCGCGTGTCGAGAGGCAGCGGGGTGAGCGCGGTATAGCGCCATTCGGGCACCGAGGTGAGGATCACCACGCCGTTGCCGTCGGCGATCAGGGCCGGTGCGCCGAGCAGGTCCCAGGCCTGGTCGAGCTGGCCCAGGCTGATCTTGATGACGGCCACACCGACCACCCGGTTGCCGTCGCGGATGGGGTGGGAGACAAAATAGCCGGGTTCGCCGCGGGTGATGCCGATGGCGAAGTGGCGTCCTGAGCGGCCGGCCAGGCCCTCGAGGAAGTAGCTGCGGAAGGACAGGTCCTCGCCGACGAAGCTGTTGTCGGGGTCGCCCCAGTTGCTGGAGGCGATGACGATGCCGCGCTCGTTCACCACGAAGATGGCGATGCTGCCGATATGCTCGTTGAGGCGCTGCAGGAAGCGGTTGGCGGCCAGGATGCTGGCCGGGTGGCGGGTGCGCTGGATGACCCCCAGCACTTCCTCGTTGAGCTGGATGGTGGCGGGGATGTGGGCGTAGCGGTTGACGATGCCATCCACCGCGGCGGCAAACAGGTCGAGGCGATGGCCCGCGTCGGTGCGCAGGGTCTGCATGCCCTGGTATTCACTGGCCCGGTAGCCGCCAAACCCGATCAGGCCGATCACCAGCAGGAAGGCCAGCACCAGGAAGGGGTTGGGCGACAGGCTGCGCGACGGCGGCAACATGCCAGCCGGCGGGGCGGTGTCGGGGGTGCTGCCTGGTGGAACGGGGAGGCTCATCCGTAGTGCCCTCTCGGGGAGTCAGGTGCCGGCGATGAAGCTGCGTACGCCGGACCCGATGAACTGGATGCCGATGCAGATCAGCAGGAAGCCGGTGAGGCGGGTCACCACGTTGATGCCCTCTTCACCGAGCAGGCGGGATACCCAGCGCGCCGAGTATAGAACCCAGCACAGGGCAAGGCACGTGAGGGCGATGCTGAGCACGCTGGCCGCGTAGCCGACGACCTGCTGCACGGGGCTGCCGAGTTCGGCCAGTTCTGTGGACACGCCGATCACCGTGGCCAGGGCGCCGGGCCCGGCAATGCCCGGCATGGCCAGGGGAAAGAAGGCAAAGGCGTTGCCGCGCCCGCGGGGCAGCATGGCGTCGCCGTTGCCGAACAGCATGCGGTAGCCCAGGATCGCAACGGTGATGCCACCGGCGATGCGCAGGGCACCGTACGAAATTCCGAACAGTTGCAGGATGGCCACGCCGGCGAACAGGGCCGCCGAGAGCATGGCGAAAGCGTACACGCAGGCCCGCCGTGCCTCGCGAAGGGCCTCGGCCTCGGGCTGGCCCGCGGACAGGGTCAGGAAGAGAGGGATCTTCGACAAGGGGTTGGTGATGGTGACCAGGCTGATCAGCCCGCCCAGCAGAAAGGTCGTGGCGATCTTGAGGAGCTGGGGTGTCATGGTCGTCCTCGCAGGAAAAGAAGGCGTGCCGGCCGGGAGGAGTGGCCGGCCGGCACGCCGGAACGATCGGCAAGCCGACCGGGGATTGGGAGCGGGCCCGCGCGAGAGGCCCACTCCGGGGAACCTGTAGGGGGGGCTAAAGGTGCGCTGTAGGGGCGGCTTCAGCCGCCCGCGGACGTTGAGCCACGCACGATGGGCGGCTG
>CALBTT010000076.1 GCA_937967645.1 uncultured Zoogloea sp.
CCCACGCTCCCCGCTGTGCGGGTTGCTGCTCCCGGAGGGGGGGCTTCATCTTGGGGCGGCCCGGCGATGAAGGTGCTCCCACGCTCCCCGCTGTGCGGGTTGCTGCTCCCGGAGGGGGGGCTTCATCTTGGGGTGGCCCGGTGATGAAGGTGTTCCCGGGCGCTCCAGGGGGCACCCTCGGGCGGTGTTGCAACGAAATGGGGGCGGTGGGACGGGAGTACAAGAGGGTGCGGCAGCCCTTGGGTGCAACGCGTCATGTGCTTTCGGGGTGGGCGATGTATAGTTATTCTCTATCGCAGACAGGGGTGACCCGATGACGTTAACCGATCTTCGCTATCTCGTCGCACTGGCCCGGGAGCGCCACTTCGGCCATGCCGCTGAACGCTGCAATGTGAGCCAGCCGACCCTGTCCGTCGCGATCAAGAAGCTCGAGGACGAGCTGGCGGTGACGCTTTTCGAGCGTAGCGCGGCAGACGTCAAGATCACCGACATCGGCGCGCGCATCGTGGCCCAGGCCGAGAAGGTGCTGCTCGAGGCGGGGCAGATCAAGGAGCTCGCCACGGCCGGGCGCGATCCTCTGTCGGGGCCGCTCAAGCTGGGTGTGATCTACACCATCGGGCCCTACCTGCTGCCCCACCTGATCCCCCGGGTCCATGAGGCGGCGCCCTCGATGCCGCTGCTGATCCAGGAAAACTACACCGCCCGGCTGGCCGAGTCGCTGAAGCGCGGCGATCTGGACGTGATCGTGGTGGCCCTGCCCTTCGAGGAGCCGGGCATCGTCACCCAGGCGGTCTATGACGAGCCCTTCCGGGTCCTGATGCCGGCCGGTCATGCCTGGGAAAAGGACGAAAGCATCTCCGCCGCCCGTCTGGCCGAGGCGCCGTTGCTGCTGCTCGGCGCCGGCAACTGCTTCCGTGACCAGGTGCTGGAGGTGTGCCCGATGTGCCGTAGCGGCGAGGGCCTGCAGCGCACTCTGGAGGGCAGCTCGCTGGAGACCATCCGCCATATGGTTGCAACCGGGGCCGGCATCACCGTGCTGCCGAGCAGTGCGGCCGATCCGCTGCCCGGCGGCAACAACCTGCTGACCGTGCGTCCCTTCGACGCGCCTGAGCCCTTCCGGCGCATCGCCCTGGCCTGGCGGGTCACCTATCCGCGCAGCGGCGCCATCGACGTGATCCGCTCGGCGATCCTCGGCAGTCCGCTGCCGGGCGTCCGCCCGGTCACCCGCTGAGGGCCTTGGCGGCGCCAGCCTCGGTCACGATCCAGTCCATCGGCTGGTCGTGGTCCTGGGGATGGACGCTGTCCGCCCGGGCCAGCTCGAAGGCCACCCCGACACAGATCGGAGCAGGTCGCAGGGCCGCCAGGGTGCGGTCGAAATAGCCCCCGCCATAACCCAGCCGGTAGCCGGCCGGGTCGAACACGTTCAAGGGAATCAGCACCACCTCCGGGATCACCGCGGCGGCGCCGGACGGTACCGGAATGCCGTGGTGGTCCCGCTCCATGGGCGCTTCCGGGTGCCAGTGCAGGAAGCGCATCGCCTGGCCGGGGGCGTCCACCACCGGCAGGGCGGCCTGGCGGGCCGGATCGGCGGCCAGCCAGCGGCCGATCCAGGCCACCAGGTCCACTTCTCCGCGCCAAGGCCAGCAGAAGGCCAGGCGCCGGGGCGCAAGGCGGGCGATCAGGCTGTCGAGGTGGGTTTCTATGTGCCTGGAGCGCTGTTCGCGTTCGGCGGCCGGCAGGGCTTCCCGGGCCGCGATGCGGGCCTCGCGCAATGATTTTCGCAGTGCAGCAATTTCCTTGCCGGAATCGCTTCCGGAGTGGGGGGAGGGCAGGGTCACTATGCTATTCTCCGGCGGCATTTTGGTGGGTCGTGAAGAGGCGTAAGGGCGGAGCGTGGCGAATCGTAAGGTGTTGAAGAATAGCGTGTGGGCCGTGCTGGCGGCAGTCCTGTGGGCGGCGATGCCGGCTGGCGGAGATCCCGGGGACGAGCGCATCCTGCTGGCCCGCGATGCGGCGCGCAGCGGCGACCGCAACCGGCTGCAGCAGCAGGCCGCGCCCACCGGGCATGCGCTCGATCCTTATCCCGAATACTGGCTGCTGGCGACCCTGGTGGCACGCCCGACAGGCGACGCCGATGCCGCCCGCATCCGTGATTTCCTGGACCGTCAAGCCGGTAGCTGGCTGGCCGAGCGGCTCCGCGGCGACTGGCTGCGGGCCCTGGGCAAACGCGGCGAATGGAGCAGCTTCGTCGCCGAGTTCCCGTTCATGGAGCAGCCGGAGCAGGACCTGCGCTGCTACCACTTCCAGGCACGCCTCTCCAACGGCGATGCGGCGGCCCTCGATGAAGCGCGCCCACTGTGGTTCACCCTGTTCGACACCCCCGACAGCTGCGTCCCGGTATTGCAGGCGCTGGTGCGGGACGGCCGCGTCAACGCCGATGAAGTGTGGGGACGGGTGCGTCGCCTGATGGAGGTCAAGCGCTACAGTGGAGCCCGTGCGGTAGCGGGCTGGCTGCCCGCGGACCAGGCGCCGGCCTTGTCCGATCTGGACAAGGTGGGGGCCAATCCGTCCACCTGGCTGGATCGGATGCCAGTCAATTTTGCGGCGAGCCGGACCGGCCGGGAGCTCGCCCTGATGGCGCTGGCCCGCCTGTCCCGGGACGATCCGATGGCGGCCTACCTGCGCTATGCGCGCATCGACGAGCGCCTGTCGCCCGCCGAGCGTGGTTATGCGCTGGGTCAGATCGCCTGGCAGGCGGCGGCCAAGCTGATCCCCGAGGCGCATGAGTGGTTCAAGGCGGCCGGCGATACGCCGCTGGTCGAGGAGCAGGCCGCCTGGCGGGTGCGCGCGGCCCTGCGCGCCGGCGACTGGCGCGTGGTCCGGGCGACCATCGAAGCCATGCCGGCCGGGCAGCGGGCGTTGCCCGAATGGACGTACTGGCTGGGGCGCGCCTATCAAGCGGCGGGTAACCGGGAAGCCGCGCGGCGCGAATTCGAGCGGATCGGCGGCCACCCGACCTTCTACAGCATCCTGGCCGACGAGGAGCAGGGGCGCAGCTTCACCCTGCCCAGCAAGGCGCGCCCGATCAGCCCGGATGAACTCGAGCAGGTCCGCCAGACACCCGGCCTGCAGCGGGCGCTGGCCCTGTTCCGGCTCGACATGCGCACCGAGGGCACCCGCGAATGGAACTGGACCCTGCGCAACCGGGAGGACCGTTTCCTCCTGGCGGCCGCCCAGACGGCCCTGCAGTTGGGCATCTACGACCGGGCCATCAATGCCGCCGACAAGACCCGCAACGAACATGACTACAGCCTCCGCTACCTGGCACCCTACCGGGAGCGCATCGAGCCCAACGCCAGGAGCCGCGATCTGGACACCGCCTGGGTGTATGGCCTGATGCGCCAGGAGAGCCGTTTCGTGACCGCCGCCCGTTCGGGCGTGGGGGCCCAGGGGCTGATGCAGATCATGCCGTCCACCGGCCAGTGGATCGCCGGCAAGCTGGGGATGAAGGGCTATAACGTGGGCTGGCTGCGCGACCCGGACACCAACGTGATGTTCGGGACCACCTACATGCGGATGGTGCTGGAAGGGCTCGACAACCACCCGGTACTGGCCTCAGCCGCCTACAACGCCGGGCCGGGCCGGGCCAAGCGCTGGAAGGACGCCAAGCCCCTGGAAGGCGCCATCTATGCCGAGACCATCCCGTTCGGCGAAACCCGCGATTACGTCAAGAAGGTGATGGCCAACGCGGTCATCTACGGTGCCCTCTTCGAGGGTCGGGCGCCGTCCCTGAAGGCACGCCTGGGCACCATCGCGGCGACCAACGGAGACACCTCGAACATGGGCATGGGCAGTCCGGCCCCGGGAGCGGGTCTGGAGTAAGCTCAGCGGCTGCGGGAATTCTTTCGAACCGCTCCACTCTGTGTCATCAGAACCATCCTGGAGGATCCCGTCATGAATCCCGTTCGAACCGTGCTTGTCGTAGGTGGCAGTGGCTTTGTGGGTACGGCCGTGGCCAGCCGTCTGGCCCGGGAGGGCATCCGGGTCGTCGTACCGACCCGTCGCCTGGTGCATGCCCGCCACCTGCTGACCCTGCCCACGGCCGAGGTTGTGGAGGCCGATGTCTACGACCCCGCCACCCTGGTCCGCCTGATGCGCGGCGTGGATGCCGTGGTGAGCCTGGTCGGGGTGCTGCATTCGCGCCCGGGGCAACCCTACGGGCCGGATTTCGCGCGGGCCCACGTGGATCTGCCGACCCGCCTGGTTGCCGCCGCCCGGGAGGCCGGGGTGGGGCGGGTCGTGCATGTCAGCGCCCTGGGGGCGCGGGCCGACGGCCCTTCGGAGTACCAGCGCTCAAAGGCCGCCGGCGAGGCGGCGATCCGGGCCGGGAGCCCCGACGTGGCCTGGACCATCCTGCGTCCGTCCGTGATCTTCGGTCCGGGCGACAGCTTCCTGAACCTCTTTGCTGGCCTGCTCAAGCGTTTCCCGGTGATGCCCCTGGGCGGCGCCAACGCACGCTTCCAGCCGGTGTATGTGGAGGACGTCGCCGAGGTCGTGCTCGGTAGCCTGTTGCGGGCGGATGCCGGCGGCCAGACCTTCGACCTGGCCGGGCCGCAGGCGTACACGCTGCGGGAGCTGGTGGAATATGTGGGCGACCTGACCGGCTTCCGGCGCCCGGTGCTGCCGCTGCCGGAAGGGCTGGCGATGCTGCAGGCCGGTTTTCTGGAGATGCTGCCGGTCAAGCTGATGAGCCGTGACAACGTGCGCTCGATGCGGGCGCCGAACGTGGCCGAGGGGCCGGCCCAGCCCTGGGGGCGGGTGCCCACCCCGCTGGAGGCCGTGGCGCCGGGCTACCTCGGCAAGGCCAACAAGCGCTGCCGCTACGCGGCCTTCCAGGTGCATCGCCCGTGAAGATCTACTGCGTCGGTGGGGCGATCCGCGATGAGCTGCTCGGGCAGCCCGTCAAGGACCGGGACTGGGTCGTGGTTGGGGCCACGCCGGAGGCGCTGGTGGCCGAGGGCTTCCGGCCAGTTGGCAAGGATTTTCCGGTGTTCCTGCATCCGCGCACCCAGGAGGAATACGCCCTGGCGCGTACCGAGCGCAAGACCGCGCCGGGGTATGCCGGCTTCGTGTTCCATACCGACGCCTCGGTCAGCCTCGAGGAAGACCTGGCGCGCCGCGATCTGACCATCAACGCCATGGCCCGCGGGCCCGACGGCGAGCTGGTGGACCCCTACGGCGGTCAGGCCGACCTGGCCGCCCGGGTCTTCCGTCACGTCAGCCCAGCCTTTGCGGAAGATCCGGTGCGCATCCTGCGGCTGGCCCGCTTTGCCGCCCGCTTCGCCGACTTCCAGGTGGCGCCGGAGACCCTGGCGCTGATGCGGAGCATGGTGGAGGACGGGGAGGTCGATGCTCTGGTGCCCGAGCGGGTCTGGCAGGAGCTGGCCAAAGGCCTGATGGAGGCCCGCCCCTCGCGCATGATCGAGGTGCTCCGGGCCTGTGGTGCGCTGGCCCGCTTGCTGCCCGAGTTCGATCGCCTGTTCGGCGTGCCCCAGCCGGCCAAGCACCATCCGGAAGTCGATTGCGGCATCCATGCTTTGCTGGTCATCGATGCGGCCGCCTGCGCCGGCCACTCCCTGCCGGTCCGCTTCGCCTGTCTGCTCCATGACCTGGGCAAGGGGGTGACGCCAGCCCATGTGCTGCCCCACCACTATGGCCACGAGGCCGCCAGCGAGCGGCTTGCCCGCCAGGTCTGCGAGCGCCTCAAGAGCCCCGCCGACTGCCGCGATCTGGCCCTCATGACGGCCCGCGAGCACGGCATCGTGCACCAGGCCCTGCAACTGCGGCCGGAGACCATGGTCAAGCTGATCGAGCGCTGCGACGGTCTGCGCCGCCCGGAGCGCTTCACGGCCATGCTCGACGCCTGTGTCTGCGATGCCCAGGGGCGGGCCGGCCTCGAGGCCAGGCCCTATCCCCAGCAGCAGCACCTGCTCGATGCCCTGGCGGCCGTGCGCGGGGTGGATGCGGGGGCGATTGCCCGCAGCCTGGCGGACAAGTCCAGGATCGCCGAGTCGGTGCATGCCGCTCGGGTGGCGGCCGTGAAGGCCCGGCTATCGAACAAGGACACCAAGATTGACAGTTTCTCCACCGGAGAGCGTCAGTAATACCGCCTTCGGCATGTGGCTTCGCGGCATACAATGCCGCCCACTCATGCCCAGTCTGCGCCTGCCCTTCATCCTGATCCCGCCTGCCCGTCGCTGGGCCTGGTGTGTCCTGATGTGGTGCCTGGTCGTGCCGGCCTGGGCGGTGCATCCCGTGCCCGCCTTCACCGAGGTGCGTGCCGGGGCCAGGCCCTCGGTGGCCGTGCTGCTGGCCCGCGATGGCACGCCCATCGCAGAGCGCCGCCTCGACATGACCGTGCGACGGCTCGAATGGGTGGGGCTCAACAGCCTTTCGCCGTCCCTCAAGGAGGCCTTGCTGGCCGCCGAGGACAAGCGCTTCTTCGAGCACTCCGGGGTGGACTGGCGAGCCTTCGCCGGTTCCCTGTGGCACAACCTCTGGTATGAGCGGAAGCGGGGCGCGTCCACCCTGTCGATGCAACTGGCCGGACTACTCGATCCGGACCTCGCCCTGGGCCGCGGTGGCCTGCCCCGCCGCTCGATCGGGCAGAAATGGGACCAGGCCTTCGCCGCCCAGGCGCTCGAGGCCCGCTGGAGCAAGGAGCAGATCCTCGAGGCCTACCTCAATCTGGCCCCCTTCCGGAGCGATCTGCAGGGGGTTCATGCAGCGTCGCGGGCCCTCTTCAACAAGACGCCGGGCGAGCTGGGGCGGCCCGAAGCCCTGATCCTGGCGGTGCTGCTGCGGGGCCCCAATGCGCGGCCCGAGGTCGTCGGGCGTCGTGCCTGCGTGCTGGCCGAGCGGGTGGGGGCGCCGGCAGCCTGCACGGCGGTGCAGCGGCTGGCCCAGTCCAGCCTGGATCGCCCGTCCTCCACCCCGCGCTGGGATCTGGCGCCCCATGCCGCCCGGCTGCTGTTGACCCATCCGGGGGAGCGCCTGACGACGACCCTGGACGCCGATCTGCAGCGCACCCTGTTGGCAGCCCTGCGCAAGCCGGGGGTCGGCGAGCAGGCGGCGGGTGTCGTGGTGGACAACCTTTCGGGCGACATCCTGGCCTACGTGGGCGCCCTGGATGGCAGCCAAGTGGATCAGGCCCAGGTGCCTCGCCCGGCGGGCAGCCTGTTCCAGCCCTTCGTATATGGCCTGGCCATCGAGCGCCGTCTGGTCACGGCGGCAAGCCTGCTCGAAGAGCCGCTCTCCAATCACGCGCCCACCACGCCGGACGAGCGCATGTGGGTCAGCGTGCGGCGGGCGCTGGCCGAGGGCATGCCCGATCCGGCAGCCAACCTGATGCGCCTGTTCGGCGAGGGGCTGGCTGAGCGCCTGCGTCTGGCCGAGGTGGAGGTCGGCCGTAGCGGCACACCGGACCTTGGCTTGATGCAGCTGGCCGGCTTGTATCGCAGCCTGGCGAGTGGTGGACAGTGGCTGGCGCCGCGCTGGGTGCCTGCTTTCGGCGAACGGCAGCCCAGGCGCCTGCTGCGGCCGGAGACCGCCTTCATCGTCAGCGATGTGCTGGTCGAGCCGGATGAGGACGGGGCGGGGCTGCCCTTCATTTACAGGCAGTACTCGCCGGACGGTCGGGACGCCATCGCGGTCGGGTTCTCCGAGCGTTACACGCTGGCCCTGTGGGTCTCCTCCAGCCGGAGTGCCGCGCTGGCGGCGGGGCAGGTCTGGCATGAGGTGATGCGCGGGCTGCACAAGGGGGCGCCCCCGCTGCGGCCGTGGCCCCCGGCGGGCGTGGTGTCCAGCCTGGTGGTGTTCGAGCCGCCCCTCGAGAATGCACGCCGCGAGTGGTTCATCCGGGGCACGGAAACCGAAAGGGTCAGCCCGCCGCGCAGCCTTGCACGCATCAGCCATCCCCTCAATGGCATGCTCGTCGATGCCATGGCCATCGCGGACGATCCTGGCTACCGCGTCATGCTCGACGCCGTGCATGCGCCGCCGGGAGCCTGGTGGCGCCTCAACGGCGAGCGGATCACGGGCGGCAACGGCCTGCGTACGGCCTGGCGGCCGCTGGCCGGCCGGCATGTGCTCGAGCTGGTGTCCTCCGAAGGGCAGGTGCTCGACAGCGTGACCTTCGCGGTTCGGGCGCCGCTGGAGTGAACACTGGCTGCCGAGCCCCAGGGACGGCGGCCAGGGGGGGGTCAGAGCCAGCGGATCAGCAGGCCCACCAGCAGGGAGAGCAGCAGGGTGCTCGTCAGCGGGATGTGGATGTGCCGCCCGAACAGGTCGAAATGGATGTCACCGGGCAGGTGACCCAGCCGCCAGCGCCGGGTCCTCAGGCTGGCGCCGAAGCCCGAGACGACGGCGATCACGACGATGGCGAGTAGCCACTTCAGCATTTCCGGTTACCTGCCTGGGTAAAAACCCTCAATTTAAACGTGGATGAGCGTGATCCGGCGACTTTTGTGCTTTGCCGCAAGAAGCGGGTACGGTACCGTGTCGTGATAACACATAACCCAGAACAACCCATGATTCTCCCCCTCATCGCCACTTCTGCCCAAGCGACCTGTTCTGGAGTGGCCGCATGAACCGATCCCGCTTTGGTGACCTCGAAGTCCTCTGCTGCGCCCCTTCCAACCCCTCCTGCGAGACGCCCCTGCTGTTCGTGCATGGTGCCTATGCGGGTGCATGGTGCTGGGACGAGTATTTCCTGAAGTATTTCGCCAGCCAGGGCTACACGGCCTACGCGATCTCCCTGTCCGGCCATGGCGGCAGCCGTGGGCGGGCCTATCTCGACAGCTTCTCGATCGCCGACTACGTGGATGACGTGGCCGAGGTGGCCGGCAAGCTGCCCGTCGCGCCGGTGTTGATTGGCCATTCCATGGGCGGCATGGTGGTCCAGAAATACCTGGAGAAGCACTCGGCTCCGGCGGTGGCGCTGCTCTCGTCGGTTCCGCCGCAAGGTCTGCTGGGCTCGGCCTTTGGTCTGGCTTTCTCCAAGCCGGGTCTGCTGGGTGACCTGAACCGCATCATGGGTGGTGGCCAGCCCCAGATGGAAACCTTGCGCCATGCCCTCTTCCATGAGGCCATCGAACTGGAGCGGCTGCAGCGCTACTACCACCTCTGCCAGCCCGAGTCCCACCGGGCGATCTGGGACATGTCCCTGTTCGACCTGCCCTATCTGTCGCGCATGCAGGTGCCGCCGATGCTGGTGATGGGTGCCGAGCACGACGTGCTGATTCCGCCGGACCAGGTCCGCATGACCGCCCAGCGCTACGGGGTGGAGGCGCTCATCCTGCCCGGGCTGGGGCACGGCATGATGATGGAGTCGGATTGGCAGCGGGCCGCCGATCCCATCGTGGCCTGGCTGAAGACGCTGGATCTGTAACATTGCAGTAATCGATCCGCCGTTGTGAAGTTCGTCATTGCCTGGCGTGCCGGGCTGACCCATGCTTGAACCATGCGCGAGGCAGGTTTCCGGGGAGGGTTCTCCGGAGCGTCGGCCGAGTTTCCTTCAACCTTCGAAGGCTGCCGCCGTTAAGCTAACCAGGGGGGGCTGCTCCCCCCACCCCGAACGGAGGCCGAAATGGTGATCTGCATGGACATGGAAAGTGGTGCCCGCACCTATACCGACCCGGAAGACGATCCCGGTCTGGCCTATGGCGAAGAGGTGCTCAATGCCAACCCGCTGCCGCCCGAGCTGGCGCTTGGCCTGCAGGAAATCCCGGCAAATCCGCCTGAGCGGCACTTTGTGCCGACTGACGTGGATGCCTTCCTGAGCGCGGTCTACCGCTTCCAGGAATAACCCTCATGCCCCCTGCCGCCCGCCCGTGAGGGGCAGCGGCGCAGGGGGGCGCCGGCGCTACAGCGTGTGGAGCCGATCGCCGCGCAGGAAGCCGATCAGTGGTTGGTCGATGTCCCTGCCCAGGGCGATGACCTTGAACAGTTCCCCCATTTCATGTGGGCCGGTGAGGCGCTGCACGGCCTTGGCTGCCCGGATGTAGTCCGCCCCTTCTTCCGGGGCGCGGCGTGACAGGCATTCCAGAATCCCGCAGTTGAACAGCAGGTTGGCCTGGTCGGCATAGCCCAGCACATCCAGGCCCGCTTCGAAGCCGGCCTCGGCCACCGCGGTGAAGTCCACGAAGGCCGTGATGTCGTTCAGCCCCGGCCACAGGAAGGGATCGCCGTGGGCGTGGTGCCGGAAATAGCAGAGCAGGGTGCCGGTGCTGCGGCTGCTGAGGTAGTACTCGGCCCGCGGGTAGCCGTAGTCCACCAGCAGCAATGCACCTTTCTCGAGGCGCGCGGCCCATTCGGCAATCCAGGCACGGCCGGCCAGATTGAGCTCGCTGACGTACTCGCCTTCTTCGGGAAGGGGGATCTCGAGGGCCGCGGCGGCGGCGGCGACGCGGCCCGTGGCGGGTTTGTCGGCCCAGGCGAAGCCGCCCGATTCGGCACGGGCCACGCCGCGCTCGAAGATGCCTTCGGGGCGCCAGGCGATCAAGTGGACGGGCATCACATCCAGCACCTCATTGGCGACCAGCGCGCCGGAGAAGCGCTCGGGCATGCCGTCCAGCCACTTTACCCGGCTGGCCAGGTGGGGGGCCTTCTGGGCCAGGGTGTCGAACTGGCGTTCCCGCAGCTCGCCGGAGACCTCGAGAATCGAGTAGGTTTCAGGCAGCGCGCCACGATGTTCAAGTTCGAGCAGCAGATCGGCCGCCAGCAGGCCGGTGCCAGCTCCGGCTTCGATGAGGTGGGGGGCTGACAGGGCCATGATCTGTTCGACCTGCGCGGCGAGCGCCTGGCCGAACAGGGGGGTGAGTTCCGGGGCGGTGATGAAGTCGCCGCCAGGCCCGAATTTGCGGGCGCCTCCGCTGTAGTAACCGACTCCGGGGGCGTAGAGGGCTTCGGCCATGTAGGTGGCGAACGAGATCCAGCCTCCCTCGGCATCGATCAGCGAGTGCAGCCGGGCGACGAGGCGGTCGCTCTGTTCAAGGGCTTCAGGCGAGGGCTGGGGGAGCTTCATGGGATGGGTCGCGCGGAAAAGCCCGCATTCTACCCGCCCAGCCAGGTGTCCCGGCGGGGCCGACGCACCGTATCATTGCAATCCTTTCGCTGATGTCCCATTCCTGAACCGATGAAGTCTGAAGCCTCTGCTCCCGTCGTCCTGGTTACTGGTGCGGCCCGTCGTGTCGGCGCCGAGATCGCGCGCCACCTGCATGCTGCGGGTGCGCGTGTGGTCCTGCATTGTCGTCGCTCCGGTGCCGAGGCCGAGGCGCTGGCCGCAGGCTTCAACGCCCAGCGGCCGGATTCGGCCCGGGTCCTGCAGGCCGACCTGCTCGACAGCGTGGCGTTGGCAGGGTTGGTGGAGCGGGCTGCGGCTGCGTTCGGGCGGCTGGACGGGCTGGTCAACAATGCTTCGAGTTTCTTTCCGACCGCCCTGGGCGAGATCGACGAGGCGGCCTGGTTCGACCTGATGGGCTCCAACCTCAAGGCTCCGCTGTTCCTGTCCCAGGCTGCCGCACCCTATCTGCGGGCGAGCCGTGGCGGGATCGTCAATATCGTGGACATCCATGCGGAGCGTCCGCTGAAGGGCTATCCCGTGTACTGCGCGGCCAAGGCGGGCCTGCTGGGCCTGACCCGCGCCCTGGCCGTGGAGCTGGCCCCCGAGGTGCGGGTCAATGGGGTATCGCCGGGAGCCATCGAATGGCCGGACGACGGCCAGTTCCCGCCCGAGGAGCGTGACGCCATTGTGCGGCACACCTTGCTGGGGCGGGTCGGGGCGCCCGCGGACATCGCCCGCAGCGTGGTCTTCCTGCTGCTGGAGGCACCCTACATCACCGGGCAGATCCTGGCGGTGGATGGCGGCCGCAGCGCCCATCTATAGATTCTTTAACACTTGATTCGGACGGGGCAATACCCGGACGAACTATAATATTTGAATACTGGAACAACATGGAACATGCAGTGGCAGTTGACGATCTCCTGACCGCAGACGTCCCGGAAAAGGAGTCGCGCCATTCAAACACCTTCCTGCGCCTCAAGAAATTCCTTGAGCGAAAGGTGGGCGAGGCCATTGGGGACTACAACATGATCTCGGACGGTGACGTGGTGATGGTCTGCGTCTCCGGTGGCAAGGATTCGTTTTCGCTGCTGTCCATCCTCCTCGCACTGCGGGAGCGGGCGCCGATCGACTTCCGCATCGTGGCGATGAACCTGGACCAGAAGCAGCCCGGCTTCCCGGATCATGTTCTGCCGGCCTATTTCGAGTCCCTCGGGGTGGAATACCGGATCGTCACCGAGAATACGTACAAAATCGTCAAGGAAAAAATTCCTGAGGGTAAGACGACTTGTTCGCTCTGCTCGAGGCTGCGCCGCGGCATCATTTACCGCACTGCAAAAGAGATCGGTGCCACCAAGATCGCCCTGGGCCATCACCGCGACGACATGATCGAGACCCTGTTCCTGAACATGTTCTTTGCGGGCAAGATGAAGTCCATGCCGCCCAAGCTGGTCAGCGACGACCGGCAGAACGTGGTCATCCGCCCGCTGGCATACTGTTCCGAGAAGGATATCGAGCGTTTCGCCCGGGGCATGGAATATCCCATCATCCCGTGCAACCTGTGCGGCAGCCAGGAGAATGCCCAGCGCAAGCAGATCAAGGCTATGCTGCGGGACTGGGATGCCCGCTTCCCGGGGCGCATCAACTCGATCGGCAATGCCCTCAGGAGCGTGGTGCCTTCGCACCTCGCGGACAACGAGCTCTTTGACTTCCGTGGTGTCTCCTGTGCTACAAATGTTGAGCAGGGTGACATCGTTTTTGACGCCCCCGATCTGCCCACCGAGCATGTGGTGGGCGATGCGATTCCGATCGGAATCTGGAAAGGCTAGCATCCATGACTCGTCCCGGCCCGGACGAGTCGCCAGGTATTGCCGGAGTTCGCAAGCATGAATGAGCGTGTCCAGGCCCCGAGTCTCGTGTATGCCGATGTCGCGGGAGGCGACCGGCTGGCCGGCCGTCTGGGAGCGGCGGAGGCAGGCTACGCTGTCGAGCGTTGCCTGAATCGCATGTCCCGTTGCGCCGAGGCTTATTCCGCTATCGATCTTCAGGTCCGGACGGACGTGGTGGTGGCGCGTTTCCTCGACGCCGATTCGGCCCTGCTGGCTGCCCGGGAGATGCGCGAGCGCGTCCGGGCGCTGCCGCCGATGAGTGGCATCAAGCTGGTGCTGCGGGCCGGCGTGGTGCTGGAGGCGGATGCGGAGAGTGCCCTCGAGAAGCCTGAATCCCTGGCGGCCTGGCTGGTCTCCAGTCAGAGTCCCGATACCATTGCCGTGTCGGAAGGGTTCGGCCAGGCCCTGTCACCTTCCATGCGCAGAATGCTTGGGCGTCTGGAGGACAACGACGGCAACGTGCCTTTTCCCGCCCTCGAACTGGGCGAGGCGCTGCCGCCGACGCCCGCCGAGTTGCGCCTCGACGCCATACAGGCCCACAAGACCCTCAATGTGAGCTTTCGCGGCCGCAGCTGGTGCATCGATGCGGCCCACCCGACGCTCCTCTTCGGGCGGGAGACGGGCAACGACATCGTGATTCCGGATCCCCGCGTGTCCCGTCAGCATGCCCGCATCGAGTTGCGCGGAGGGCTCTTCTACCTGGCGGATACCAGCACCAACGGTACCTATCTGCTCGAGCAGGGGCGGGCGGAGCTGTGCATCAAGCGGGACGAGTTCATCCTGGGCGAGCAGGGCCACATTGGCTGTGGCTTCTCGCCAGCCGAGAACATGTCCGATGCGGTGGCCTTCGCCCTGGCCTGATTACCCGGGAAGCGCGTTCACGAAAACGGGCCGCAGATGCGGCCCGTTGTGTCTGATGCACGCGCTGGACGCGGGGCTTCAGCCCTTCAGGCAGCTGCTCATGAAGGCCTTGCGCTCATCGCCCTTCAGGGCTTTTTCGCCGGCTTCCTTGTTACAGGACTTCATCTTGTCCTGCTGGGTGGGTTTGGCGGCAGGCTTGGCAGACAGGCACTGCTTCATGAAGGCCTTGCGCTCGTCACCCTTCTTGTCGGTGGCGGAGGCGTTGCACTCCTTCATCTTGTTCTGCTGCTCGGTGGCGGCGAAGGCCGTGGGTGCCAGGCTGGCGGAGAGCAGGGTTACGGCGACGCCAAGGATCAGTTTTTTCATCAGGCCACTCCTCGTAAGGGCGATTTTGGGAACTGCTACAGCATCATAAACGGCGCATCCTTCACGGCGTTGACCGTCGGTCCGCGGAGGTAGGCCGGACTTCGGATAAATAGTGTGAAGCTGGCGCCGGAGTGCCTTAGAGCCCTTGCTCCATGGCCCGCTGCTGGCGATCGACGAACTCCTGGGTGGAGTCGATTCCGCGCAACAGCAGGATGGTCGAGCGCACCGCGGCTTCGAGCAGGACGGCCAGGTTGCGGCCTGCGGCCACCGGCAGCACGACCCGCCGGACGGGTACGCCTACGATGAGCTGCTGCTCCGTGTCGTGGCTCAGGCGCAGCGGATCTTCCTGTCCGGGCTGGCGCCGTTGCAGATGGACCACCAGCTTGAGCTTCATCTTCCGGCGACAGGCGGTTTCGCCAAAAATGGTGCGGATATTGAGGATGCCGAGGCCGCGGACCTCGATCACGTCCTGGAGGAGCTCCGGGCAGCGCCCTTCGAGGACGGTGGGGGCGATGCGCGAGAATTCGACGATGTCGTCGGCGACCAGGCCATGGCCGCGGGAGATCAGCTCGAGGGCGAGCTCGGACTTGCCGGCACCGGAGTCGCCGGTGATGAATACGCCGAGCCCCAGCACGTCCATCAGCACACCGTGCAGGGCCACCCGCTCCGCCAGCTTGCGGGACAGGTAGCTGCGCAGGTTGTCGATCACGTTGGCCGACGGCAGCGGGCTTGCGAACAGAGCCACATCCTCGTTGGCGCAGAGGGTGCGGATGATGCTCGGGATGTCCTCGTCGTCGGCGACGATCAGTGCCGGTGGCGCGTAGGAGAGGATCTCCCTGACGTGGTGGATGACCTTCTCGCGGGTCTGGCGGCGGGCCCAGGCGACCTCGGAGGACCCCAGGATCTGGAGGCGGTCGGGGTGGATCAGGTTGAGGTGGCCGACCATGTCGGCGGGCCAGATGCGGTCTTCGGAGACCGAAATGCGGGTGTCGAGGCTGCCGCAGATATGCCGCAGCCTCAGGCGCTCCAGGTTGTCGTCAAACAGCCGGGCTACCGTTGTCTGGCGCATCGCTACCCCAGTTGGCGAAGAGGGCGTGGGCTGAGAGTGCGTCCGGCGCGCTCATCAGTTGTTCGCGGAAGGGGCGGTCACTGAACATCTGTGCCAGCTCGGAGAGCAGCTGCAGGTGGTGTTCGTTGGCCTGCTCGGGTACCAGCAGCACGAACAGCATGCTCACCGGGCGTCCGTCCGGGGCATCGAAGGGGACGGGTTCGGCCAGCCGGATGAAGGCGCCGAGCGCATCCTTGAGGCCCTTGATACGGCCGTGGGGAATGGCGATGCCTTGGCCCAGGCCCGTGGATCCCAGCTTTTCGCGGGCGAAGAGGCTGTCGAAGACCGTGCTGCGGCCGATGCCGTGATTGTTCTCGAACAGCAGGCCGGCCTGCTCGAAAGCACGCTTCTTGCTGCTCGCCTCGAGGCCGACGACCACATTGGCCGGAGGCAGGAGTTTGGCGATGAGATTCATTGATGGATTCTCCTGCAGTCGGCGGGGCCGATACAGGTTTCCGGTGGAGTGCGATTCCGTGATCCGGAGGCGGGGGCCGCCGGGGCCGTTGTGTGTCAGTTGGGGCGCATTATAGCCACAACGGTCCCGGGGAAAAGAGTCTTGCTTATGCGGACGATCAGGACTCGGCGAGGTGCTGCTTCAGCGAGTCATGGCCGTGGTCGCCAGTCTTGTCCTTGTACTTGAGAACCTGGCGATCCAGCTTGTCAGTCAGGGCGTCGATGGCGGCGTACATGTCGGAGTCTTCGCTCTCGACATGGATGTCCTTGCCGCGGACGTGCACGGTGACTTCGGCCTTCTGACGCAGCTTTTCCACCGAGAGGATCACGCCGACGCTGGTGACGTTGTCGAAATGCCGGATGACGCGGTCGAGCTTGGCAGAGACGTACTCGCGGATGGCCGGCGTGACTTCGACGTGATGCCCCGTGATGTTGAGGTTCATGACTGTTACCTTTCTGTCAGATGGATTTGCGCAGACTGACCGGCGGGATGTCGAGGGACTCGCGGTATTTTGCAATGGTCCGGCGAGCGACCACGATACCCTGCTGGCCTAACAACTCGGCAATCTTCGCGTCGGACAAGGGTTTCTTCTTGTCTTCCGCCCCCACGAGCTGGCGAATCAGCGCCCGAATCGCTGTCGAAGAGGCGGCCCCACCACTGTCGGTGGCAACGTGACTGCCGAAAAAATACTTGAATTCGAAAATACCCCGCGGCGTGGCCATGTACTTTTGGGTGGTCACCCGGGAAACGGTGGATTCGTGTAGATCCAGCTGCTCGGCGATCTCCCGCAGGGTAAGCGGACGCATCGCCACATCGCCATAATCGAAGAACTGGCGCTGGCGGTCAACGATCGCTTGCGAGACGCGCTGGATGGTCTCGAAACGTTGCTGGACGTTCTTGATCAGCCAGCGGGCTTCCTGCAGGTGGCTCGACAGGGAGCCGCTGGCGCCCCGGTTGTCGCGCAGGATCTGGGCATACAGCTGATTGACGCGCAGCCGCGGCATGGCGTCCGGGTTGAGGCTGACCACCCAGTTGTTGCGCAGCTTGCGCACCACCACGTCGGGCACCACATAGCGGGTGTCGGCCTGGGAGAACTGGGCGCCCGGCCGGGGGTTGAGGCTCAGGATCAGGGCGTGGGCCTCGCGCAGGGCTTCGTCGTTGCAGCGCAGGGCCCGCTTGAGCTTGAGGAAGTCGCGGGCCGCCAGGAGTTCCAGGTGGTTGGCGACGATGGCCCGGGCAAGCTCGCGGGCGTCGCTCGGCGGGAGGGCCTGCAGCTGCAGGCCCAGGCACTGGGCCACGTCGGTGGCGCCGATACCGGCCGGGTCCAGGCTCTGGATCTGGCACAGGGCGATCTTGAGGTCGTCCAGCTCGATCTCGAGCTCGGGTGGCAGCAGGGGCAGCAGGTCTTCGAGGTCCTGGGCGAGATAGCCGTCATCATCGAGGGCTTCGATCAGGAAGCGGACCAGGGCACGATCGCGGTCTGACAGGGGGGTCAGGGCGATCTGCGCGTCCAGGTGGTCGCGCAGGGATGGCAGGGCCGCCTGGAACTCCTGGAAGTCCGTGTCGTCGTCATCGTCGCGCTGGCCACCGCTACCGGCGGCCTGCCATTCACCGGCCTCACCGGAGTTGTCAAAGTCCGGGTCGACTTCGCGTTCGCGCTCGGCCTCCCGGGATTGCTCCTGCTCCCGCTCCTGGGCGGCCTCGCTGCCTGCCGGCGCGACGGGCGCAGGGGCCTCCATGCGGCTCGAACCGAGGTCACCTTCGGGCTCTTCCCGTTCGAGCATGGGATTCTCGAGAAGGATTTTCTCGATTTCCTGGTTGAGCTCGAGCGTGGACAGCTGCAGCAGCTTGATCGACTGCTGGAGTTGCGGAGTCAGCGCAAGGTGCTGGGAGAGTTTGAGCTGAAGGCTTGGCTTCATGGGTCGTCTCGGCCGTCAGAGCCGGAAGTGCTCGCCGAGATACACCTGGCGAACCTGCTCGTTGTGAACGATCTCGTCGGGCCGTCCACTGGCCAGGACTTCGCCGGCGTTGATGATGAAGGCGCGGTCGCAGATCCCCAGGGTCTCGCGCACATTGTGGTCGGTGATCAGCACGCCGATGCCTTTCTCCTTGAGGAAGCGGATGATCTTCTGGATGTCGATCACGGCGATCGGGTCGACACCGGCAAAGGGTTCATCGAGCAGGATCAGCCGGGGATCGGTGGCCAGGGCCCGGGCGATCTCGCAGCGCCGGCGCTCGCCGCCCGACAGGGAGATGGCGGTGCTGTCGCGCAGGTGGTCGATGCCCAGTTCTTCGAGCAACTCGTCCAGGCGCTGGGCCATGCGGGCCTTGTCCAGCTTCTGCAGCTCGAGCACGGCCTGAATGTTCTCGGCCACGGTGAGCTTGCGAAAGACGCTCATCTCCTGGGGTAGGTAGGAGAGACCCAGGCGCGCGCGCTGGTGGATGGGGCGATGGGTCAGCACCTGATCGTCGAGGGTGATCTCGCCACCGTCGGCGGCCACCAGGCCGACGATCATGTAGAAGCAGGTGGTCTTGCCCGCGCCGTTGGGGCCGAGCAGTCCCACCACTTCGCCGCTGCCGACGTCGAAGGAAACGTCGTGCACGACGGTACGGGCCTTGTACTTCTTGCGCAGGTTGCTGACTTTAAGCAGGCTCATCGCCGGGGTGTTCTTTCAGGACTCTACGTATTATTTCGGTGGAAAAACCACGACCTTGAAGGAAACGTGCCTGGCGGGCCCATTCCCGCTGATCCGCCGGCGCATTGGAGAACTTGCGCCGGATCACATCCCGCGCCCGTTCCAGTTCGCTGTCGCCGCAGTTGTCCTCGATGGCCTCGCCGATCAGCTCCGCTGCCACACCGCGCCGGGACAGCTCCAGGCGCAGGCGGGAGGCGCCGAAGCGGCTGGCCTTGGCTCTTACATAGGCGTCCGCAAAGCGGGCGTCGGAAAGCAGGCCGAGCTCGGCCAGACGGTCGAGCTCGGAATTGACTTCGTCCTCGCTGCCCAGGCCGCCCAGCTTGCGTGCCAGCTCCACGCGGGAGTGCTCCCGCTGGGCCAGGCAACGCAGGGCACGTTCGTGCAGGCTGGCGGCCATGGATTGCCCGGGGTCTTACTCGGCGGCCGCTGCCGCGGGGGCGCGTGCGATGACGGCCATCTCGGGCAGGTTGCAGGCCACGCGGATCTTGTTCTCGATCTCGCGGGCGATGTGCGGGTTGGCCTTCAGGAACTCGCGGGCGTTGTCCTTGCCCTGGCCGATCTTCTCGCCATTGTAGGCATACCAGGCGCCGGACTTGTCCACGAACTTGTGGATCACGCCCAGATCGATGATCTCGCCCTCGCGCGAGGTGCCCTCGCCGTACAGGATGTCGAAGAGGGTCTCGCGGAACGGCGGGGCGACCTTGTTCTTGACGACCTTGACCTTGGTCTCGGAGCCGATCACCTCGTCGTTCTTCTTGATCGTGCCGATGCGCCGGATGTCCATGCGCACGGAGGCGTAGAACTTGAGGGCGTTGCCGCCGGTGGTGGTCTCGGGGCTGCCGAACATCACGCCGATCTTCATGCGGATCTGGTTGATGAAGATCACCAGGGTGTTGGTCCGCTTGATGTTGGCGGTGAGCTTGCGCAGGGCCTGGGACATCAGGCGCGCCTGCAGGCCGGGCAGCTGGTCGCCCATCTCGCCTTCGATTTCGGCCTTGGGGGTGAGCGCTGCCACGGAGTCGATGATGACCACGTCCACGCCGCCGGAGCGGACCAGCATGTCGGCGATCTCGAGGGCCTGTTCGCCGGTGTCGGGCTGGGAGATCAGCAGGTCGCCGATATTGACGCCGAGCTTCTGGGCGTAGGTGACGTCGAGGGCGTGCTCCGCGTCGATGAAGGCCGCGGTGCCGCCGAGCTTCTGCATCTCGGCGACGACCTGGAGGGTCAGGGTGGTCTTGCCGGAGGATTCGGGACCGTAGATCTCGACGACACGGCCGCGGGGCAGGCCGCCGATGCCGAGGGCGATGTCGAGGCCGAGGGAGCCCGTGGAAACGGTCTGGATGTCGCTTTCGACCTCGCCGTCGCCGAGGCGCATGATCGAGCCCTTGCCGAACTGCTTTTCGATCTGCGAAAGCGCGGCGGCGAGGGCCTTGGCCTTGTTGTCATCCATGTGTCGTATTCCTTGCTTAAAGGGTTTTGGAGATTATGGCACAGAGTTTGCGTGCGGGTGGACGCGCAATGCCGGGTACGAAGCATGCTTGCGCATAACTGTCATTTTATACAGTTATTGCGGGAGGTCCACCCTTTGCGGCTCTGTTCTCCGGAAAAGGCCTGTCAGCGATAGCGGCGGAGGAGTTCTTCAAGGGCGAAGACGACGGCCTGGCGGCGTACCGACTCCCGGTCGCCGTCAAAGTGGCAGGTCGCTGTCTGGGGGGCTTCGCCGGTGCGCGCCCAGCCGAAGCAGACGGTGCCGACCGGCTTGTCGGCCGACCCGCCGCCGGGGCCGGCGATGCCCGAGATCGACAAGGCGACGTCGGCCTCGGTGCGTTCCAGGGTGCCCTTGACCATCGAGGCAGTGGTGTTCTCGCTGACCGCGCCATGACGTGCCAGGGTCATGGGCGAGACGCCCAGCAGCGCCACCTTGGCATCGTTGGAATAGGTGATGAAGCCGCTGTCGAACCAGTGCGAGCTGCCGGCGGTGGCGGTGACCACCTCGGCCACCCAGCCGCCGGTGCACGATTCGGCGGTGGCGAGGCGCCAGCCGCGGCTTTGCAGGTGATCGCCGACGATGCGCGACAGGGTTTCGAGTTGGGCGTCCATCAGTCGAAGATCCTTACGAGGAGGGCCAGGGCCAGCAGGGTGTAGCCGGCGGCCAGCAGGTCGTCGAGCATCACGCCGAAGCCGCCGCGGGTGTGTTCGTCCACCCAGCGGATGGGTTGTGGCTTGACGATGTCGAAGAAGCGGAAGAGGACGAAAGCGGTGGCCTGCCAGGCCAGGCTGTCGGGGCTCAGCCAGAGCACCAGCCAGATCGCGACGATCTCATCCCAGACGATGCTGCCGTGGTCGGCCACGCCCAGGGCGCGGCCGGTCTTTTCGCAGGCCAGGATGCCGAACAGGAAGGATGCCAGCAGCAGCCCTCCGAACAGGCCGTCGGTCAGGGAGGCGCTGACCAGGGGGTAGAGCAGCCAGCCGGCCAGGGTGCCGGCGGTGCCCGGGCCCTTGGGGCACAGCCCGGAGCCGAAGCCGAGGGCGACGAAGTGCGCCGGATCGGACATCAGGAAGCGTGGGGTCGGCTTCATGGGCTGCGGCCGAAGTGGTCGTATCCGCTGGCGGCCAGCGTTTCGAGACGGCCGTCGGTATGGCGCAGGCTGACCTGGCGGGCGTCGGCGGTCAGCCGGCCGATGCGGTGCAGGGGCAGCTGCAGCGTGTCCTGCAGGGTGTTCAGTGCGTCCCGCCTGTCCGCTGGTGCCGAGAACAGCAGTTCGTAGTCGTCGCCACCGGCGGTGCAGGCCTGCAGGGCGAGAGCGGCATCGCCGCAGGCGGCAACCAGGGGGGCGAGGGGGAGGGCGGTGTGGTCGATCTCGGCCCCCACGCCGGACAGCTCGAGGATGTGGTCGAGGTCGCCGAGCAATCCGTCGGACACGTCGAGCATGGCGCTGGCGATGCCCCGCAGGGCCAGCCCGAGGGCGACCCGGGGCTGCGGGCGGTGCAGGGCGGCCAGGCAATCGTCCAGATGGGGCGCAGCGAGCGTCGTCCGGCCTTGCAGGTGGGCCAGGCCGAGGGCTGCCCGGCCGGGGGCGCCCGATACCCACAGGTCGTCACCGGGGCGGGCGCCGCTGCGGGTGATGGCTTGCCCGAAGGGCACCTCGCCAAAGATGGTGGGGCACAGGTTGAGGGGGCCGCGGGTGGTGTCGCCGCCGATGGCGTCGATCCCGAAGGTTTCACAGCAGGCGAAGAAGCCCCGGGCGAAGGCCTCGATCCATGCTTCGTCGGCGGCCGGCAGGCTGGCTGCCAGCACCACCCAGCGGGGCTGGGCCCCCATCGCGGCGATGTCCGAGACGTTGACGGCCAGCGTCTTCCAGCCCAGCCCTTCCGGGTCGGTGTCGGCGAAGAAATGGGTGCCGGCCACCAGCATGTCGGTGGAGATGGCCAGCTGCATGCCGGGCGCCGGGCGGATCAGCGCCGCGTCGTCCCCCACCGCCAGGTCCGTGTGACGGGCCGGGCGGGTGAAGTGGCGACGGATCAGGGCGAACTCGGAAGGCATCGTGTCGATGCGGATGACCGTCGGCGTCGCGCCGGGGTCAGCCCGGGTTGCCGTTGCGGGCGGCGCGGCGCTGCTGCGCGTTGGCCTCGACTTCGTCGGTGCGGACGCGGGCGGCCAGCTTGTCGAGCACGCCGTTCACGAACTTGTGGCCATCGGTGCCACCGTAGCCCTTGGCCAGTTCGATGGCCTCGTTGATGATGACCCGGTAGGGGGTCTCGGGGCGGTGGATCAGCTCGAAGGTGGAGATCAGCAGGATGCCCCGTTCGATCGGCGACAGCTCGTTGAGCGGGCGTTCGATGTACGGGGCGAAGCCCACCTGCAGTTCGGGCGCATTGGAGATGGTGCCGCGCAGCAGGCCGAGAAAGAGGTCCCGGTCGCATTTGTCGAAGCCGCTCACTTCGGCCATCTGGCTTTCGATGGAGGTGAGCTGGGCCTGGCTCAGCAGCCACTGGTACACGCCCTGCAGGGCGAACTCGCGGGCGCGGCGGCGGGGCGACTTGATGGCGTTGCTCATGCCAGTGCCTTCAGCAGTCGGGCCATCTCGACGGCGGCCTGGGCACAGTCGGCGCCCTTGACCTGCATGCGGGCCAGCGCCTGGTCGTCGTCCTCGGTGGTGAGGATGCCGTTGGCGATGGGCACGCCGGTGTCGAGGGTGACGCGGGTGATGCCGGCGCCCTGCTCGTTGGAGACCAGCTCGAAGTGGTAGGTCTCGCCGCGGATCACCGCGCCGAGGGCCACCAGCGCGTCGAAGCGGCCGCTGCGGGCCATCACCTGCAGGGTCAGCGGGGCCTCGAGGGCGCCGGGCACGGTGGCGATGGTGATGTCTGCGGCGGCAACCCCGAGGCGTTGCAGCTCGGCGGTGCAGGAGGACAGCAGGCCCTCGCAGACGTCGATGTTGAAGCGGCACATGACGATGCCGACGCGCAGGCCCTTGCCGTCGAGGCTGGGGGCGATTTCAGGGATGTTGTCGTAACGGGGCATGGTAAATCCTGTTGTGAGGCGGGCTCAGGCGCCGGGGGCCGCGTGGCCGGTGACGGTCAGGCCAAAGCCGGCCATGCTGGGAATCTTGCGGGGGCTGGCGAGCAGCTGCATCTTGCCGACCTTGAGCTCGGCCAGGATCTGGGCGCCGATGCCGAACAGGCGGGGATCCCACTTCTGGGCCGGGCGGTTGGCGACCGGATCGCCGGACAGCTGGGCCAGCAGCTCCTGACCGGTCTGCGGCCGGTAGAGCAGGACCATCACGCCGTGGCCGTGGCTGACGATGCGCTTCAGGGCGGTGTCCACGGGGAAGCTGTGTCGGCCGCTGGCCGGGTCCAGGAAGTCGAGGACCGATACCGGCTCATGGACGCGGACCAGGGTCTCGACCTCGGGGTCGATGGTGCCATACGCCATGGCCAGATGGACGTCGCCGGAGGTCTTGTCCTCGAAGGCGGACAGGCGGAACGGGCCGTGGGCGGTTTCCACGGTCTTCTCGCTGACCTTCTCGACCAGCTTCTCGGTGCGCGCCCGGTATTCGATCAGGTCGCGGATGGCGCCGATCTTGAGCCCATGGACCTGGGCGAACTCGATCAGCTCGGGCAGGCGCGCCATGGTGCCGTCGTCGTTCATGATCTCGCAGATCACCGACGCGGGCTCCAGCCCGGCGATGCCGGCCAGGTCGCAGCCGGCCTCGGTGTGGCCGGCGCGGATCAGCACGCCGCCCGGCTTGGCCATGATCGGGAAGATGTGCCCCGGCTGGACGATGTCGGCGGCCTTGGCATGGCGGGCCACTGCGGCCTGCACGGTACGCGCCCGGTCGGCGGCGGAGATGCCGGTGGTGACGCCCTCGGCCGCCTCGATGGAGACCGTGAAGGCGGTGCTGAACTGGCTGCGGTTGTCCCGCGCCATGTGGTTGATGCCCAGCTGGCGGCAGCGTTCTTCGGTGAGGGTCAGGCAGATCAGGCCACGGGCGTGCTTGGCCATGAAGTTGATGGCCTCGGGCGTGATGTACTCGGCGGCGATGACGATGTCGCCTTCGTTCTCACGGTCTTCCTCGTCGACGAGGATGACCATGCGGCCGGCCTTGATGTCGGCAATGATGTCCTGGATGGGGGCAAGTGCGCTCATGCGGGGGTTCCCTGTTCGACGGTGCGCCAGGCCTGCATACGCTCAACGTAGCGGGCGATGAGGTCGATTTCGAGGTTGACCCGGCTGCCGGCAGCCAGGCGCTTGAGGGTGGTGACCTGAACGGTGTGGGGGATCAGGTTGATCGAGAACTCGCGGCCCTCGACCCGGTTCACGGTGAGGCTGACGCCGTCGATGGTGACCGAGCCCTTGCGGGCGATATAGCCGGCCAGCTCGGCCGGGGCGCGGATGACCAGCTCATGGCTCTCGCCGATGGGGGCGAAGCGGACCACCTCGCCGATGCCATCCACGTGGCCGGTGACCAGGTGGCCGCCGAGGCGGTCGGCCAGACGCAGCGCCTTCTCGAGGTTCACTTCGCCGGGTTCGGCCAGGCCCACGGTGCAGTTGAGGGTTTCGCGGGACACGTCGAACTGGACGGTGTTGCCCTCCCGGGCGATGACCGTCAGGCAGACGCCGTTGTTGGCGATGCTGTCGCCAAGCTGCACGTCGTCGAGTTCAAGGGTGCCGACATCGACCGTGAGGCGTACGCCTTCTTCGAGCGGCGCGATGTTCAGGATACGGCCGGTGGCGGCGACGATTCCGGAAAACATGGGATTGGGGGTCTGCAGAGGAGAAAACGCGATTTTAGGCGATTTCTGCACGCTTCTGGCGGATTGTGCCGCCGGCTGCGCCGACACTCCAGATGCAAAAGCCCCTTGCGGGGCTCATGCATGACGCGTGGGAGAAGGTGTGTGGCCTTACAGGATCTCTGCGATGTGGTCGCGTTCGACGAGTTCCTTCTCGAACTGGCAGATCTCCAGGCCGAGGGCATTGCGGGCCGACACCATGCCGATAGGGCGGCCGTTTTCCACCACCGGCACGTGGCGGAAGCCGCCTTCGAACATCATGTGCAGCGCGTGGGACAGGGGCTTGTCCGGCGCGGCGACCTGCAACTGGCTGGTCATGACTGCGGACAGGGGCGTCTTGTCCGGATCCAGCCCCTTGGCGACGACCCGGTTCAGCACATCGCGCTCCGTAAACAGACCGGCCAGCTGCCCCTTGTCGTCCACGACGACGATGGCGCCGACCTTGCTGTTGGCCATGGCAATCGCCGCGGCCCGGACGCTGGTATCCGCCAGGGCCGAGATGACGGTCTGGCCCTCGACGATCTCTCGCAGGGTACGGTTATGCATGGTTGTCTCCTCTAGTGGGTGTGTAGGCAGGGCGATCGAAAAAAAGGGCGCTTACGCGCCTCTGGTGTTCTTGTTGATCCGTCAGGTGCCCGTCTTCGGAGCGGCCGGCTTGCTCATGTCCGGCTTGGAGTGCTTGGCGTTTTCACCGCAGGCCTGGGCGCCGGCTGCAAAGCCGAGGGCGAGGGCGAGCAGAAGGGAAATCTTGCGAATCATGGGAGCCTCTTCCGGGTGGGTGGGTGTTCCATCATGGAACGTCCCGGAGCGTTTCGCAAGGGCTTACCTCTCCCGAGGTAAGCGGGCATCCTGGAAGGTGGATTCCGATGGTCAAGCGCCGGGCTTCGGCATACCATCCGACTACCCATTGCATACCCCGGTGTCCTTCCTTGCCCATGACGGGAGTCACAGACAATCCGGCCCCGGAGAAGGGCGACAAGCGTATTCCCCACCTGGTGATCATCGGCGGTTTTGCGGAGACGCCAGGTCTGGTCGTGCAACTGCTGTCGCGACTGCGCCGGCAGGGCCGCATCGCCTTCATCCTGGCCGATCCCTTGCCGGCAGCGGCCCTTGCCGTCTGCCCGCTGGATGTCATCCAGGGCTGCGACGATCGTCCGGCGGTGGCCGACAGCGTGCACCTGTGCCCGCCCGGGCATCAGATGATTGTCGATGCGGAAGGCGTGAAGGTCTTCCAGAGGGGGGCGGAAGAAGTGGGGCGTCCGGCGGTCGACCGCCTGCTCGAATCCCTGGTCAGCCAGCGCGGGGCCGCTGCGGTGGCGGTCCTGCCCCGGCCCGACATGCCCGGCGAGGGCGCCGCTGCGCTGCGTGCGGCGGGTGGCATGCTGCTGGGCATGGCCACCGAGGGCGATCTGGCGTGGTGTGCGGATTGGCTCAACAACCTCGATGCCCGCCTGCAGACCTTTCTCGCCACGCGCGAGGCCGAGGAGTCGGCCGCCCTGCATGCCCTGCTGGCGCTGGTGTCGAGCGAGACCGGGGTGGACCTGGCGCGCTACAAGGAGAACACCCTGCGCCGCCAGACCTTGCGCCGAAGCCGCAGCCTTGGCCATGAGCGGTTGGTGGATTATCTGACCCACGTGCAGGCGCATCCCGAGGAGCTGGGCTTGCTGCAGCAGTGCTTCATGATCTCCGTCTCGTCCTTCTTCAGGGATGGAGAGGCCTTCGAGGCGCTGGCCGATGCACTGCGCACCCTGCTGCTGAGCAAGCCCGCAGGCGAACCCCTGCGGATCTGGGTGCCAGCCTGCGCGACGGGCGAGGAGGCCTACTCGATCGCCATTCTTGTGGCCGAGGTCCTGGGCGATCGGCTGGGCGGCCGGGAGCTGCGGGTCTTCGCATCGGACATCGATCAGGAGGCCCTCGAGTCGGCCCGGGCCGGCCTGTATGCGGCTGGTGACATGGCGGGCCTGGAGAGGGAGCGCCTGTCCCGCTGGTTCCGCGCCGACGCGGGCGGGTGGCGGGTGAGCAAGGTGCTCAGGGAAATGTGTGTGTTCTCCGTGCACGACCTCACCCGTGATCCGCCTTTCATCCGCATGGATCTGGTGAGCTGTCGCAACGTCCTGATCTATTTCAAGGCGCAGCAGCAGGCCGAGTTGATCCGTACCTTCCACTTCGCCCTCAACCCGTCCGGTCTGCTCCTGCTCGGGCAGTCCGAATCGGCGGGCAATGCCGCGGGTCTCTTCGAAGCCATCGATCCGGCCGTCAAGCTTTACAGGCGCAGGTCCATTGCAACGCGGCACCCTCACCGCAGCGTACGTATGGCGGGCCCCCTCGACCGGCTGGTCCGGCCGGCGTTGCCCGAGCCGGGCGGTGCCGAGCGCTCGCAGGCCATGGTGGCACGCTGCCGGGAGATGATGCTCGAGGCCTACGGGCCGCCTGGCGTGCTGGTGGATGCCGGCTTTGCCCCCCTGCATTTCTTCGGGGCCAGCCGGCGTTACTTCGAGCTGCCTGCCGAGCGTGCCGACTTTTCCGTGTTCGCCCTGTGCATCCCGGAGTTGCGGGGTGAGCTCAAGGCCTTGTGCTACCGCATGCGGCTCGAAAAGGCCCAGGCCCTGCATGGCGGCGAGACCCTGGTACGTTTCGATGGCCGGGTGCTGCGCGTGCGCCTGATGCTGCGTAGCGTTTCCGGACCGGACGAGACGGAGGGCGTGACCCTGATCTCCTTCGAGGAGACCCCGGTCCAGGCGGACCTGCCCGCCGGTGAAGGCATCGCCGGGATGCCGCCGGCGGTGGCGGCGGACGAGATCGCGCGCCTGCGCCAGGAGCTGGCCGACACCCGGGAGCACCTGCAGGCGGTCATCGAGGAGCTCGAGCGGTCCAATGAAGAGCTGCAATCCCTCAATGAGGAGATCCAGTCGTCCAGCGAGGAGCTGCAGTCCTCCAACGAAGAGCTGCAGGCCTCCAACGAGGAGCTCACCACCCTCAACGACGAGCTGCGGATCAGCACGCTGGAATACGCCCAGCTCAACGCCATCCTGGGCAACATCCAGAACTCCATCCGCACCAGCCTGGTGGTGGTGGACCGGGATGGCCGGGTGACCCGCTTCAATGCGCTGGCCGGGCGGGTCTTCGGCCTGCTGCCCAACGATATCGGCCAGTTCCTGTACGGGGTGCCCTGCCACCTGGACCTGCCCCATCTGCGTCAGTGGGTGGTCAGGGTGGTCACCGAAGGCGCGTCCCTCGTCGAGCATGTGCATCAGCGGGGCTTTCACTATCTGATGCAGATCGACCCCTACCTCAACGAGCTCAACGAGACGGCGGGCGCGGTACTGACCTTCACCGACGTCTCCGACCTGCACCGGGCCGAGGAGGCCAAGGCCGACAGCGAGGCGCGTTTCCGGCGGGTGTGGGACTCGAGCGTCGAGGGCCTGGTGGTGCTGGCGCCTCAAGGGGTGATGGTCCTGGTCAATCCGGCCCTCGAGCGCATGTTCGGCTACGCGCCGGGCGAACTGGTCGGGATCGGCGTGGACGTGCTGATTCCCGATGCCTTGAAGGTCCTTCCCCAGCAGGTCCACCTGCAGGACGGGCCTGCGCTGAGCCCGGCCCTCGCGGCCAAGCGTCACCTGAGCGGATGGCGCAAGAATGGCGATGAGATCGCGGTGGAGATCAGCCTCAGCAGCCTCGGCGCCGAGGGCGCCGGCCAGCTGCTGGCCACCGTGTCCGACGTCACCGAGCGCAGCCTCGCCGAAGCGCTGCTGCGCTCCAGCGAGCGGCGCCTGCGGCTGACCCTGGATGCCGCGCGGGCCGGCTCCTGGGAGTGGTTCCTGGAAACCAACAACAATTACTGGTCGGACGAGATCTGGGACCTCTACGGCTTGCCCTACCTGTCCTGCACCCCGTCCTACGATGCCTGGACGTCCGTCATCCATCCGGATGACCGCGAGCGGGTGGCGCGCATCGTCGCCACCGCACGCGCCCGCGGCGAGGCCTTCGAGGCGGAATGGCGGGTTGCCCTGCCACCGCAGATGCCGCCCCGCTGGCTGATGTGCCGTAGCCAGCCGGTCCAGGACGACGCGGGCCGGACGGTCAGCTACATCGGCATCGTGCTCGACGTCACCCCCCTGAGGTTGTCCGAGTTGCAGCGCCGGCAGAGCGACGAGATGCTCGAGACCATTCTCGAGAACGTCGGCGCCTGCATTTACATCAAGGATCGGGAGTACCGCTACCTCTATGCCAACCGCGCCGTGCAGGCGCTGTTCGGCTGCAATCACGAGGCGCTCATCGGGCGCACCGACGCGGACTTCTTCGACGAGGAGACAGTGTCGAAGTTACGCCTCAACGACGCGAGGATCATCGACGAGGGCGAGGGGATCGAAGTCGAGGAGACCAACGTGGACCGCCACACGGGCTTGGTCCGCAGCTACCTGTCGGTCAAGATCCCCCTGCGCCGCGATGATGGCAGCGTGTACGCCCTGTGCGGCATCTCGACCGACATCAGCGAGCGCAAGCGGGCCGAGGAGCAACTGCGGACCCTCACCACGGCGGTCGAGCAAAGCCCCGGCAGCATCGTGCTCACCGATCTGGGGGCACGCATCCTCTATGTGAACAAGGCCTTCGAGGAGGCCTCGGGGTATGTGGCCGAGGAGGTACTCGGCCGGAATCCGCGCATCATGCAGTCGGGCGAAACCCCGCCCGAGGTGTTCAGCGAGATGTGGGCCACCCTCTCGGAAGGACGCATCTGGCGGGGAGAGCTCAGCAATCGCCGCAAGAACGGGGAGATCTATGTGGAGTCGGCGATCATCTCGCCGGTGCGTCGTGCCGATGGCAGCGTGTCCCATTACCTCGGCATCAAGCAGGACATCACCGAGCAGAAGCGCAACGAGGCGGAGCTGATCCGCCACCGGCTGCACCTGGAGAGCCTGGTCGAGGAGCGAACCCGGGAGCTGGCCCTGGCCAAGGAAGCGGCCGAGAGCGCCAACCGGGCCAAGAGCGCCTTCCTGGCCAACATGAGCCACGAGATCCGCACGCCGCTCAACGCGGTGCTCGGCATGGCGCGCATCATGAAGCGGGACGGCGTCAGCCCCCACCAGGCCGACAAGCTGGCCAAGATCGACACGGCCGCCGAGCACCTGCTGGCGGTGATCAACGACATCCTCGACCTGTCCAAGATCGAGGCCGACAAGTTCATCCTCGAGGAGGAAGAGTTCGCCCTGCAGACCCTGGTCGGCAACGTGGCCACCATGATCCAGGACCGGGCCCAGGCCAAGGGCCTGCGGCTCCAGGTGGAGTGCGACAGCCTGCTCCACATGCTCAAGGGGGATGCCACGCGGCTCACCCAGGCCTTGCTGAACCTGGCCAGCAATGCGGTCAAGTTCACCGAGTCGGGCACGGTGGCGCTGCGGGTGTCGGTAGTGGCCCGGGACGCCGACCGCCTGTGCCTCAAGGCCGAGGTGACGGACAGCGGCATCGGCGTACAGCCGGAATTCCTGCCCCGCCTGTTCCAGGCCTTCGAGCAGATGGACGCGTCCAACACACGGCGTTTCGGCGGTACCGGGCTCGGCCTGGCCATCACCCGGCGGCTGGCCGGCCTGATGGGTGGTGAGGCCGGCGCCAGCAGTGTGCCGGGCGTGGGGAGCAACTTCTGGTTCACCGCCCGGCTGGGGGTGGGCGGCCCCCTCAGCGAGGCGCGCCGCGCCCGTGACGTGATCGGCCAGGCCGAGGCGACCCTGCGACGGGAGTTTGCAGGGGCCCACATCCTGCTGGTGGAGGACGAGCCGGTCAATCAGGAGGTGGCGAGGCTGTTCCTGCAGGACGCCGGCCTGGACGTCGCCGTCGCCGGCAATGGTGCGGTGGCCCTGGACATGGTCCGCAACGCGGCCTTCCACATCATCCTGATGGACATGCAGATGCCAGAGATGGACGGCCTGCAGGCCACCCGGTTGATCCGCCAGCTGGAGAGCGGGCGCCGGGTGCCCATCGTGGCGATGACCGCGAATGCCTTCGCCGAGGACCGGGTGCGCTGCATCGAGGCCGGCATGGATGACTTCCTGGCCAAACCGGTGGAGCCCGACCGGCTCTATTCCACCCTGCTGGCCTGGCTGCGGAAGTCGTCCTGCTGACCACCGGCGGGCCTAGCCGGGATCGGCCGGAAAGCCCTCCAGCACGATCTTGCCCACCGACCGACCGCTCTCCAGCAGCGCATGGGCCTGCTTCAGGTTCGCCGCGCAGATCGGCCCCAGCCGGGTCTGCACGGTGCTGCGTACGCTGCCCTGGTCCACCAGGTCGGCCAGCGCATCGAGCAGATGATGCTGGGCGATCATGTCCTCGGTCTGGAACAGGGACCGAGTGAACATCAGCTCCCAGTGCAGGCTGATGCTCTTGCGCTTGAGCAGGCGCACGTCGATGGGCTCCGGGTCATCGATCAGGGCCAGCCGGCCCTGGGGCGCCAGAACCTCGGCCAGCTGGGCGAAGTGCTGGTCGGTGTGGGTCAGGCTGATGGCGTAATCCACCGGCGGCAGGCTGAGCCCGGCCAGTTGCGGGGCCAGGGGCTGGCTGTGGTCGATCACCGCGTGGGCGCCGAGTTCGCGGACCCAGGCCTGGCTCTCCGGGCGGGACGCGGTGGCCACCACGCTGAGGCCGGTGCGCTGCCGCGCCAGCTGGATCAGGATCGAGCCCACCCCGCCGGCCGCCCCGACGATCAGCAGGGTGCTGGCCCGACCATGCCCGGCGAGCGGCACCTGGAGGCGGTCGAAGAGCAGCTCCCAGGCGGTGATGGCGGTGAGGGGCAGGGCTGCCGCCTCGGCGGCCGGAAGGCTGGCCGGCGCGCGCCCGACGAGGCGTTCGTCCACCAGCTGAAACTCCGCATTGCTGCCCGGCCGGTCGATGGCCCCGGCGTACCACACGGCGTCGCCGGGCCGGAACAGGCTGGCCGTCGGCCCCACCTCGCGGACGATGCCGACCGCGTCGTAGCCCAGCACCTTGAAGCCGCCCTCGGGCGGGGCTGCGCTGCGTCGCACCTTGGTATCCACCGGATTCACGGCGATGGCCTGCACCTCCACCAGCAGGTCGCGGCCGGTGGCCACGGGGCGGGGCAGCTCGATGTCGATCAGGGCGTCGTCCCGGTCGATGGCGCCCGGGGTCGTGTAGCCGACGGCTTTCATGCGGGGGTCTCCTCAGTCGTGGCGGCGAAGGCCGGGTAGCTGGTGTAGCCGGTGGCATCGCCACCGAAGAAGGTGGCCGGCTCCGGCGGATTGAGGGGCCAGCCATGGGCCAGGCGGGCCGGCAGGTCCGGGTTGGCGATGAAGGCGCGGCCAAAGGCGACCAGGTCCGCCTGCCCCTGTTCCAGCACGGCGGCGGCGCGTGCGGCGGTGTAGCCGCCAGCCACGATCACCGGGCCGGGAAAGACGGCGCGCAGGTCGCGGCGGAAGGTCTCGGCTTCGGGGCTGGGCGGATTCTCTTCCGGTTCATTGAAGTGCAGGTAGGCCACGCCCCGCTGGTGCAGGCGGGCCGCGGCCTCCAGGGCGGTGGGCAGGCTGTCCGGGCAGTCCATGCCACGGGCCTGGTTGCGTGGTGACAGGCGCACGCCGGTGCGGGCTGCGCCGATCGCCCCCGTGACCGCATCCACCACCTCGAACAGGAAGCGCAGGCGGTTTTCACGGCTGCCGCCATAGGCGTCCTCACGCCGGTTGGAGGTGCTGCGCAGGAACTGGTCGATCAGGTAGCTGTTGGCGGCATGGATCTCCACGCCGTCGAAGCCGGCCTCGATGGCGTTCAGGGCGGCCTGACGGAAGTCGGCGACGATGGGCGGGATCTCGTCGATGTCCAGGGCGCGGGGCACCGGGCAATCGACCATGCCGCCCTTGCCATCGGCGCCGGCCAGCCAGATCTGGCCGGGGAAGGCGACCTCCGAGGGGCCGACGGTGCGGGCGCCGCCGTGCAGGTCCGGGTGGGACATGCGGCCGCAATGCCAGATCTGCAGGAAGATGCGCCCGCCGGCCGCATGCACCGCATCCGTCACCGTGCGCCAGCCGGCGATCTGCGCCGCGGAGTGGACGCCGGGCGTCAGGGAATAGCCTTTGGCGGCGGCGGAGATGTCGGTGGCCTCGGCGATGATCAGCCCGGCCGAGGCGCGTTCGGCATAGTAGGCGGCGTTCAGGGCGGTCGGCACATTGCCTGGCTGAGCGGCCCGCGCGCGGGTCAGGGGCGGCATCACGATGCGGTTGGGCAGCATGAGCGTGCCGAGGGAGAAGGGCTGGAACAGTGATGAAGTCATGGGGGCCAACCTGGCGAAAATGAAAACCGTGCCAGTCTAGGAAATGATGGAATTTTTGATAATTGGCTTATGATTTGACGCAGTTTCAAATTATTTTTGAAAAATGATCCAGCTCTCCGACGTCCAGCTCTTCATCCGGGTCAGCGAGCTGGGCTCCATCAGCGCTGCCGGGCGTGCCCTGGGGCTCAGCCCGGCGGCCGCCAGCGCAGCCCTCAAGCGGCTGGAAAAGCGTGTCGACAGTCAGCTCTTCGAGCGCTCGACCCGCTCCCTGCGCCTGACCCAGGCGGGCGAGATCTTCCTGGTGCACTGCCAGCAGTCCCGCCAGGCCCTGGATGAGGGCCTCGCTGCCCTGCGTCAGGGGCGTGAGCAGCTGTCCGGCGACCTTCACCTGGGCGCGCCGTCCGACCTGGGACGCGGCTGTCTCGACAATCTGCTTGAGCCCTTCCGCCAGCGTCATCCCCAGTTGCGGCTGGTGATGCATCTTTCCGACGGTCTCATCGATCTCTACCGCAACCCCATCGATCTGGTGTTGCGCTACGGCCTGTCGGAAGACTCGGGGCTGGTCGGGCGCAAGCTGTGCGACAACCGTCGGGTGCTGGTGGCCTCGCCGGCTTACCTGGCCCGTCACGGGCACCCGCAGCGCTTCGAGGAGCTGGTCAGTCGCAACTGCATCTGCTTCTACCGCAACGGCGAACTGTTCGACCGCTGGCGCCTGTTCTGCCACGGCCAGCAGCGGGAGATCACCGTCTCGGGCGATCGGGCCGCCGACGACGGCGCGCTGGTACGCCAGTGGGCTCTGGCGGGGTACGGCATCGCCTACAAGTCGCGTCTCGATGTGCAGATCGACCTGGATGCCGGGCGTTTGGTGGACCTCTTTCCGGACGCCCTGTATGACGCAACCCCGCTCTATGTGGCCTATCCCAGCCGGCGCTACCAGCCTGCCCGACTGAAGGCCCTGCTGGATTACCTGATCCAGTGCTTTGGTTCAGCGGAGGCGGACACGCGGCTCAAGGCGGGATGGTATGGTGTCGATACTGAGGGACGGCCCGCTCCTTGACGATGGGCATCGATCACAGAGAGGCAGGCGAGGGTGAGGCTGATCCGTTTGGCGGTGCGCGTGGCTGAAATCGGCAGGGCATCCTTGCTGTGTCTGGGGGCGTTGATGTCTGCCGCTTCCGCAGCGGGGCTGGGGCCGCCGGGTGAGGTGCCGCCCATCCCCGTGCAGTCCATCTTCCCACCGCTCAAGCCCCAGGGCACGGCGGACGACGCGCTGGCCACCGGGCGGGTCGTCAATGGCCATTACGCCCTGACCGCCCCGGCCAGCAAGCCGTGGCGCATCGCCTTCCTGTTTCCCCATCTCAAGGATCCCTACTGGGTCGGTTGCAGCTACGGCGTCATCAGTGAAGCCCGGCGCCTCGGGGTGGCCGTGGATATTCTCGCGGCGGATGGCTACAACGATCTGGTCGGCCAGCTGCGCAAGATGGATGAGTCGATTGCGGCCGGCTACGACGCCATCGTGATCTCCCCCATCAGCCTGACCGCCAACAACGCCGCCATCGCCCGCGCCCGCAAGCGGGGGGTGCCGGTCTTCGAGCTGGCCAACGACAGCACCAGCGACAGCCTCACGGTCAAGGTCACCACCTCGCTCAAGGCCATGGGGCGCAGTGCCATGGAGTGGGTCATCCAGGATGCCCGGAAGCGCGGTCTCAGCACGGTCAATGTGGCCCTGTTGCCCGGGCCCGAAGGGGCCGGCTGGGTGTCCGGCGAAGTGGCCGGCAGCCACGAGGCCGCTCGCCGGGCCCCCATCAAGGTCAACATCCTCGACACGCTCTACGGTGACAGCGACCTCATCGGCCAGACCCAGCTGGCGGCGCAGCTGGTGGCCCGCCATGGGCAGAAACTCGACTACATCCTGGGCTGCACCGGCTGCGCCCCGGCGGCCATCCTGCCGGTACGGGAGGCCGGGCTGAGCGGCAAGGTCCGCATCGTGGCCTACGACCTGACCCGGAACATCGCCGACTCCATCCGCAAGGGCGAGATCGCTGCCGCCGGGGATACCAAGGGGGTCAGCCAGGCCCGGGTGGCCACCAACGCGGTGGTGAGTTACCTGGAGGGGCGTGGCGGCAAGCTGCCGCACACCATCCTGATCAAGCTCGGGCTGGTGGATCGCAGCAACGCCGCGGGCTACCCGTTCGGGGCCTCCATCGCGCCGGACGGATACGTGCCGGTCCTGTCCTACAGGCCGGAGACGGCGCCTTGACCGCCACGCCATGAAGATCACGCGGATCCGGAACCGGCTGCTGCTGGGCGTGGTGGTGGTCAGCCTGGCGGTCGCGCTCAGCTCCATGCTAGCGGCCTCGTGGGTCATCGGGCAGCAGTATCTGGACCAGGCCGAGGCCGGGCTGCGCAAGGCCTCTACGGTGATCCGCGACAGCCTGGCCGAACGTGAGGGCAGCCTGCTCGATGCCACCACCCAGCTGGCGGCGCAGAAGAGCATCGGCGACACCATCTGGTATCTGGCCCAGTATGCGCAGGCGGATGTCGAAGGCGAGACCTTGCTGGGCACCTACCGCCAGCTGGCCCAGGAGGCGCTCCGTGCCGGCCGTGCGGCCCGGCTGGAACGGCTCGCCCTTTACGACGCGGCGGGGCGGCTGGTGTTCTTTGCGCGTTTCGACGACTCGGCAAGCCAGGTCGGCTTTGTGGACTACCAGGCGACCCCGCTGTTCCGGGTGGCCACGCTGAAGGAGGGGGAGGCCCTGAGCCGGGATGGGCTGCAGGTCGAGCGTTCGGCCAGGGCCACGCTGCAGCTGGCGGTGGAGCCGCCCCGCAAGCCCTTGACACGTTACGTGGTGGACGAGGGCCGGGTACTGATCGAGGGGGATGCGCTCATCATGGAGGAGGCCTTCGACCCTGCCACCGGGCAGCGTGAGCGTCGGCCGGTGGGCCGGGTGGTGACCGCGCAGCCGCTGGATCAGGCTTTTGTCGATCGCCTCTCCAGCCTGAGTGATGTGAAGATCAACATCTTCACCCCGCAGGGCCTGAGCGTCGGGGCCATGCCCGCCTATGCCGCGCCGGACTGGCGGGACGTGCCGGCGGGGGCGGAGCACCGCCCGGGGACCCATTCGTTCAACGAGATTACGGTGGCGGGTGCGGGCTTCTACCAGGGGCTGATCCCCCTGCTGCGGGGGGAGGAGCTGGTCGGCAGCATCGCGGTGCTGCGCTCCAAGGAAACGGTGCGCAAGAACATCGTCGAGATCGTCACCACCCTGGGCCTGATCGCTGCCGGCAGCCTGCTGCTGATCCTGCCGATGGTGCTGCGCTTCACCCGTTCGATCTCCACCCCGATCAGCACGCTGAGCCGCATCTTTCATGATGTTGCCGACGGGCAGCACGGCGAGCTCCCGGGCAGGGAGAGGGCGTCCCTGGCCGAGGCGCAGGGGCGGGAGGACGAACTGGGCGAGCTGACCCGCAGTTTCCTGGCGATGAACGATGCGGTGACCCAGAAGATCCGCGAGATCAACGAGATCAATGTGTCCCTGTCCCAGGCCAAGGAAGTGGCGGAGGCGGCCAGCCGGGCCAAGAGCACCTTCCTGGCCAACATGAGCCACGAGCTGCGGACGCCGATGAGCGCCATCATCGGCATGACCAACATCGCTTTGCGCAACGTGCCCGAAGAGGCTCCGCTGAAGGGGCAGCTCGGCAAGATCGATCAGGCCTCGCGGCACCTGCTGCACGTCATCAACGACATCCTCGACATCTCCAAGATCGAGGCCGAGCGGCTGTCCCTGAACCCGGTGAACTTCCAGCTCGGCGAGGTGGTGGAGAACCTGCTGAGCCTGATGGGCCACAAGGCCCGGCGCAAGGATCTCGAGCTGCGCGTGGACCTGGCGCCGGAGCTCGCCCGGGGGGTCTTCCTTGGCGACTCCCTGCGTCTGGGGCAGATCCTGCTCAACTTCGTCAGCAACGCGATCAAGTTCACGCCCCGCGGCACGATTACCCTGCGGGCCCGGCTCGTTGAGGAAAGTCCGGCCGGCGTGCTCCTGCGCTTCGAGGTGCAGGACTCCGGCATCGGCATCAGCGACGCGGACCAGAAGCGCCTGTTCACGCCCTTCGAGCAGGCCGACAGCTCGATGACCCGCGCCTATGGCGGAACCGGCCTGGGGCTGGCCATCAGCAAGCGGCTGGCCCAGCTGATGGGCGGGACGGTCGGCCTGGAGAGCACCCTGGGCGAGGGCAGCACCTTCTGGTGCACCGTGCACCTGGAGCGGAATCCGGAGGGCGTCCCCCGGTTGCCGGTGGAGGGGCAGGGCGCTTCCGCGGGGTTGCTGCACGCGCGTCATGCCGGCGCCCGCATCCTGCTGGCTGAAGATGAGCCGATCAACCAGGAGGTGTCCCGGGACATGCTGGAGGGCGCCGGCCTGGTGGTGGACCTGGCAGAGGACGGCCAGGCGGCGGTCGAGCTGGCGCGCATGAACCGCTACGCGCTGATCCTGATGGACATGCAGATGCCAAACATGAACGGGGTGGATGCGACCCGTGCGATCCGCGCCCTGGACGGCTATGCCGGCATCCCCATCCTGGCGATGACCGCGAATGCCTTCAACGAGGACCGGCTGGTGTGTCTCGAGGCCGGCATGAATGACCACATTGGCAAGCCGGTGCGGCCCGAGCTGCTGTTCAGCACTCTGCTGAAGTGGCTGGAGCCGCCCGTGGCCTGAGTGGGCGGCCTGCTTCATGGACAGTTTCGATGACGCCGCGACCGGCTGCATCTCGGTGCGGACCCCGCACCGCGTCCGCCTGCTCACCGTACGGGACGACGCCCTGGTCTGGGTCCGGAGGGGCCGCAAGACGCTGCTCGGTGCCGAGGGGCCCCGCGAGGTCAGGGCGGGGCAGGCGGTGGTGCTGGCCCGGGGCAGCTGCTGGGACGTGATCAACGATCCCCGCCCCGACGGGGGCTACGAGGCGCACATCCTGCAGTTCGGTGATGCGGCCTTGAGCCGCTTCGCCGCGCGCCACGGCGGGGACTTTCCCCTCGCGCCCCTGCGCGGCTGCCAGGTGCTGAGCCTGGCGGGCGGGTTGGTCGACTGCCTGGTGCGAACCCTGGAGGGCCTGGCCGAGTCGGGGGTGTCCCCGGCACTGCGCCAGCATCGGGTCGAGGAAGTCCTGCTGATGCTGGCCGAGGCCGGCTGCGTGCTGCAACCCCGCGGCGCCCCCGACTGGCCAGAGCGGGTGCGTCGGCTGATCCTCGGGCGGCCCCATGCGGTGTGGACCGTCGAGGCCATCGCCGAAGCCTGCCAGGTCAGCGCCAGCACCCTTCGCCGGCGCCTGGCCGATCAGGGCTTGAGCTGCGCCGCCCTGGTGCGCGAAGTGCGCCTGGAGCTCGGGCTGGGCTTGCTGCAGACCACCGGGCTGCCGGTGGGGGAGATCGCCGCCCGCTGCGGCTACGACTCCCACAGCCGGTTCACGGCGGCCTTCCGGGCCCGCTTCGGGTTTGCGCCGTCCCGGCTGCGCGAGGCCGGCTGACCGGTCCGGCACAGATTCCGGTCCGGGCGGGCTAGAGTCCTGCGCCGGTGAGGCGCGAGAATGCTGGCTCACGTGGAGCGCGCCCGGCGCTTCGCCCGCCGAGAAAGGAACCCATGCCATGACCCCACCCCTTCGCCCGCTGGCCCTGCTGGCTGCCGAGATGCAGCCGCGGCGCACCCCGTCGTCCTATCCCCCCGAGTTTGCGCAGCGTCTGGCCGGGCGGGTGAAGCACCCTCTGGGCGATGCCTTCGGGCTGCGCAATTTCGGGGTGAACCTGACCCGCCTGCCGCCGGGGGCCATGTCGGCGCTGCGCCATGCCCACCTCACCCAGGATGAGTTCATCTATGTGCTGGAGGGCTGCCCTGCCCTGGTGACCAACGCCGGTACGACCCGTCTGGCGCCGGGCATGTGCGCCGGCTTTCCGGCCGGTGATGGGGATGCCCACCACCTCATCAACGATACCGACGGGGAGGTGGTCTACCTGGAGGTGGGAGACCGCAGCCCGGGCGACCGCGCCCACTACCCGGATGACGACCTGGCTGCCGAGCTGGGGGACGACGGGCGCTGGCGCTTCCTGCACAAGGACGGGCAGCCTTACTGAGGGCCCGCCGGAGGGCTGGGACCGCTCCGCTATAATCGCGTCTTTGCCCGTCCGGTGGTCGCCGCCGAGCGTTCCGCCCACACCATCGCCATGCTCCAGTCCGTCCCGCGCCTCGTCGCCGAACTGCGGCGCCTGTATGTCCGTTCCGCCACGGCGGATGCCGATCCCTTGCCGCACGCCCTGGCTGCCGGGGAGCCCTTGCGCCTGTCCCCCCTGACGGCGGACGGGCGGGTGGCGTGGATGGTGGTCGGCGTGGAGGGCGAGGGCGCCTGGGAGGCGGTGGCCGCGCTGTACGAGGGGGTACTGGATGATCTGGCGCTGACCTCACCGGCCATGGCGGTGTCGGGCGATGCGGGCTATCGCCTGTGGTTCCCGCTGGCGGAGCCGATCCCGGTGGCGCAGGCGGAGGCTTTCTTGCACGGGCTGGCCGGTCGTTACCTGGCGGCCCTGCCGCCGGCGCGGCGGATCCTGTGCCCCCTGGGGGACGTGCGGGATGTAGCGATGGTGCCGGCGCCGCATCCGGTCACCGGCAAATGGTCGGCCTTCATCGATCCGGGCCTGGGCGGCATGCTGGCCGACGAGCCCTGGCTGGACATGGCGCCCAACCCCGAGAAGCAGGCCGACATCCTGGCCGGCTTTGAGCTGATCAAGCCGGCGGCCTTCGCGCAGGCCCTGGAGCGTCTCGGTCCGGCGCAGGCGGCGTCGCCCCCTGCGCCATCCCCGCTGCCGCCCCATCCGGTGGCTGGCGATGCGGCCGACGAAGCACGCCGCTTCCTGCTGGCCGTGATGAACGATCCGGCGGTAGACATGGCCCTGCGCATCGAAGCGGCCAAGGCCCTGCTGCAGGTGTGAGCCGGGGTGTTGATCCGGCATCCACGGCCTCGGTAGGGGCGGCTTCAGCCGCCCTCGGGCCTTGATCCGGCATCCACGGCCTTTGTAGGGGCGGCTTCAGCCGCCCGCGAACTTCGATCAAGCACCTGCGGGCGGCTGAAGCCGCCCCTACAGGGCCTGCAGGTCCCGGGCTGTCTCAGCCCAGCTTCTTCTTAAGCAGCTCGTTCACCTGGGCCGGGTTGGCCTTGCCCTTGGAGGCCTTCATGCACTGGCCGACCAGGGCGTTGAAGGCCTTCTCCTTGCCGGCGCGGAACTCCTCCACCGACTTCTGGTTGGCGGCCAGCACTTCGTCGATGATCGCCTCGATGGCGCCCGTATCGGTGACCTGCTTGAGGCCCTGCGCCTCGATGATGGCGTCGGCGGATTCACCTTCCTTGTTCCACAGTGCCTCGAAGACCTTCTTGGCGATGGCGTTGGAAATGGTGTTGTCGGCGATGCGCTGCACCAGGCCGGCCAGCTGGGTGGCGCTCACCGGGCTGGCGGTGATGTCCAGCTCGGCCTTGTTGAGGCGCGCGGCCAGTTCGCCCATCACCCAGTTGGCGCAGGCCTTGGCGTTGGCCGTGCCGGCGGTAGCCACGGTGTCGAGGTAGAACTGGGCCGTCTCGCGGCTGGCGGTGAGGGTGGTGGCGTCGTAGGCGGACAGGCCGTAGTCACCCTCGAAGCGCGCCGACAGGGCCGCCGGCAGCTCGGGCAGCTCGCTGCGCACGCGCTCGATCCAGTCGCTGGAGATGACCAGCGGCAGCAGGTCGGGGTCGGGGAAGTAGCGGTAGTCGTGGGCGTCTTCCTTGCTGCGCATGGCACGGGTCTCGCCGGTGTCCGGGTTGAACAGCACGGTGGCCTGCTGGACCTTGCCGCCGTCCTCGATCAGGTCGATCTGCCACTGGATCTCGTAATCGATGGCCTGCTGCAGGAAGCGGAAGCTATTGAGGTTCTTGATCTCGCGGCGGGTGCCGAATTCGGCCTGGCCGCGGGGGCGCACCGACACGTTGGCGTCGCAGCGGAAGGAGCCTTCCTGCATGTTGCCGTCGCAGATGTCGATCCAGCGCACCAGGGCGTGCAGGGCCTTGGCGTAGGCCACGGCCTCGGCGGACGAGCGCATGTCGGGTTCGGAGACGATCTCGAGCAGCGGTGTGCCGGCGCGGTTGAGGTCGATCCCGGTCATGCCGTGGAAGTCTTCGTGCAGGCTCTTGCCGGCGTCTTCCTCGAGGTGGGCGCGGGTCAGGTTGACGAGCTTCTCGTAGTGGCCGCCCTTACCGTCCGGTACCAGCAGGTTGATCTTGCCGCCGAGCACCACCGGCAGCTCGTACTGGCTGATCTGGTAGCCCTTCGGGAGATCGGGGTAGAAGTAGTTCTTGCGCGCGAAGATGCTCTTCGGCGCAACGGTGCCGCCGATGGCCAGGCCAAAGCGGATGGCCCGCTCCACGGCGCCCTTGTTGAGCACCGGCAGCACGCCCGGCAGGGCGATGTCCACGGCGCAGGCCTGGGCGTTGGGCTCGGCACCGAAGGCGATGCTGGCGCCGGAGAAAATCTTGGACTGCGTGTTGAGCTGGGTGTGGATTTCCAGCCCGATGACGACTTCCCAGTCGGTTCTGCTCATGATGGCTCTCTAGATATAGTCGTTCAGTCGCACTTGCCCGTAGGCTTGTCGATCAGCAGCGGCCACACGTAATCGTGGGCGCTGGCGGGGGCACACAGGTTGTGGCAATCGGCGAAGGACACGGTGACCTGCTCGCCCTGTTCCCACATGCGCACCCGGCAGTTGTTCTTGCCGGAAAGCTCGATGGAGGGCAGGGCCTGGGTCTGGCGGAACTGGGCCAGGTCGTAGCGGCAGGTGCCGCGCTTGGGCATCACCAGTTCGACGTTGAAGGCCTTCACCTTGGAGTTCTCCACGTCCACCAGGGCCTTGCCGAAGTTGCCCACTTCATCCCGGAAATTGCAGCGGGTGCTCACCGTGAAGGTGCGCAGGGGCATCGGTTTGAGCTTGCCGGAGGGGGCGGGCAGCGGGCTGGCGGCGCTGGGTTCGCGGGGGGTAGGGGCCCCCTCGGCCGGGCGTGCCGCGGGGCCCTGGCTCTCCAGGCCCGCGCAGCCGGCGAGCAGCGCGAGGCCCAGGCAGGCGGCCAGATGACGGGCCGGGCGGCGGATGGACAGTGCAGGCATGCCTTGTCTCAGAAACCGGCCGGCTTGCGGGTGTGCCAGTCGGTGGCGCGCTGGAACTGGTGGGCCGCCCCGAGCAGCCGCGCCTCGCCGAAGTAGTTGCCGATCAGCTGCAGGCCCACCGGCAGGCCGCCCGCGCCGAAGCCGGCCGGGTGGGACAGGGCGGGCAGGCCGGCCAGATTGACGGCGATGGTGTAGATGTCGGAAAGGTACATCTGCACCGGGTCATCGCTCTTCTCGCCGATGCCGAAGGCCACCGTCGGGCTGACCGGGCCGGCGATCAGGTCGCACTGGGCGAAGGCGGCCTGGAAGTCGTTGGCGATCAGGCGGCGCAGCTTCTGGGCCTTGATGTAGTAGGCATCGTAGTAGCCGTGGGACAGCACATAGGTGCCCATCAGGATGCGCCGCTTCACCTCGGCACCGAAGCCCTGCGCGCGGCTCTTGCAGTACATGTCCATCAGGTCGGTGTACTCGGCGGCGCGGTGGCCGAAGCGCACGCCGTCGAAGCGCGACAGGTTGGAGCTGGCCTCGGCCGGGGCGATCACGTAATAGGCCGGGATCGCCAGGCGGGCGTTGGGCAGGCTCACCTCCACGGTGGTGGCGCCGAGCCGGCGGTATTCGGCGATGGCTGCCTCCACGGCGGCGCGCACGTCGTCGGACATGCCTTCGGCGAAGAACTCCTTGGGCAGGCCCACGCGCAGCCCGGCCAGGGGCTTGTCGAGGGCGGCGCTGTAATCCTCGGCCTCACGCTCGAGGCTGGTGGAGTCGCGCGGATCGTGGCCGGCCATGGCCGACAGCAGCAGGGCGCAGTCTTCCGCGCTGTAGCCGAACGCGCCGCCCTGGTCGAGGGAGGAGGCGTAGGCGATCATGCCGTAGCGCGACACCGTGCCGTAGGTCGGCTTGATGCCGGTGATGCCGCACAAGGAGGCCGGCTGGCGGATCGAGCCACCGGTGTCGGTGCCGGTGGCGATCGGCACCAGGCGGGCCGCCACCGCGGCGGCCGAGCCGCCGGAGGAGCCGCCGGGCACCGTGTCGGTGTTCCAGGGGTTGCGGGTCGGGCCGAAATGGGAGTTTTCGTTGGAGGAGCCCATCGCGAACTCGTCCATGTTGGTCTTGCCGACCATCACCGCGCCGGCCTGCTTGAGCAGGGTCACCACATGGGCGTCGTAGGGGCTGGTGAAGTTGGCCAGCATCTTCGAGCCGCAGGTGGTCAGCACGCCTTCGGTGCAGAAGACGTCCTTGTGGGCCATCGGGATGCCGGTAAGGGGGGCGGCGCTGCCGGTGGCCAGGCGCGCGTCGGCGTCCCGGGCGGCGGCCAGGGCGCCCTCCTTGTCTACGGTGATGAAGGCATTGACCTTCGGGTTGCCGGCTTCGATGCGGGCCAGGCTGTCGGTGGCGAGCTCGACGGCGGAGACGGTTTTCGCGCGCAGGGCGGCGGCGATGTCCTTGAGGCTGGAGTCGATCATGGTGCGTGGGGCGGCAAGGGGTACGTTATAGGGTGCCTGGGAGGCCTTGGGGGCGTCGGCCGAGGGGCGGGCGCCCGGCAAGCGGAGGGCTTATTCGATGACCTTGGGGACCAGGTAGAGCCCGGCCTCGGTCTGCGGGGCGATGGCCTGGAAGGCCGCGCGGCGGTTGCCCTCGGTGACCGCGTCGGGGCGCAGGCGCTGGGCCAGCTCCTGGGGGTGGCTCATGGGCTCGACCCCGTCGGTGTCGACGGCCTGCATCTCCTCGATGAGGCCGAAGATTCCGTTCAGTTTGGCCTGGGTGGCGTCGACATCGCCGTCGGCGAGTTCGAGGCGGGCGAGCTTGGCGATGTGGCGGACTTCGTCGAGGCTAAGAGACATGGTAATTTACAAAGTTGCTTAAACGACAAAGGTTTGTAGGTTATCATAAGCGATTCTGTTGCCCCAATTCCCACCCCCCCGTTCAACGGTTTTACCGGGATTTTTCTCCGATGTTTGGTTCCCTGCGCTCCTATTTTTCGAACGACCTCGCCATTGACCTCGGCACCGCCAACACCCTGATCTACGTTCGCGGCAAGGGAATCGTCCTCGACGAACCGTCCGTGGTGGCAATCCGTACCGAGGGTGGGCCGAACGCCAAGAAGACCATCCTGTCGGTGGGCATGTCGGCCAAGCAGATGCTGGGCAAGACGCCGGGCAATATCACTGCCATCCGTCCGATGAAGGACGGGGTGATCGCTGACTTCACCGTCACCGAGCAGATGCTCAAGCAGTTCATCAAGAAGGTCCACGACACCCGCCTGTTCTCTCCCAGCCCGCGCATCATCATCTGTGTGCCCTGCGGCTCCACCCAGGTCGAACGCCGCGCCATCCGCGAGTCGGCCCTGGGCGCCGGCGCCAGCAATGTCTACCTCATTGAAGAACCCATGGCCGCGGCCATCGGCGCCGGCATGCCGGTGGCCGACGCGACGGGCTCGATGGTGGTGGACATCGGTGGCGGCACCACCGAGGTGGGCGTGATCTCCCTGGGCGGCATGGTCTATGCCGGCTCCATCCGGGTCGGCGGCGACAAGTTCGACGAGGCCATCGTCAATTACATCCGCCGCAACTACGGCATGCTGATCGGCGAGACCACCGCCGAGTCCATCAAGAAGGGCATCGGCTCTGCTTTCCCGGGCTCCGAAGTGCAGGAGATGGAGGTCAAGGGCCGCAACCTGGCCGAGGGCATCCCCCGCGCCTTCACCATCTCCTCCAACGAGATCCTCGAGGCCCTCACCGAGCCGCTCAACCAGATCGTCTCCGCAGTCAAGATCGGCCTGGAGCAGACGCCTCCCGAACTCGGGGCGGACATCGCCGAGCGGGGCATGGTCCTGACCGGTGGCGGCGCGCTGCTGCGTGACCTCGACCGGCTGCTGATGGAAGAGACCGGCCTGCCGGTGATCGTTGCCGACGACCCCCTGACCTGCGTGGTGCGGGGTTCCGGCATGGCCCTCGAGAAGATGGACCAGCTCGGCTCCATCTTCACCAGCGAATAAGCGTCGGCCAGACGGCCCGGCGCCGGCGGTGAGCAGCATGCCCAGCCGCCAGCGCCAGCACCCCGGGTCGGCCCCGGGCGCAGCCGTTTGCCGGACGACCTGAGTCCCAGTGGTCGGCCATTCTCCTCCTCCCTTCTTCAAACGCGGGCCGGCGCCGCTGGCCAAGCTCGTCTTTTTCCTGGTGCTGTCCCTGGCCCTGCTGGTCAGCGATCTGAACCTGCGCTACCTCGAGGCCTTCCGCAAGGGGCTGTCGGTGCTGGCTTATCCCCTGCAGATGGCGGCAGCCACCCCGGCGGATTTCGTGCGCAACGCGTCCAACTATTTCGCCTCCCTGGTCCGCCTGCAGATCGAGAACAAGGAGCTGAAGAACCGCCAGCTGCAGGGCGGCGAGCGGCTGCTGCGGCTGGAATTGATCGAGCAGGAGAACCGCCGCCTGCGTGCCTTGCTGGAGGCGCGGGAGCGCCAGCCGGTGAAGTCGGTGGTGGCCGAGATCATGTACACCGCCAAGGACCCGTTCTCGCGCAAGGTGATCCTCGACAAGGGCACCCAGGCCGGCATCGAGGCCGGCCAGGCGGTGGTCGACGACCTGGGGGTGATCGGCCAGATCACCCGCGTCTTTCCGATGCAGTCCGAGCTCACCCTGCTCACCGACCGCGACCAGGCGATCCCGGTGATGATCGTCCGCAACGGGCTGCGCGCGGTGCTCTTCGGCGCCGGCAACGGCCTCATGGAGCTGCGCTACCTGGCCGCCAACGCTGATGTGCAGGCGGGTGACAAGGTGGTCACCTCCGGTCTCGACGGGGTCTTCCTGGCGGGCCTGCCGGTGGCTACGGTGGCCAAGGTCGAACGTGACCAGGCCCGCACCTTCGCCGGCATCCCGTGCCTGCCGGCGGCGGGCGTGGAGCAGTACGGCCAGGTGCTGGTGCTCGGCCACCGGGAGGCGCTGCCGCCCCGGCCGCCCGAGCCGGAAGTCATCAACAAGGGCAAGGGCCGCCGCGCCCGGGCCGCGCGGGACTAAGGGAGCCGACCATGCAGCCCAACCACCGTTCGCGCCGGATCCTGCTGCCCGTGAAGATGTGGTTCGTCTACACCACGCTCTTCATCGCGCTCTTCCTCAATTACATCCCCACCGGCCACCTGCCTGCCGTGCCCGATTTCGTGGCCCTGGTGCTGGCCTTCTGGTGCGTGCGCGAGCCGGTCAAGATCGGTATCGGCACGGGTTTCCTGTTCGGCCTGCTGACGGATGTGGGCGTGGGGGCGGCCTTGGGCCAGCATGCCTTCGCCTACGTGCTGCTGGCCTACGCGGCCAACGAGCTGTCGCGCCGGGTGCTGTGGTTCACCCCCGTCGAGCAGGCCTTGCATGTGCTGCCGCTGCTGTTCATCTCCCAGGCCCTGATGGTTCTGGTGCGGCTGCTGGCGGGGGCGGAGTTCCCGGGCTGGTGGATGTTCTTCGGCAGCTTCGTCGCCGCCGCCTTGTGGATTCCCCTGCATTACGTGCTGCTGCTGCCCCAGTATCAGCCCGTCGAGCGGGATGAGAACCGGCCCATCTAGGTTGTACCTGCGATGAGCCCCGTACGTACTCCCGAGCAGGAGCTGGCCCGTTTCCGCGGCCGGCTGGCGGTGGCCGGCGTGGTCGCCCTGGTCTGCTTCGGGCTGCTGGTGGCACGCTTCTTCTACCTGCAGGTGCTGCGCTACGACTACTACTCCACCCGCGCCGAGGACAACCGCATCTCCCTGGTGCCCATCGTGCCCAACCGCGGGCTGATCACCGACCGCAACGGCACCGTGCTGGCCCGCAACTATTCGGCCTACACCCTGGAGATCACCCCCTCCAAGGTGGCCGACCTGGAGGCCACCATCGAGGCGCTGTCCAAGCTGGTGGACATCCTCCCGAAGGATCGCAAGCGTCTCAAGAAGCTGATGGACGAGTCCAAGAGCTTCGAGTCCCTGCCGATCCGCAACCGCCTGACCGATGAAGAGGTGGCCCGCTTCATCGCCCAGCGTTACCGTTTCCCCGGTGTCGAACTCAAGGCGCGCCTGTTCCGCGATTATCCGATGGGCAGCTTCGCCTCCCACGTGATCGGCTACATCGGCCGCATCAACGACCGGGATCTGGAGCGCATCGAGGAGAACGAGGACACCGCCAACTACCGGGGTACCGACCACATCGGCAAGGCCGGTCTCGAGAAGAGCTATGAGCGGGAGCTGCATGGGGTGACCGGCTTCGAGGAGGTCGAGGTGGATTCCGGTGGCCGCGCCGTGCGCGCGCTGCGCCGCACCCCCGCCGTGCCCGGCAACAACCTGATCCTCACCGTCGACCTGAAGCTTCAGGAGATCGCCGAAAAGGCTTTCGGCAACCGGCGCGGCGCCCTGGTTGCGATCGAGCCCGGCAGTGGCGGGGTGCTGGCCCTGGTGTCGGTACCCACCTTCGATCCCAACCTGTTCGTGGACGGCATCGCCCCCCAGGACTGGGACGAGCTCAACAATTCGCCCAATCACCCGATGGTGAACCGCGCCCTCAACGGCGCCTATCCGCCGGGCTCGACCTTCAAGCCCTTCATGGCCCTGGCGGCGCTGATGACCGGCAAGCGGACCCCCGGCCAGGCGATTGCCGACCCCGGCTATTTCGACTTTGGCGGCCACCATTTCCGCGACGACAAGGTGGGAGGGCACGGCATGGTGGACATGTACCGCTCCATCGTCCATTCCTGCGATACCTACTACTACAAGCTGGCCAACGACATGGGGATCGACCTGATCGCCCAGTCGATCGGGCAGTTCGGTTTCGGGAGCCGCACCGGCATCGACATCGAGGGCGAGAGCAGCGGGGTGCTGCCTTCGCCGGAGTGGAAGAAGCGCCGTTTCAAGAAGCCCGAGCAGCAGAAGTGGTTTGGTGGCGAGACCATCTCGATCGGCATCGGCCAGGGCTACAACTCGTACACCATGCTGCAGCTGGCCCACGCCACCGCCACCGTGGCGGCCGGTGGCGTGATGTTCAAGCCCCACCTGGTCAAGTACATCGAGAACGCCAAGGATGGTTCGCGGCGGATGATCGAACCCCAGCCGATCAAGACCATCCCGATCAAGCCGGAGCACGTGGAAACCATCCGTCGCAGCATGGTCGGGGTGAACCGGGAAGGCACAGGCACGCGGGCCTTCGCCGGGGCCGGCTACGTGGCGGCGGGCAAGACCGGCACGGCCCAGGTGTTTTCCCTCAAGGGGGGCAAGTACTCCTCGCGGATCGCCGAGCGCCTGCGCGATCACGCCCTCTACATCGCCTTCGCGCCGGCCGACAAGCCCACCATTGCCTTGGCTGTGCTGGTGGAGAACGGCGGTTTCGGCGCGGAGTCCGCAGCGCCGATCGCCCGCCAGGTGCTCGACTACTACCTGCTTGGCAAGCTGCCCGCCGGCGTCGCCCCGGAAGATCCGGGCGCCGAAGGCAGCACGGGAGACGGCGCGGGTGAGTGATTTCCGCTTTGATCCGCGCAAGTGGCTGCTCAGGGTGCTGTCGCCGCTGGACGGCCCGCTGGCCCTGATCGTGCTCGCCATCATCGGCTTTTCCGCCGTGGTGATGGTCAGCGCCTCGCCTGAGCGACTGGATACCCTGGCCCTCAACATCGGTGTGGCGATGGTGGTGATGTGGGTGGCGGCCAGCATCCCGCCCCAGCGCATGATGACGATCGCCCTGCCTCTGTATGTGCTGGGGGTCGTGCTGTTGATCGGGGTGGCCCTGTTCGGCGATGTTTCCAAGGGGGCGCGGCGCTGGCTCAACATCGGGGTGGCGCGCATCCAGCCTTCCGAGCTGATGAAGATCGCCATGCCGCTCATGCTCGCCTGGTACTTCCAGAGCCGCGAGGGCATGCTGCGGGTGCGGGATTTCTTCATTGCGGCGGGGCTGTTGCTGGTGCCTGTCGGCCTGATCGCCAAGCAGCCTGACCTGGGTACTGCCATCCTGGTGGCGGCGGCCGGCTTCTACGTGCTGTTCTTCGCCGGCCTCACCTGGCGGCTGATCCTTCCGGTGGCCCTCGTGGGAGTCGTCGGGATCGCGTCCATCGTGGCCATGGGGGACACCATCTGCAAGCCCGATGTGGAGTGGCCAGGGCTGCGGGAATACCAGAAGCATCGGGTGTGCACCCTGCTCGACCCCACCTCCGATCCGCTCGGCAAGGGCTTCCACATCATCCAGTCCACCATCGCCATCGGCTCCGGCGGGGCTGTCGGCAAGGGTTGGGGCAATGGGACCCAGACGCACCTGGACTTCCTGCCCGAACGCCATACCGACTTCATCTTCGCCGTACTCACCGAAGAATTCGGCCTAGCCGGCGCCGCGGTTCTTGTAGTACTCTACATCCTGTTGATTTTTCGCGGCCTTTTTATCGCCGCTGGTGCCCCGACCCTGTTCTCGCGCCTCCTCGCTGGCGCCCTTACGCTGATCTTCTTCACCTACGCGTTTGTGAACATGGGCATGGTAAGCGGAATTCTCCCCGTCGTCGGGGTCCCGCTACCCTTCGTCAGTTACGGTGGCACTGCACTCGTTACCCTGTGTCTAGGCATTGGCATGCTCATGAGCATCCAGCGCCATCGACGCCGGGTAGGCACCTGAACCCGCGCGCGCTTCCGCGCGCGCCCGAACAGGATTGAGCGTCATGACCCCTGTAGCGACACACCGTCGCGCCGGCCCCTGGCTGGCGTCTGTCCTGAGCGCCCTGATGTTGGCCGGTTGCTCCGTCAACCCGCCGAGCATGGCACAAACTCCCGCCGAAACCCTGTCCGACCAGCCTGCCCGGCAGCCTGGCGAACCCGCCTATTTCAAGGCTGGCCTCAAGCCCACTGCAGCGGGCAGGGCCTTGGGCAGCTCCCTCCGCTTCGACCGTTCCCGGCCCGATGAGGCGGACCAGGATGATGACGAGGACACCCTGGGGGCCGAAGCCCCCCGTTACGAAAAGGGCGACTACTCCCTGGGCAGCGGCCTGGCCCTCGGCAGCAGCGGCAGCGCCTTCCGCGAGCGGGGCATGGCCAGCTGGTATGGCAAGGCTTTCCATGGCCGCAAGACCTCCAGCGGCGACAGCTTCGACATGTACGCCCTGACGGCGGCGCATCCCACCCTGCCCATCCCCAGCTACGTGAGAGTCACCAACCTGGCCAACGGCCGCTCGGCGGTGGTACGCATCAACGACCGCGGGCCGCATCATCCGGGGCGGATCATCGATCTCTCGTATGCCGCGGCCTACAAGCTCGGCTATGCCGGCCAGGGTTCGGCCCAGGTGGAGCTGTCCCTGGTGTTGCCCGAGGGCGTGGCCATGGTCCAGCCCGGCCGCAGCGTGCCGCCTCTCAAGCGCGCCCGGGCAGCCCAGCCCGCCACCAGGGTGGCCAAGGGGGGGCAGGCCCAGCCGCCGGTCCAGGTTGCTGCCGCGGTTCCGGTCGCTGCGCCTGCGCCCGTCACGCCTGCCGAGGCCCGTGGGGCGGCTGTCGAGGTGGCGGCGCTCACGCCGTCCGCGCAGCCCGTCCGCCCGGTCGAGCGGGCTGCGGCACCGCAGGTCTTCCTGCAACTGGGGGTCTTCCCGTCCCTGCTCAATGCCGAGCAGTTCAAGAACTTCGTCGAGCACGAGTTGGCCTGGCTGTCGGAGTCGGTGTCCGTGCTGGCCGCCGATGGCAAGTACCGCCTGCGCGTGGGGCCTTTCCCCTCCGCGCCGGAGGCGCGCAGCATTGCCGAGCGCATCGCCACCACCCTCAAGCTGAAGCCCTTCGTGGTGCACCGCTGAGGGGCGGCGTGCGGCGCCTGCCGCATGCCGTTGTGGATCCGCGCACAGCCGGGGCGTGATCTGAAAGCTTGCCGCGACAGCCGAGCCTGCCTAAGCTTCTGCCTTTGGGCGTTGCCGTAGGTGGCCTTTGCGCCACCCCGGTCCGCTCCCTTTGGAGGAGTGCTCTGCAATGGTCACCTCTACCCCCCCGGAATGCTGGCAGGCTTTGTCCCGGTGCTCGGAAGCCGAGCATTGCTGCGGTGAGTGCCAGCACCTCGATGTCGGCAACCTGCCCGATGAGATCGACCTGCAGCAGCTGGTGCTGACCCGCTTCGTTCGCCACGAACGTGACCCGTCCCGATTGCTGCGCGCCGGGCTCCGCTGACCCCCCATAAGTCGATGCGTCAGAAATGCCAGGGGCCGCAGATGCGGCCCCTGAAGCTACCTGTATTGCCTGGAGTTTACTGCGGCGGCGTGCAGCCGGAGGGGTACCAGATTTTTACAGGGACGCCATTGAGCCAGATGGTGTAATACCCTTCGCACGGAACGCCTGTCGCCTTCTCGGCAGGTGCCGCGCTGCGGCTGGTGGCCTGGTCACCGGTCTGGCATTCCGGCAGCTTGCTGCCCTTGCCCTTGCCGGCCTTGCTCATGACGCAGGCGTGCTGGGGCTTGCCCTTGGCGTCGAGCTGGACGACCTCTCCATTCTTGCCGAAGATGACCCCGCCGCTGATGTCGGCGGGGGCGATGCTGCCCTTGGTGAACTGGCCCAGGCCGCCCGCCGCGTGGGCGGGGGCCTGCAGGGCGATGCCGGCCAGCAGGCCGAGCACCAGCAGGGCGGATCGCAGGGGGGAGGAGGGGGACTGCCTCATGGACGATGATCTCCGTGGTTGGTGGCTTGAGGGAAGGTGGAGTGCTTCAGAAGCGCAGCTGGCCCTGCAGCATCAGGGTGCGCTGGGCATAGAACAGGGGCACGCGCGGGTCGCCGTTGAGGTCCGTGTTGTGGAAGCGGAACTGCCGGTCGAACAGGTTGTACACCCCCAGGCTGGCGCTCAGCCGGTGCTCCACCAGCGGCACGCTGACGCGCAGGTTGGTGACGCTGAAGGTGGAGCGGGCCTCGGATTCGCTGGTGGTGATGCTCCCGGCGATCTGGGAGGCGTGTTGGCGCACCAGCCAGTGCTCCAGCAGGGCATCGGCCGGGCCGGTCTTCAGCCACAGGCGCAGGGGCAGCAGGTCGGTGGTGACCTTGTAGGGGGTGTCGCGCAGCAGACTGTCCTGGCCTTCGTAGCGGACCGATTCGTGGCGCCATTCGGCGCTCAGGGCCAGGCGGCGGCCCAGGGGCACGGCCAGGTGGGCCCGGTGCAGGGCTTCCTTCCAAGGTTTCATCTGGTAGCCAAGGTTTGCACCTGGGTCATACATGGGGGCGTCGAGCCAGCGGCCCGAGGCTTCCAGGCCTGCCGTGATGCCGCCGGCCAGGCGCTGATCCACCGCCACGGCAGCACGCCGCCAACGGGTGCCGGCGATCTCGTCGAAGACCTGGTTGAAGCCGGCGAACTGGGTGGGGGCGAGGTTTTCGGCGTCGTACTTCGAGCCCGACACGCCCTGGAAGATCGCTCCGCGCAGGGTGGTGCCGGCGGCCGGGCGGGCCACCAGGCCCAGCTTGCCGTTGATGCGCTCTGCAGCGCTGATGCCGCTGTTCTCGTATCGGGTGTATTCAGCACCGCCGTGCAGGGTAACTGCCGGATGGAGGCGCCACTGGGCATAGCCGAACACCGTGTCGCGGTCGGCCTTCAGCGGCGTGGTGGGCAGGCGGGTGACATCCAGCACGATGCTCGGGTCCATGCTCAGGGCCGTGGAGACGGTGATGTCGCGCTTGCCGGACTGGCGGGCGAGGCTGGCCCCGGCGCTGAGGGCCAAGTCTTCCCGCTGGCGGGTATACAGGGCCGACAGGCCGCGGGTCCGCTGCGTCTCCAGCGCTTCACTGCCAATATCCAGATTGATGCCGTATTGAGCGCTGCTGTACTGGAAGAAGTCCTGTTGCAGGAAGCGGACCCGCTGGGTGTTGGCTTCCACCAGGAGTTCGTCGCCATTGCCCAGCTCGTGCCGCAGGCCGACCCGCCCGAGGTCGTTGATGGCCCGTCGCTGGAGGGTCTGGGATTGGCCGTCGAACAGGCTGCGATACGGGGTGCCACCACCCAGCTCGGAATGGCGGGCTTCGGCCAGCAGGGTGGTGCCGGGGGCCAGGCGGATGCGTGCATCCAGCCGGCTACCGGCCAGGTGGGTGTCGGCGCTGCGGTCGGTGAGGCCGGCGTTGCGGTAGTCGAAGCTGCCGAAGGACAGCTGGCCCTGTTCCCAGGAATGGGACAGCAGCATGCTGGCGGCCAGGGTGCTGCGGGTGCCGCCGCCGAAGGTGGCGGCGAAGCGGGTGGGCTTGCGGTCGAAGAAGGCGGTGGCCTCGTCGGGCGACACGGCCCGCGGGCCGTCGAACAGCGGGGTGGGGGGCATCACCTGCTGGGGCGCCTGGGGCCACTGGCCGATGGGCTGGCGCAGGTTGGCCTGCAGCAGCTCGGACTGGCGGGCGCTCTCGAAGCGCGGCAGATCCGCATAGACGTCGGCCAGCAGGCGATGGGCGGCGGGGCTGGCCGGGTCGTCCTCGATGGCGTTCATGGCCAGGCTGTGGGCGGCGGGGGCAAAGCCCACCTGCTGGTAGGCGGCGCCGATGCTGGCGCTGCGGGCGGCCCGGTCCTGGTCGATGAGGGCGCTGGGGCGCAGCACGGCGCGGTTGTCGTTGCGGGCGATGGCCTGGTTGGTGTTCTCGATGGCGGTCAGCGGCTCGCCGTTGCGCAGGGCCCGGAAGGCGTCGAAATACCAGGGGGTGGGGGAGGCCGGGTCGAGGCGGCGGGCCAGGTCGAATTGATCGCCGGCCACCTTGCTGCGGGCTTCTTCGAGGTAGGCGCGGCCCAGGTAGCTGCGCAGCTCGGCATTGGACGGGTCGAGCAGGGCGGCGATCTCCACCTCGCGGCGGCCGTCGGCGGTGTTGCCCTGGCGCATCAGGGCCAGGCCAAGGCCGAAGTGGGCCAGCGGGTCGGCGTCGGAGCGTGCCAGGGCCGCCCGGAAGTCGCTGGCGGCGGCGTCGATCTCGCCCTGCATCAGGCGGGCAAAGGCGGCCAGGGCCAGGGCGCGGGGCGTGTCGGGGGCGAGGGTGCTGGCCCGGCGGGCGGAGTCGCCACCGGTGGTAGCGTCGCCGAGGGCGAGTTCCAGCTCGGCCCGGCGGGCCCAGGCAAGGGGGTTGTCCGGGGCCAGGGTGGTGGCCTGGCGGAGATCGGAAGAGCGTCGTGTAGGGAAAGAGTGTAGATCTCGGTG
>CALBTT010000077.1 GCA_937967645.1 uncultured Zoogloea sp.
GAGATGGTGATTCGTGACTGGAGTTCAGACGTGTGCTCTTCCGATCTCGTTGAGGTAGCTCGACACCCCCAGCGCACGCAGGTAATCCACCCACAGGGCGCGGCTGCTCACCTTCACGATGTTGGTGTTCCACTCCGCGTCGGTGAACCGGCGCTTGGCCTCGGTGGAGAGCATTTCAGCGGGCGACATCGTTTCGTAGTCGCCCAGAGGCGGCGACGGCAGCGAGCCGTAGCCGTCCGCGTCGTTGAGCACGTTCGCAATCGAGGTCGCACCCTTGGAGGCCGCCTGCAAGGCGTCGCCGTTGGCTGCTGCCACCTGCACAGGATCGAACTGCGTGGTCGGCGGCACGCCCATCGGCGGTGCCGCGCCGAACAGCTTGTTGTACTGCGCCATCGTGTCGCCACCCAGCACCGGATGCAGGCCATCGTTCTGGATCGGATACGTCTTGCAGAAGTACGGTGAAGGGTCGGTCGCGTAGCCAAAATCCTTCTTGCTGATCGCGTTCGGCAACTGCGAGGGCTTAAACGCCGGATTCTTGGCAGCGTCAGCCGAGAACGTCTTGGCGCGGGCGTCATCCGAGTTCGGCACGCCGTAGACGAAGTGCAGGTGGACTGCGCCACCCGGCTTCATGCCGGTGTTGCCCGAGAGGCCGATCTGCTGACCGGCCTGCACCTTGTCGCCCTCCTTCACAGAGATGGCAGACAGGTGGTAGTAAATGGCGATCTGGCCGTTGTCGCGCTTAATCATGACCGTGTTACCGGCCGATCCGCGCAGCTTGGCCCAGATCACGGTGCCAGCCGTCGTTGCATACAGCGGCGCTGCGGTGCCGCTGGTAGAGAAGTCGAGGCCATCGTGCATGTGAGGCTTGGCGTTGCCCGAACCGAAGTTCGCGGCCCCACCCTCACGGAACTTGCCGAAGCGGCCAGACACTTGCTCTTTGCTCGTCGGCGACACCATGCAGGTATCCGCCACTGCCGTCGCCGACGCCCCGGCGAGCAGGGCGAGCACCATCACACGGTTCATCATCGCCTTACCCCTCACTTGATTTGGCTCTTCACGTCCTGACGGGTCGCCTGCATTGCGGCGGCGTTAGCACGCTCCGACTGCTTGCGCATCTCGCCAGCAACCATCGTGGCAAGATTCGCTTCCATGCGCTCGTACTGCCGGTACTGGCGTTCGAGCAACACGAGGTCAAGCGCCTTGACCTTGAGCATTTCCACCAGCAAGCCGCGACTGTTCTGGCCTGCCATCGTCTTGTTCCAAGACTCGTACTCGGGCGTATTGCCGAGGTAGCGCTTGACCTCGCGGTCAACGCGCACGGCCATCGGGATGTCGCTACCGCTGTGCGACGAGTCGATGCCGCTGTACTCGATCTGGAGTTCCTTGAACGAGGCCAGCGCGGGCGACATCAACGCATCCTTCTGAGCCTTCGCCAGCGCGTAGGTCGCCGCAGCAGGCGTGTTCGCCGCGCTCTGCGGCACCGGGGCGTCAGGCAGCGGCACAACGTTGTTGACGAAGGCGACCTTGGCCTTGTACAGCGCCTCGCTCTCCATCACCGGCTCGAACAGCGTGGCGACGTTGAGCGACTTGCCCGCCATCGCACCCACCGAAGAACACATGCCCGCGTTCACCTGATCCTGCGTGCAGAAGTTGTCGCGGTGATCCTTCGCCATCTGCGACAGCGCCTGACTCGGATCGACGTACTTGCCGGGCGCAGCGACCACTTCGGACATCATCCGGGTGCGGCGCTCTTCGCCCATCTCCGCTTCGCGGTTCGCCATCAGGTTGCGGCCAGCGTAAACCAAGCAAGGCTGAAAGCCCTGACCGAACTCGCCGCCGTACTCGAAGCGTGCCTGCTTGACGCGCTCGGTCTGGGCCAGCACGTTCAGCGACTGGGCCGTCATCTGGGCGGCCGTGCGGTTCGCATCCGCGATCTGGTTGGCTGCAACGGCCTTCTGCTTGGTCAGCACCGCCACCGCCGAGTTGATGCGCTGGCTGTACATCTCAAGCTCGGCAGACAGTGCCGCATCCACGGCCTGAATCGCCTCGTTGAGCGCCTGCGTCGAACTCTGGAACATCGGTTGCACGAAGTTCTCTTGGTACTGCGGCGGGCAGTAGAAGGCAAACGCCATCGTGGAGGTCAGCGCAATCGTCACGCCAATGACGATCTTGCGCTGCCGTAGGGTGTTCATTTCCATGTTGTGCTCTCCCCTCGGCTCACTTGATGCCAGCGGCTGCGGTGTCCCGCATCATCTTTTCGTACTTGGCATCGACATTGGCCTTCGCGTCCTGCGCGGAGGCCATCGCCAGCGCAGCGAGGTTCATTTCCAGACGCTGGTTCTGCTGGTACTGCTTGTGATGCAGCCACACCTCAAGACCACTCATCTTGACTGCCTCAACCATCAGGCCGCGTTCGCTCTGCGCGGTCAGCGTCGATGACCACTTCTGGGCTTCCTTGCCGCCGAAATACTGGTTCACGCGCAGCTTGAGCACTTCGTTGGGCGACTTGTTCTGCAAGTTCGCCGACTGGGTGTTCGCTGCCTGCACCATCGCCAAGCTGTAGGCCGGGATCGACAGCAAGGCATCCTTGCTGTTCTTCGCCAGCATGTACGCCTGACCCTGCGGGGTCATGCCCGCACTCTTCGGGATCGCCGCATCGGGCGCACCGATGACGTGCTGGATGTAGGCCGTCTGCGCCTGCTGCTTCAAGCTGCCCGGCTCGGTCGGCTCGAAGAGCAGCGCCGCATTCGTATCGCCACCCGGAAGCTGGCTCACGGAGCACAGCCCGGCATCAGCCTCGGCTTGCGAGCAGAACTTGGATCGGTGGTCGGCCAACCGCTGTGCCAACGCTGCGCCGGTCGAGTCCACCATGCGGCCCGGTGCGACATCGAGCGATGCGACCGTGGCCGTGGCGGTAGCGCCCACCGTGTCGAAAGCCCCGTCCAGCGTGCGGTTCTGCGCGGCCACCAAGCACGGCTGATAGCCCTGCCCCGTCGCCGGGTTGAAGTCCAGATAGGCCCGTGTCACCTGATCGTTCTGCTTCTGTGCTCGCACCGCGTTCACAAGCTGCTCGGCCGAGTCCTTCGCACCATCCGAAACGACGCCAGCGGCAAGCGACTCCTGCTTGGTCGCCACGGCAATCGCCGAGATCACCTGCTCGAACTTCGTTGCCATGTTGGTGCCGAAAGTCGAGCCGAAGGTGGTGATGTTGGTCGCCACGCTCGTCGTCATCTGGGCGATCTGCTGGATCGTCCACGACTCGGCAGGGCCGAAGCCGTACAGCGCAGCGCCCGCCGATCCTGTCACCACGCAGGCCGCGACGCCCACAGCCATCGGCGACCACTTGGGTTTTGTAAGTTTCATTGTTAGTTCCCCGTCAGCATCGGAACGCGACGTTCCAGCACTTGACCAACGAAGGCGTCAGCCGCCATCGTCCCCACAGCCGCAAGCGCAAGCTGCTGCGACGCCGCAGCAGCACATGCCTTCGACTTGCAATCCAGCGCAGCAGGTGCCCGCACATCGGCCACCATCGCCGCGTAGGCGTAGCCCGCCAGTTCCCCCTCGGCAGGCAAGGTGCGCTCACCAAACGCCCCGCCATAGTTGGAATCCCAGCCCTGCATCCCGTTGGCCTTCAACTCGCACATGCCCGACTTGGCCTCGCCAATCGTGCAGTAGGAGTCCTTGCGTAGCGCGATGCGCTCGCGCTCGGCGTGGCCCTTGTCGGCCACGCGGGTCGAAGCGAAGGTGCCCATCAGCTTCGAGCGGTCGAACGACACCTGCGACCATGCCTCGACCTGCATCGAGGCGGCCTTCTGCGCCGTGCATTTGATGGTCACGGGCTGGCCGAAGTTGGCATCAACCGACATGATCGCGTTGCCCACACGCTCAGACATCGAGATTGCCCCCATCGCCGTCGCAAGCTGCTGCTGCGAGGTCTGGATCGACTGGGCCTGCTGGTTAGCAGACACCGAGGTCTGCTTGGTGGTCACGGCCCAAGCGGACAACTCGGACTGCATCGTCTGGATGAACTGCAACACCGACTGCCACGAGAACGCCTGAGCACTCGGCGAGGCCAGCAGGAGGGCGTAGCCCATCACCACCACGCCGAGGCTCTTCACAAGCTGCTTGTCCGCCATCGCCGTCTCCTTACTTGTTCGAGAACAAGTTGGACACGCCCGACCACCAGCTTTCGTTCGACGCTGTGGACGACTTCGCAGCCACTGCCTGCGGCTGCGCCATGACACTCTGACCGCTGACTGTCGGCGCGCTGTAGCTACCGCTCTGCGTGACGACTTGGCTCAACTGGGTCTGCAACGAGATCAGCGTCGCTTGGTCAGCGGCAAGCTGCTGCTGGGCCGCCTGCAAGGCCGCGAACGCACCAGAGCAGTCGTTGTCCCAGCCGCCCGTGCAACTGTTGTAGGCGTTCTGCGCGTTCTGCAAATTCATCTGATCCTGATTGATCTTGATTTGCTGATTCGCGATCTGCTGGGTCAGTGCATTGATCTGGGCCGTGTTGTTGTTCAGCCCACTTTGATCGCCACCAGAACCGTCGAACGTGGTCTGGTTGGAGCCGAACGGATTGGTGTTGGCCGTATAACTGCCACCCGCCGAACCGTGATACTGACTCCCCAGTTGCGGGTCGATGCTGCTCATTGCGCCGCCGATGGCGCTGTTCGCCATGCCGTTGATGTCGGTGAAGCCCTGCAACTGATTGATCTGGCCGATGGCCTGATTGATCGGCGTCGTCACCATGCCCGTCACCTTGTTGACGGCCGTACACACCTTCTTCTGCGCGTACTTGAGCACGGCGTCCTGCGCCGCCGACAGGATCGAGGCTAGCGACGGGATCGAGAACGACAGGTCGAAAATCTGGCCGATGGACGAGAAGCAGTCGCTGTTCACGTCGAACAGGCTCTCGACGTTCGGCGTGGCCGAGGCCATCTGGCTGTGGACGTTCATGGCCGTCGAGATCGCCGCGCCAATCGTGCCTGCCGAGCCGTTGGCGCAGTCGGTGGCCTCCTGATTGATCGCTGCCGCGACCACCGAGTCCTGCTGCGAGATCAGGGCCGATCCCGACCCGGAACCCGAACCGCCAGTGGAGAAGAGGCCCGAGAACCAGCCGCCGCTGCCGCTGGTCTGGGCCGTCGCCAATGCGGACATCATGATCGTCACACCGATGAGCACACCACCGACCGTCTTGCGGTCAAACGTGCCCCGGACGGCGGAAGCGACCTGATTCAAACGTGCCTTACTCATCTGTGTAGCTCCCCATGATGGAAACGATGCGATGCAGCCGCTTGCCGGAGAAAATCTCTCCGAGCAGCCGCGCCTTGCTGAATGCCTCGAAGCGCCGCCTGATCGCGACCAGATTGGGGTCAGTGCCCCCATCGGACTCGATCAGGAAGGCAAGGCCATCGAGGAAGTCAGGGTTGTTTTGGGACACGTACCGGATCAGGTACATGCAACGTGTCGTCGTTAGGTGCGCGAGCACTTCTGCGAACTCTCGCGGCACGCGATGCAAGACCTCCGACGATGCCGCGACGAAGCGCGACAGGTCTTGCAAGTACAACTGGATGTCGAACGCCTGCGGCGAGGTCATCTCGTTAAAGTCCACGGCCCACTTGTCCAGCCGATCAAGCGCCAAAAGGAAGGTCAGGAGTTGCCCCCGCCTTCCGCTGGCTACAAAGTGCTGGAATACCCCGTGCGCCGTCAGATCAAGTTCATCTATCTGAGGGATCGGGACATCCGCAAGGGATGGTTGATCCGTCTCTGCCATGCAAAATATCCGCCGTTAACTGCGTAAATCGTATTGTCACCCAAAAAAAGTCCAACGACAAGTTTCTGACAAATCGTCAAACTGGTTCGGCCGCGTGTGAGGCACCCGCCCGAGGCCGGTATTCTTCCGCATACCGGGCTTTCAGTGTCTTGAGGACATCCTGATCCGGCTCGGGCAGGTAGAACTTGCCCACATGGCCGTTCACCTGCAAGCGCCGCATCAACTCCGGCAACTGCTCGCGGGAGATGTCCACGCTCATGTAGGTCTTGCTCCCACTGAGCTTGAGCTTCATGCTGCCCGGCAGCGTCTTTTCGCCAATGTCGAAGATCGCACCATCGGTCATCAGCTTCCCGGCGCGCACCTTGGTGCCCGGAATGCTCAGGCGGAAGTCCCGGCCGCCATTGAGCACTTCCAGCATGACGCCCTCCCCCTTCTTCATGTCCTTCACGCCCGAGTCGAAGATGCGCACGCCGCCGTACATCGTGCGCGAGCGGTGATCCTTGTGGTCAGGCCGCAGGAACTCGTCGATGTAGGCCGCCGCGTCCTTCGCGTCCATGCCGATGGGCAGGCTCTTCACGCTCTCCGGCGTGATCCGATCCTTGAGCAGCACCGCCCGCTGCCGGTTGCCGTCAGCGTCGGTGAACAGGATCGGTGCGCCGAGCTTCTGCTGGTTCGCCAGTTCGCAGGCCCGGAAGATGTTGCCTTGCAACAGGTGAGCGCGACGCTTCACCTTGCCGTCCGGGGCCTCGTCGAAGGCCCGCAGGCTCTGCTCGACCTGCGAGCGCACGTAGGCGAAGCGCTCCATCTTGTCGAGGTCGATGGCGCGATAGGAGTTCGCGGCCAGCGTCTGCCCCTGATTGAACAGGGTCGCCAGCGACAAGTCCTTCGGCTTGTCCTCGCCGGGGAACACCACGCGCATCGTGTACTTGGACAGCAGGAACACGTCCTCACGGTTGCTGGGGAAGTCCACAGCCGTGACCACGCCCTTGATCTCGCCCTTGAACAGATCGTTGTGCGTGATCTGGGCACCCGGCTTGAAGTAGCCGAGGTTCTGCATGAGGAAGTCCTGCTTCTCCTTCGCCTTCTGCACCGCAGGCAGTTCGTTGCTCGCAAGAATCTGGGCCACGCTCATCTCCGACTCGCGCAGCTTCGTCGGCAACTGGTTGCGCAGCGCGCCCTCGGACATCTTGCGCAGCACGTCGAGGAACGGCTGCACCGAGCCGTCCTCACCCAGCGGCGCGTTGGCCCGGTATAGCTCATTGCCCGAGCGAATCATGCCCAGCAGCTTCTCCGAGCGGATCGGGAACACGTCGCGCTCGAACTCCACCGTCACGATCTTGATGGCCTCATCGAAGGTGCTGCCGGTCGGCTTCAACACACCGCTTTGCAGTTCCTCTTCCTTGACCACTGACGCGCCCCACTCGTAGACATCGACCTTGAACGGGTTGATGCCCTGCTGCTCCAACTCTTCGAGCTTGTCGCTGAATCGACGGGTTAGCGTGTCGAGGATTTCCTGCTGCTTGTCCACGCTGCACATCATCAGGCGGCCCAGCAGCTTGTTGATGTAAGGGCAGTCCTGCGAGAAGCGGGACAAGTCCTCGTCATCGTCCTTGGGCAAGGCGATGTCGAGGTAGTCAGCCACATCCGGGTTGTCGAACAGCCACTGCAAGGCCACCGAGTCGCCCACGTCGTTGAGCAGGTCGTGATCCTCGCCGGACGTGTTGGCGTTCTCGCGGTTCGATGTGGTGTTCGCCGACAGCTTGCGCAGCTTGGCGTTGTGCATCATCGTCAGGCGCAGTTCCGCAGGCAGGCCCGAGTCGAGGCCGGTGATGACCGGCTCGATGACCTGATCCTTGCGGTTCACGCGGCCCAGCCATTGCAGGAACTCGGCAATGTTGGAAGCCTTTTGCAGCACGATGAAGTCGCGCTGCCGCGTGTCCGAATCCTCGAAGCGATCCGTTGCGTGCAGCGAGATGCCGGTGCTCCCAGAGCGCGTGATGATGATGGCGTCGTACTTGCCATTCTGGAACCCGGCCACGCTCGCGACCGCATCCGCCTTCGGGTGGAAGCTGGCCGCCCAGCGGTCGCCCTCCATCGCCAGAGACGCGGTGCGCCCGGACACTTCCGTGACCGGGAAGCTGCGCTTGCCCAGTTCCTGCCGCACCACGTCCAGCGGCGTCAGCGGGAGGTCGGGGAACTCGCGGATGATCTCGCGCAGCCGCTCTTCGGCCTCCAAGTATTCCTCGCTGGTCGGGCGCTCCGTGCG
>CALBTT010000078.1 GCA_937967645.1 uncultured Zoogloea sp.
AGATGGTGATTCGTGACTGGAGTTCAGACGTGTGCTCTTCCGATCTGTTGCGGCGGATCGAAAAGCTGCAGGCCGCGCCCAGCGAGGCGTCGAGGGTTTCGCCGCTGCCTAGTGCGCGCAGGCGGATGGTGGTGGTGTCCTGGCCGTTCACCACCTGGCGTGCCCCGGCCTGCGGGTGGAGGGCCGGTACGCCGTCCAGCTCGAGGGTCCATTGGTGGGAGGGGCCACCGCACAGGCCGTCGGCGCCGGGCCGGAAATCCAGCAGCACGTCGCAGCGCAGGTCCGCCAGCCAGGCCTGGGCCTGGGGGGCGGTGGGGTCGGCCTGGCGCCACACCGGCAGGCCGTCCGCGCCCTCCAGCGCCAGCGGGCGGAACAGGGAGGCGCCCCGGTCGAACAGCAGGCCATCGATGCGTTCGGCGATGTCCGGGCGGGGCATGGCCTGCCGGCTGCGCATCACGCCTACCAGGCGCAGTTCATCGGCGGCCGCGCAGAGGCCAAGCAGCCGGCTGACCCAGGCCGGCGTGGGGCCATCGGGCAGGTAGATGACGAATCGCAGCGGGCTCATGCGAAGACCTCCGGGGCCCGCCGCAGTACGGCCCGGCGCAGCAGCAGGTTGCGGAATACGGTGGCGCCCAGCAGCACGGCGAAGAGCCCTTGCACGGCGACGGCGCCGCGAGGCAGCAGGGCCATCACGCAGGCGCAGGCCGCCACGAAGAGGGCCAGCGAGGCCAGGTTCACCTGCAGCGGCAGGCGGGTCTCCTCGACGGTCTGCAGGTAGTTGGCTTCGGGCAGGACCATCTGGCCCACATAGAAGCTGGCCAGCTGCAGCAGGAAGATGAGGCTGGCGCCGGCCAGGGCGAAGTCCGGGCGTTCGCCCCACACGGTCATGCCCGTCCAGGCTGCGGCGGCCACCACGGTGAGGCCGCTGTTCACCCGGAACAGGCTGCGCCGGAGCGCGGCCAGCAGGCTCCGCGCCTCCGCGCCGCCCTGCTGCTGGAGCGCGCGGGCCAGGGCCGGCAGGGCGTTGAAGCTGAGGGCCCGCGGGAACAGCAGCAGGATGCTGGTCAGGCTGCCGATCAAGGCCACCAGGCCGCCGTAGCGTTCCCCGGCGAGCTGGACGGTGAGCGGTACCAGGATCATCGACATGCCGCCGCTGACCAGGTTGAGGGTGGCCTGTTCGGCTGCTGTCCGGCCGCTGCCGAGAGGCAGGGGCTGGGCGCCGCCCAAGGGGCGGCTGCGCAGGGCCAGCAAGACCAGGCCGGCCAGCCCGACCAAGGCGGTCGGAACGGCGAAGGCTGCGTAGGCCATGGTCGGGACCCGTGCGCCCAGCACCAGCAGGCCGGCGCCCAGGGCGACGACGAGCGCGGTCTCCAGCACCAGCAGGGTGCGGTAGTGGCCGAGGGCCAGGCCGAAGTGGCGGATCAGCGTGTAGGCCGTCCAGCCGGCCAGCAGCAGCGCCGTCCAGCCGGGCTCGAAGACCCAGCCGAAATGGGCCAGCAGGGGCAGGGGCAGGCAGGCCAGCAGGGTGAATAGCAGGGCGCCGCGGGCCAGGCCGAGCATCACCGGCGCGGCCTGACCCGGCCCGGCCACCGGGACACGGGCCAGCACCAGGGCCGACCAGCCGACCGCCGAGAAGAGGCCCAGCATCATGGCGATGGACAGGTCATTGGCGAAGCGGCCCAGGGCTTCGGTGCCGCAGGCCAGTTGCACCAGGGCCAGGTGCACCAGGCGCTGGCCGCCGGGGGCTGCGGTGACGGCGAGGACTTCGCCCCGGCGCAGCAGGTGAGCGAGATCACGGCTCATCGCGCGTCCTCCGCGCGGGCCCGGGCCCGCGTCCAGGCATCGGTGGCGGCGAGCAGGGCGAGGGGCATCAGCAGGCCGGCCTGGGGGCGGAACATGATGCCGTTGCTGAAGGCAGTGGACGCCACCAGTGCCGCCAGCAGCGGCGCCGCCACGCCGGGCGGGAACAGGCGGGCCCACACGGCGAGCAGGCCCAGCACGCAGCCCAGGCCGATCACGCCCTGCTGGTTGAGCAGGCGGATGAAGTCGTTGTGGGAGTCCTTGGCGCTCCACCACCACACTTCCGAGACGATCCAGTCGGAGCCCTCGCCGTGGCCGAAGAGCCATTCGAGCAGGCTGCTGTTGGCCAGGATGTCCATCTTCTCGGCCCACATCGACACCCGCCCGGAGGACAGCTCCACCATCTCGTCCCAGGTGGGGATGTGTACCAGGCCGAACAGCAGTGGCACGAAGGCGATGGCCAGCCCCAGGGCCAGCGCCACGAAGAGCAGGAGGGGCAGCAGGCGCCAGCGCTGCAGGCCGTACACCAGCCCGAAGGCGGCGGCGGCGACCATCGAGGTGCGCACCCCCCAGCCCACGAAGACCAGAACGAAGGAGCAGGCGATCAGCCCCAGCAGCAGGCGCTTGCCCATGTGGCCCGCTTCGTACATGTACAGGGACAGGCCAGCGCACACCACCATCAGGTAGGAGCTGGTGTGCAGGGAGGCAAAATAGACCGGCCAGTACACCTCGCCGCCCCGATTCAGGGCGGGCGGGAAGAAGACCAGCCCGAACACCACGCCGAACCACACCAGGGCCAGGGTGTTGCGCATCAGGCGGGTCACCAGCGCCGGCTGGCGTTCGAAGATCCGCAGCAGGACCACCGACATGAGCAGGGGGGTGACGATCTTCAGGTATTCGAAGACGGCGGTGCCGAGGTTCATTCCGGTCAGCACCTCGGTGAGGATGAAACTCACCAGACCGAGCGGTACGCCCACCAGCACGAGGGGGTTGCGGCGCAGGATCTCATCGGCATAGGTGATGAGGCCGACCAGGATGGTGCCGAGCATGGAGGCATCGGCGAGCCGGTTGAAGGTGGACTCGCTGTGCGGGTCCACCACCGGCTGGACGAGCATGAAGGACACGGCCAGCTTGAGCCACAGGCTGCCGAACAGGGCGAGCGCCAGCCCGCGGGCGACCCGGAGATCCGGTGCCGGGGGCGTGCAGGCAGCAGGCGGGAGCCGGAGCGCGAGGTTCATCAGAAGTCGAGCAGCACGCCGCCGGCCACCGTCACGCCGGCTTCGCGCAGGCTGTTGGCGAAGACCCCGAGTGCCTTGCTGGCTGCGTGATGGCGGCGCGCGACGATGACGGCGCTGCCGCAGGCGGCGGCTACCAGCCGGGCGTCGGCGCCCACCAGATCGGAAGAGCGTCGTGTAGGGAAAGAGTGTAGATCTCGGTGGTC
>CALBTT010000079.1 GCA_937967645.1 uncultured Zoogloea sp.
CGAGCACCTGCTTCCCCCCTGTACCTCGTCTGGGCGGCTAAAGCCGCCCCTACAGTTGGCATCGGACGTTGATCGAGCACCTGCTTCCCCCCTGTACCTCGTCTGGGCGGCTAAAGCCGCCCCTACAGCTGGCCTCGGACGTTGATCGAGCACCTGCCCCCTCTGTAGGGGCGGCTTTAGCCGCCCGCGGACTTTGATCAAGCACCTGCGGGCGGCTGAAGCCGCCCCTACGCGGGCCTACACGCCTCCATTCCGCACGGCAACCTTCCCCTGCGTGGCTTCGGTGAGGCGCTGCGCCAGGGCGTGGCGGGCGTGGGGGTCGCCGTGGATCAGGCGGACTTCTCGGGGCCAGTGACGCATGCGGGTGATGAATCGGACCAGGTCGTTCTGGTCGGCGTGGGCGGAATAGCCCGACAGGGAATGCACGCCGGCCCGGATTTCGTAGCGCTCGCCGTCGAGCACCACGTAGCCGCCCTGGGGCCCGAACGCCTGGATGGCGCTGCCGGGCGTGCCGCGGGCCTGGTAGCCCACGAACAGCACATCGTGGCGCGGGTCGTGGAGCATGGCCTTGAGATAGTTGGTCACCCGGCCGCCGGCGCACATGCCGCTGGCGGCAATCACCACGGCCGGCTCGCCGCTGCGGGCCAGGCGTCGCACATTGGCCTCGTGGTCGGCATGGCGCTCGATGGCCGCCAGCTGCTCGAAGCTCAGGGGCCGCCGCCCGGCCCTGACACGCGCCTGGGCCTCGGCGTCCCAGTAGGGCTGCAGCTCGCGGTACAGCTCGGTAAAGCGCTCGGCCAGGGGTGAATCCAGATAGATGCGCAGCCGGGCCCACTGCTCCGCATGGCGCCCTGGCTGCTGGCGCTGGCGGTGGAAGATGTCCTCGAACTCGTACAACAGCTCCTGGGTGCGCCCGATGCTGAAAGCCGGAATGATCACCGTACCGCCGTTGCCCAGCGCCTTCTCAACCACCGCCTGCAAGCGGGCCCGCCGGGTGTTGCGATGCTCATGCACCCGATCGCCATAGGTGCTCTCCAGCACCACCACATCGGCCGACCAGGGCGATTGCGGCGCCGGCAGCAAGGGTGAATACGGCGCCCCCAGGTCGCCGGAGAAAACCACCCGCAGAGATTCGCCATCCGGCCGCCGGAGATCGCACTCCAGGTAGGCCGCCCCCAGAATATGCCCGGCCCGCTGCAGGCGGATCTGGCACCGCCCGCCCGGCCCTTCATAAACCGTCTGCCAGGTCTTCCAGGGCAAAGGCCGCAGGCGCGACTCCACCATCTGCAGGTAACGCTCCACCAGCCGCGCATCCCGCGTCACCCCCATGGCAAAGGCGTCGGCCAGCACCACCGGCAGCAGACGCGCCGAGGGTTCGCTGCAGAAGATCGGCCCATGAAAGCCCGCCGCGATCAGCCAGGGTAGGCGCCCCACGTGATCCACATGCACGTGGGTCAGCACCAGGGCCCGCACCCGATCCACCGCAAAGGAAAACTCGAGGCTATGCGCCCCCGACACCCCATCCGGCGCCGTCTCCGCCCCCTGGAACAAACCGCAGTCAACCAGCAGGCTGTAGGTGTCATCCATGAAAAACTGGTGACACGAGCCGGTCACGCCATCAAAGGCGCCGTGATGAATGATATGAGCGTCCATGGGGGCCGAGTGTAAGTGCCATCGGCATAAAAATACAACCCACAATGGGTAACCAACTTACCAAACAACAGGCAGCCTGCAGGGGCCATGTAGGGGCGGCTTCAGCCGCCCGTCGCGCGTAGATCCAAGTCCGCGGGCGGCTGAAGCCGCCCCTACAGTGCCCCTACAGCGCCCCCCCCTGCAAGCCAGGTGCAAACCTGAGTACAGGCATCGTCAAGGCTTGCTCACTATTCTCCGCGGCAGCTGTTCGCCGCGGGGAGACTCACCGCGGCGTTCGGTAATCAGACAACCGACACGAACGCCTGCCGATGACCACTGCTGCCCACCTGCCCGACGGCGCCGCCCCCCGCACCAACGCCCACGCCCACACCGCCCTGCCGCACCGCGCGAGCTGGCCGCCCCTGCTCGATGTGCTGGGCCCGGCGCGTAGCCGGCGCCTCTTTCACCGCAGCAAATACCGGCTGCTCAAGCTCGCCACCACGCCCCAGCGCCGCCGCCTGCTCAGGCTGCTGGACCAGCACCCCGCCTGGCATCACCTGCTGGACGCGGACCGGCGCAGCTTTTATGTCTTCTACCGCCGCTACCTGGACCGGCGCCTCTCCATCCCGCAACGCTTCCAGGCCATGATCACCGACCTGGACACCGCCGCCCGGGTCTTCGGGCCCGTGACCGCCTGGCAACTGGCCCGCGGCCACAGCGTGCGCCTGTGCAGCGCCCCGCTGTTCAGCATCGACCTCACCATCAACCGGCCCACCCGCATCGAAGGCTACTGGGCGCTCTCGCTCAACTGCGCCGATGGGGCACCGCTCTTCAACCTGAGCTTTGGCTTCACCGCCGCACAGAGCGTGCTCATCGCCTCGCTGCAGGGGCTCAAACGGGCCGACGGCACCAACCGGGCGCTCATCCGCAGCCTCACCAAGGAATGCCACGGCCTGCGCCCCCACGCCCTGCTGCTCGAGGTGTTCCGCATGGCCTGCCAGCACTGGGGCATGCAGCAGCTTCTAGGTATCGACGCCGCCAACCAGGTGACCCAGTACAAGAAGCAAGCCGACGAGTTCAGCTTTGACTACCGCAGCTTCTGGCAGGAAAGCGGCGCCACCCACCACCCCGACGGCCACTGGCACCTGCCCCTGGAAGCCCGCCGCCGCGGCCCCGACGAAGTGCCTGCCCACAAACGCGCCACCTACCGCAAACGCTACGCCCTGCTCGACACCCTCACCCCAGACATCGCCCTGGCCCTGGACAACCCCATCGCCCACCTCGGGGCAGATAGCCACATCCTCCACCTGCAGAGGCAGGTGTAGGGGCGGTGTAGGGGCGGCTTCAGCCGCCCGCGGTGCGTTGATCGAAGTCCGCGGGCGGCTAAAGCCGCCCCTACACCGCCCCCACCCCCATCAAAATCCAACCCGCCTACGCATTTGCCATAACAACCCATTTTGAGCATTATCCAGGCACCCCAACCCGGTGCCTGGATAATGCCCGCTCATCCCCAGCCGTCTCTCCCCCGCGGCCTCACGTCTCACCGCGCCCGCCACGCCTCGCGCAGCGGCTACGTCACCTCTCGCAGCGCCCGCCTCACATCACGCAAGCATTGCGAGACGTCTCGCAGCGGCAAAAAGATGTCTCGCAATCGCTGCGAGACATCCCGCAATAGTTCAGAGCTATCTCGCAACCGCAAAAGGATGTCTCGCTGCCACAGCGAGATGTCTGGCAATAGTCCAGAGATATCCCACCAGCACAAAAAGACGTCTCGCACTCATTGCGAGACGTCTGGCTACGGCTGCGAGACATCACGCAGCCGCAAAAAGTCATCTCGCAATGGCTGCGAGACGTCTCGCAGCCGTTGCCGCGACCCGCCCCGCATCGCCACAAATCCGCTCTATTTCTAAACAAATCAAGGAGATAAAACATGCCCAAGAACTACTACCTGCCCACCGACGACAGCGGCAAGGCCGAACTGCTCGAACTCATCGCCAGCCAGCTGCCCGCCTACGCCGAAGAACTCGGGCTCACCCCCGCCGATGTTGCCGAGATCAAGGCCGACGCCGAAGCCTTCCGCTTCACCCTGGCCGTCCTCAACCAGATCCAGAACAGCAGCAAGCAATGGACGGCCCACAAAAACCTCCTGCGCGACAGCGACACCGGCGGCCCCATCCCCCCGTTTCCGCCAATGATGGAGCTCACCGCCAAAGCCCCGGCCGCCGTCCCCAAGGGCATCATCCCCCGCCTCACCCGCCTGGTGGCGCGCATCAAATCGTCCCGCAACTACACCGACGCCATCGGCCAGGCCCTGGGCCTCGTGGGCTCGATCAAATCCATCGACCCCAGCAGCTGGAAGCCCGAACTCACCGCCACCCTCGAAGCCAACCACCCCAACATCGGCTGGATCAAGGGCGACGCCGACTCCCTGGAGATCCTCGTCGACCGCGGCGACGACAAAGGCTTTGTGCCCCTCACCATCACCACCTCCACCCGCTATGCCGACACCAGCCCCATACCCGCCCGCGCCGCCATCTGGCACTACAAAGGTGTCTACCGCCTCAAGGACGAACAAGTTGGGCAATGGAGCAATGTGCAAAGCATTGCCGTAGGCGGCTAACCCCTGTAGGGGCGGCTTCAGCCGCCCTTTGTGCATTGATCGAAGTCCGTGGGCGGCTGAAGCCGCCCCTACAGAAAACGCAGCATCGCCCACAGGTATTGTGGAAAACTCTGTGGGTGAACGCCTGAAACATCAAGCACACCTTTGATATAAAAGCCTTTTTCCAAATCGCCTCAAAAACAGGCGATTCAGCGCAGCGTGCTCTATTTCATACAGAGCGCAACACCACTCTGCTACGCTAACACGGCCCGCAACAGAAATTTACGATTTGCGCAAGCGACAAAGCACGGCAAGCTATTCGATTCAAATGCAAGACCCCGGGTTTGTGAGTCAGCTGTTTATTTGTGGAAAAAGGTCAGAACTTGAAAACAAAAATAATTGCAAGCACCCTCTCTTCGCTCCTGATTTGTGGAGCCGCATTCGCAGACGAGATCGGCGAGGACTGGCTTGAAGTGGCGAGCACCTCAGAATTTCAATGGCTGGGAAAGAAGAAGAGCGGCGAATTCACAACGCTCGACAACAAGAAGAACAATGCCTACCGCTATGTGATTCAGAAACTCGACAAGAAGGAAAAGACCTACCAGTACAGCCAGGTCATCGTCGAGCTGAACGCCTGCAAAAAGGGCTACGGCTACGTGTATTACAACAACATGGAAGGCAAATACACAGGCCACGGCGCATTTGTCCGCTTTGGACCGACCGTTGCCGACGCACTGGGAACCATGGCCTGTCTTTCCTGGGACCACGACACCGGCAAGCAATCGATGGTGGCGAAAGAAAACGCCTGGGAAGAAGTTGCCGTCGCCGGCAAGAGCGGCAACAAGTGGTCCCTGAAAAACGACACGGTACGCAAGGTAAGCTACAACAACAAACCCGCCGTGAGCGTACTGTTCAGCTACCAGAGCATCGCCAAGAAAACTGTCGAATACAACGAGTTCGTATTCCTGCTCTCCGACTGCAAGCGCGGCTATGGCGTCGCATACGAGCAGGACTTCAACGGCAAACTCGTCGAGAAGAACGATGTCGTCCTGAATGGCGACTCCGTTCTTTCCTCAACAATCACGGCGCTCTGCAGCAAGATCTGATCACCGCCTTCCCTGGCGCGAAGGGCCAGGGACATAGGCGGCAAAACACCTGTAGGGGCGGCTTCAGCCGCCCGCGGACCTGGATCTCCGCGCGGTGGGAGGCTAAAGCCGCCCCTACACACTCCCACACGCCCCTACCACCCAAATGGGGCGTCAAAAACACACCCGACTCACATCCTCGCTGCACCGCCGCATATAATGCGAACGTGCTTTTTTGGTGCGCCCTCAGGTCCTGCTCCTGTGCGGGTGGCGCATCGTGTCCATCAACCCAGTTCCTAATCCAGGCGCACCATGCAAACTCAAGACAGAAAGATCTACGTCGCAGGCCACCGCGGAATGGTGGGTGCAGCGATCGTCCGACAACTGGAAAAAGCCGGGTGTCGCAACATCATCACTCGCACTCATGCGCAACTCGACCTCACCAACCAGGCCGAGGTGCACGCCTTCTTCCAGGCCGAGCAACCTGACGAGGTCTATCTGGCGGCAGCCAAGGTGGGCGGCATTCATGCCAACAACGTCTACCCGGCGGAGTTCATCTACCAGAACCTGATGATCCAGAACAACGTGATCCATGCGGCGCACAGCACCGGCGTGCAGAAGCTGCTGTTCCTCGGGTCAAGCTGCATCTATCCGCGTGCCGTTGCCCAGCCCATGCGCGAAGACGCCCTGCTCACCGGCGTGCTGGAGCCCACCAACGAGCCTTACGCAATCGCCAAGATTGCCGGCATCAAGATGTGCGAGAGCTACAACCGCCAATACGGGCGTGACTATCGCAGCGTGATGCCCACCAACCTGTATGGCCCCGGTGATAACTACCACCTGGAAAACAGCCACGTCCTGCCGGCCATGATCCGCAAGTTCCATCTGGCAAAGCTGGCCAAGCAGGGCAACGTCGAAGCCATCCGCCAGGACGGCGAGCGTTACGGCAACATCCCCGCCGACATCAAGGCCATGATCGGACTCGACAACAACGGCACTGCCCTGAGTGGTGACGTCAAAGTCACCCTTTGGGGCACCGGCACCCCCTACCGCGAGTTTCTGCATGTGGACGACATGGCCGCCGCCAGCATCTTCGTAATGAATCTGGACAACGCAGCCTATGCCCGCAACACCCAACCCATGCTCAGCCACATCAATGTGGGCTTTGGCAGCGACGTGACGATCAGGGAAGTGGCTCAAACCGTGGCCGAAGTGGTGGGCTACACCGGCGACGTGGAATTCGACGCCACCAAGCCCGACGGCACCATGCGCAAACTCATGGACAGCACCCGCTTGGCCAACCTGGGCTGGAAAGCCAGCGTTTCCCTCCAGGAGGGGCTTGAGCAGGCTTATGCGGCCTACCTCAACGGGCAGGTCAAGGGCGCGCACGAGTAATTTAGAAGGCCTGTAGGGGCGGCTTCAGCCGCCCATCGTGCGTTAATCTGAGTCCGCGGGCGGCTGAAGCCGCCCCTACACCTACAGGCCTAAAAGGCCATAGCCTGGCCTTAGTCGCTACCAAACAGATCCCGCGTGTAAACCTTACCCTGCACGTCGTCCAGCGCATCTGTCCGCCGGTTGGCGATGATCACATCCGATTGCTTCTTGAACTCGGCCAGATCATTCACCACACGAGAATGGAAAAAGTCGCCGTCCTTCAGCACCGGCTCATACACGATGACCTCAATGCCCTTCGCCTTGATCCGCTTCATGATCCCCTGGATGCTCGACGCCCGGAAGTTGTCCGAACCAGCTTTCATGATCAATCGGTAAATGCCCACGGTTTTAGGGCTACGCCGGATGATCTCGTCGGCGATGAAGTCCTTGCGGGTGGTGTTGGACTCCACAATCGCGTGGATCAGGTTCTGGGGCACATCGCGGTAATTGGCCAGCAGCTGCTTGGTGTCCTTGGGCAGGCAATAGCCACCGTAGCCAAAGCTCGGGTTGTTGTAGTGCGAGCCAATGCGCGGATCCAGGCACACCCCATCGATGATCTGGCGCGTATCCAGCCCGTGGGTAGCCGCATAGGTATCCAACTCGTTGAAGAAAGCCACTCGCATCGCCAGAAAGGTATTGGCGAACAGCTTGATGGCTTCCGCTTCAGTGCTGTCGGTCAACAGCACCTGGATGTCCTGCTTGATCGCCCCTTGCTTGAGCAGATAAGCAAAACCCTGAGCCCGCTCCGAGCGCTCGCCTACCACGATCCGGGAGGGATAGAGGTTGTCATAGAGCGCACGGCCCTCGCGCAGGAACTCCGGTGAGAAGATCAGGTTTTTTGTGCCAAGATCCTGAGCAACCCGAGCCGTATAGCCCACCGGGATGGTCGACTTGACCACCATCAGCGCATTGGGATTGATCGCCATCACATCCCGAACCACAGCCTCGATAGACCGCGTATTGAAATAGTTGGTCTCGGGATCGTAATCGGTCGGCGTAGCGATGATGACGATCTCCGCGCCCTCATAGGCCTCATGCTTGTCCAGCGTTGCACGGAAATTCAGCGGCTTGTTATGGAGATAATCCTCGATCTCCCTATCCTCGATGGGCGAGATCTTCCTGTTGAGCATGTCAACCTTGTCGGCGACGATGTCAAGGGCCACAACTTCGTTGTGCTGAGCCAAAAGGATGGCATTGGACAAACCAACATATCCGGTGCCGGCGATTGCGATTTTCATGTTGAACCTACGATCGATTTAAAAAAACTGTCACCGTGGGAAGCGCTATATGTAGGGGCGGCTTCAGCCGCCCAAAAAGGCTGCTCATCAACGCAACGATTGAAGAAGTCCGCGGGCGGAGGAAGCCGCCCGCGCATAGGCCATGCAGGCCATCACCCGCGCCCGTACTTGTCCTCAAAGCGCACGATGTCATCCTCGCCGAGGTAGCTGCCCG
>CALBTT010000080.1 GCA_937967645.1 uncultured Zoogloea sp.
CAGGCCCCTGGAAGTTCAGGAACTGGGCCCACAGGTCCTGGCTGACCGTGGCGTTCTCGCCATAGACGGAACGGACCTGGTCCTGCAGCTTGGCCTGCATGTCGGTGAAAGCCTTGATGTTGTTCTCAAGGTACTTGCCCATCATGCCCTGCATGGCGTTGCCATAGAAGCGGATCATCTGGGACAGCAGGTCACTGGTGAACATCGGCGCCCCCCCTGCTTCCTCTTCAAGGATGATCTGCAGCAGGATGTTGCGCGTGAGGTCTTCACCGCTCTTGGCATCAACGACCTGGAAGGTCCCACTCTCGAGCACGAGCTCCTTGACGTCGGCGAGCGTGATGTAAGAACTGGTCTGGGTGTCGTACAGGCGGCGGTTCGGGTACTTTTTTATCAGGCGAATCTGGTCGGCCATTCGTGTCTTCTCCTCGGCGATTGAGTTCGCCTCAGGAGATTATACTGCGCTGCGCAAAAAAAAGCCCCGCCTTGGGGCGGGGCCTTCGTGACGCACTTGACAATGTCTTACTGATAGTAAAGACCGCCATTCACGTTCAGGGTGGCACCGGTGACGTAACCCGCCAGCTCGGAGGCCAGGTAGGTCACGGCAGCGCCGATTTCCTCGGGCTTGCCCAGGCGCTTGGCCGGCACGGTGTCGATGATGGCGTTACGCACTTCTTCCTTGATCGCCATGACCATGTCGGTGCCGATGTAGCCCGGGGCGATGGCGTTGACGGTCACGCCCTTGGTGGCCAGCTCGGCAGCCAGGGCCTTGGTGAAGCCGATCACGCCGGCCTTGGCAGCGGAGTAGTTGGTCTGACCAGCCTGACCCTTGACACCGTTAACCGAGGAGATGTTGATGATGCGGCCCCAGCCACGTTCCGCCATCTTCGGGGAAATGCTGTGGGTCACGTTGAACAGGCTGGTGAGGTTGGTCGCGATGACCGCATCCCACTGACCCTTTTCCATCTTCGGGAAGAACTTGTCGCGGGTGATGCCGGCGTTGTTCACCAGGATGTCGATCGGGCCCACTTCGGCAGCGATCTGCTCAACGGCCGCCTTGCACTGCTCGTAGTCGGACACGTCAAAACCGTACACCGGGATATCCAGGCCTTCGGCCTTGCGGGCTTCGACCCATGCGTCCTTGGCGGGATCGCCCGGGAAGAAGTTGCCAACCACGCGGACGCCGGCAGCAGCGAGGGATTTACAGATTGCAGTGCCGAGGCCACCAACTGCGCCAGTAACAAGAGCGATACGTTGAGTCATTTCACTTTCCTTTGTTGCGGTGCCAAATGGAATCGAGATTAGAACATATGCTGACCGCCGTTGATAGAGATGTTGGCCCCCGTCACAAAGGCCGCCTCGTCGGACGCGAGGTAGGCCACCAGGCCTGCAATCTCTTCGGGCTTGCCGAGCCGGCTGACCGGGATATGCGGCAGGATTTTGGTTTCAAGAACCTCTTGCGGAATCGCCATGACCATCTTGGTGCCGATATAGCCCGGGGAGATCGTATTGACGGTCACGCCGGCCTTGGCCACCTCGAGCGCCAGCGCCTTGGTGAAGCCGTGCATGCCGGCCTTGGCCGCTGCATAGTTGGTCTGGCCGAACGCGCCCTTGATGCCGTTGACCGAAGACACGTTGATGACGCGACCCCACTTGCGCTCGACCATGCCGTCCATGACCTGCTTGGTCATGTTGAAGACGCTGTCGAGGTTGGTGTGGATCACTGCATCCCAATCAGCCTTGGACATGCGCTTGAAGGTCATGTCCCGGGTGATGCCTGCGTTGTTCACCAGCACATCCACCGGCCCGATGTCATGGGCGATGGTTTCGATGCAGGTCTTGCAGGAATCGAAGTCGGACACGTCACAGGGATAGGCCTTGAATCCGTACCCCATGTTGTTCATCGACTGCAGCCATTCCGCCGCCTTCTCATTGCCCGGCGAGTGCGTGGTGACGACCTTGTATCCCAGGGCCGCCAGCTTGATGCAAATGGATTCTCCGAGACCGCCCATACCACCGGTTACGAGTGCTACACGTGCCATGATCTTCCCTCCTTGTCGTGATTTATGCGGGGGTCAACTGCAGCATGCCGGCAACGCCCCCATTCTGATTTTCCGCTGCCGACTCATGACGGCTGCCGCCCACCCAGGGCGCGCGACAGCCACCCTGATCAGGCCGTTTCCTTGACGTAGCGCCCAGGAGCCGGCTCGATGACCTTGTACTTGGCATTACCCGGCTTGGTGCGCGCGGCAACCATCGAACCACCCCGGGCCTTCAGCCATTCGATCCAGTGCAGCCACCAGCTACCCGGCTTCTCGGTGGCGCTCTCAAGCCACTCCTCCGGCACGGAGGCGCTCGAGTCGCCGACCCAGTAGCTGCGGCGATTTTTGGAGGCGGGGTTGATCGCACCGGCGATGTGCCCGCTCGCACCCAGCACAAAGGTGGTGTCGCCGCCGAGGATCTGCCGCACCAGGTAGGCGCTGGTCCAGGGCACGATATGGTCCTCGCGAGCCGCCATCAGGTAGGCGGGAAGATCCACCTTGCCCATGTCGACCTTGACGCCCAGCATCTCGAGCTTGCCCGGCACCCGCAGGTTGTTTTCCAGGTACATGTTGCGCAGGTACCAGGCCAGGAAGGGGCCGGCCAGGTTGGTGCTGTCGGAGTTCCAGTAAAGGAGGTCGAAAGCCTCCGGCTGCTTGCCCTTGAGGTAGTTGCCGACCACGTACTGCCAGATCAGGTCGTTGGCGCGCAGGCTCGAGAAGACCTGGGCCAGCTCGCGCCCCATCAGCAGCCCACCCTTGCCGATGGCCGCCTCACGGGCCGCCACGGAAGCCTCATCCACCAGACAGCCGATCTCGCCGGCGTCGCTGAAATCGAGAAGGGTCGTCATGAGGGTCAGGCTCTCCGCCGGATCCTCGCCCTTGGCCCGCAGCACAGCCAGCGCCGACGACAGGATGGTGCCGCCCACGCAGAAGCCCAGCACGTTGGGCTTGTCGACCTTGGTGATGTCGCGGACGACCTGCAGGGCGGTGATCGGGCCCTTTTCCAGGTAGTCGTCCCAGCCGAAATGGGCCTGCTCGGCCTTGGCGTTCTTCCAGGACACCAGGAACACCGTGAAGCCCTGCTCGACGATGAAGCGCACCAGCGAGTTCGCGGGCTGCAGATCCATGATGTAGAACTTGTTGATGCACGGCGGGACGATCAGCAGCGGCGTCTTGTGCACCTTCTCGGTCAGCGGCGCGTACTGGATCAGCTGGATCAGTTCGTTCTCGTAGATCACGGAACCCGGCGTGGTGGCCAGGTTGCGACCGATCTCGAAAGCCGAGTCGTCGGTCATGGAGATGCGCCCCTTCTCCATGTCGGCAATGAGGTTCTTGACGCCCTGGGTGATGCTCTCGCCCTTGGTCTCCAGGGCCGTACGGATGAACTCCGGGTTGGTGGCCGCAAAATTGGAGGGAGCCAGGGCGTCGATGTACTGGCGGGTGAGGAACTGCATCTTGGACTTGCTGCGCCCGTCTGCCACCGGCAGCGCATCGGCCACCTTGGTCAGGTAATCGGCGTTCAGCAGATAGGCCTGGCGGATGTAGTCATAGACGGGGCTGGAGCTCCAGTCGGGCGCATTGAAGCGGCGATCACCGGGCTGAGGCTTGACGACGGGCTCCACCACTTCGCCGGGACGGGCCTGGGCCATGGTGGCCCACAGCCGGGCATGGGCCTCGGCCAGGTCCTTCTGAAGACGGGTCAGCTCCTGGGTCTCGGGCAGCGGGATCTGCGGTGCCGATCCCGGCGCCACCTGCTGCATCGCGGCATTCTGCTTGCCAAGAAAATCAAAGAACCCCTCAGCCAGCGACTGGCCGAACTTGAACATGCTCTGTAGCGCCTCTGCAGACTGCTCCGGTGTTACCGACATCTACCTCTCCTTATTGTGTGCTTCAAAAGCAACGCCCGGAAGGCAAGCAGCATGAGCGCCTGGGCACACGGGACCAATACCGCCAGTCTGCCTCGGCTTGTAGAATCCGGGTATGTATATCGTTGCTATTGCTTGGATTTATGTCGCCCTGCTCGCGACGCTGGCCGAGACCACCGTTGTCGGCGGGGTTCTGACTTTCTTGTTCTATGGCGTTGCGCCGCTCTCCCTGTTCCTGTGGCTGTTCGGCACACCGGCGCGACGCCGCCGATCAGCCCAGCGCGCGCTCCGCGAGCGGATGGGCGAGGACGATGGAGGCAATGCCGGCAGCGATCAATAATACCTGCTGCGCGGTGGCCCGCAATTCGGTCCGCTTATGCAATCCCGGAATGAGGTCGGCCACCGCCACGTAGATCATACTCGCGGCCGCCAGAGCAAGAAACACCGGCACCAGCGACTCCATGTGAGAAAGTGCGAAATACGCCAGCATGCCGCCGACCAGGGTCGCGAGGCTCGACAGGAGGTTGAAGACCAGCGCCTTGGTGCGGCTGTAGCCGGAGTGCAGCAGGATCAGGAAATCCCCGACCTCCTGGGGGATCTCATGGGCGATGATGGCCAGCGCGGTGACGATGCCAAGCGGCGTGCTCTCGACGAAAGCCGCGGCGATCAGCACCCCATCCACGAAATTGTGGAATGTGTCGCCGACCAGGATGAGCAGGCCGCTGCGCCCATGATCGTGGCCATGCCCGTGGCCGTGGTGCCCGTCTCCGGCCGCATGCCCGTGGCCGTGGCAGCCCTCGTCATGGCAATGGCGCCACAACACCAGCTTCTCCAGCACAAAGAAGAGCAGGATGCCGGCCAGGATGTTCATCGCGGCACGCTCGGGGCTCTCCGCCGCCTCGATGGCGTGCGGCAGGACTTCGAGGAAGGCTGCGCCGAGCAAGGCGCCGATGGCATAGCTGATGAGCGTCGGCACCCAGTTGGGGCGAGCCGCCCAGGCAAAGCCGGCGGCGACCAGCACGCTCAGCAGCCCCCCTGCAAAGCTCATTGCAATAATCCAGGCGAGGGGGGTCATGGTCATAGGGAGGAAAGACACAGGGCGCGCAGTATAACGTCAGAGACCGGAGGCGGCGCCTCAGTCCAGCCAGATCAGGGAGGCCATCCGGCCGGTCACCCCGTCGCGACGATAGGAATAGAAACGGGTGGCGTCGGCATGGGTACAGAACTCCCCACCATGCACGCGCACCACCCCCAGGGCCTCCAGCCGGAAGCGGGCCAGCGCATAGAGATCCGCCATCCACTTGCCCGGCTGCTGCGTAGTCTGGAAGGCGCCGGCCGCGCGGGGATCCTGGCCGACAAAGGCCTGCCGGACCTCGTCGCCGACCTCGAAGGCTGCCGGCCCGATGGCAGGGCCCAGCCAGGCCATCAGGGTCGACGGGGGCACTGCCATGGCCGCTACGGTGGCTTCGAGCACACCGCCGTGCAAGCCCCGCCAGCCGGCGTGGGCCGCCCCGACGACCGTCCCCGCGTCATCGCACAGCAGCACGGGCAGGCAGTCCGCGGTCATCACGACACATACACGCCCCGAGCGACGGCTTACCACCGCATCGGCGTCAGGCAGCCCGCCTACCCACATGTCGGCATCCAGCACCGTGGTGCCATGGACCTGGTTCAGCCAGCAGGGCTCTTCCGGCAGCAAGGCCCGCAGGCGGCGCCGGTTCTCGGCGACCCGCGCCGGGTCATCCCCGACGTGAACGCCCAGATTCAGGCTGTCGTAGGGCGCGACGCTGACTCCGCCGGCCCGGGTGGTCACGAGGGCATGCACACAATCCGGTGCCGGCCAGCCCGGCCGGATTCCATTGAGCCCCATCACCCCGCCTTCCTTCCACGGAGCTCATCCAGCAGCTGCCGGAAATCGTCCGGCAAGGACACCTCCCAGCGGCAAGCTTGCCCCGTGCGCGGGTGGATCAAGCCAAGCTGCCAGGCATGCAGCGCCTGCCGGGGAAAGGCATCGAGACGCGGGTCGGCGCTGCGTGTCTTGCCATAGGTTGCATCGCCGACCAGGGGATGGCCGATATGGGCCATATGCACCCGGATCTGGTGGGTTCGCCCGGTCGCCAGACTGCACTCGACCAGGGTGGCCCGCTCGAAGCGTTCGACCACCCGGTAGTGGGTCAAGGCCTCACGCCCGCCGGGCACCACGGCCATCTTGGTACGCTGCACGGGGTGTCGGCCGATCGGCGCCTCCACGCGCCCCGACTCCAGCGGCATGCCATGCACCAGCGCGTAGTAATGCCGCTTGACGCTACGCGCCTGCAGCTGGCGCACGAGGTCGGTCTGGGCCTCGAGGGTCCGCGCCACCACCAGCAGGCCGCTGGTGTCCTTGTCCAGGCGATGCACGATGCCGGCCCGGGGCAGCGCCCGACAGCCTGCATCGTGGTGCAGCAAGGCATTGAGGAGCGTTCCGGACCAGTTGCCGCTGCCGGGGTGGACCACCAGCCCCACCGGCTTGTCGATGACCAGCAGGGTGTCGTCCTCGAACACCACATTGAGCGGGATGTCCTCGGCCTGCTCCGCCAGCACTTCGTCGGAGGGCTCGGGACTCAGATAGACCGTCTCGCCCCCCCAGACCTTGCTCTTGGAGTCAGGCGACTTGCCGTCGATCAGTATCCGGCCGGTCTTCAGCCAGGACTGCAGGCGGCTCCGGGAGTGCTCGGGAAAAAGGCGCGCGAGCGCCTGGTCGGCACGGAGGCCGGCCAGGTCCAGAGGAATGGATTCTCGCAGCGGGCTAAGGGAAGGAATGGCTGGGCTATAATCGGCCCACTCATCTTCCAAAGAGTTTTCAATGGCGCATTTCACCCTGCGTAGTTTAACGCTTGCCGGCTTTCTTCTGCTCGCCGGTTGCAGCGGCCTGCCCGACAAGGCTGACGAAACCACCGGCTGGAGCGCCCAGAAGCTCTATTCCGAGGCCAAGGAGTCCATGTCCGACGGGGCCTGGGACCGGGCCATCAAGATGTTCGAGAAGCTGGAGGCGCGCTACCCCTACGGCCGCTACGCCCAGCAGGCACAGCTTGAAGTGGCCTACGCCTACTACAAGTCGAATGAGCCCGCCTCGGCGATCGCTGCCTGCGACCGCTTCATCAAGCTTCACCCGAACCACCCGAACGTCGACTACGCCTACTACCTGAAGGGCCTCGCCAACTTCAACGAGGATCTCGGCCTGCTTGGCGCCCTTGCCAACCAGGACCTGTCCGAGCGTGACCCGAAGGCAACCCGCGCCTCCTTCGAGACCTTCAAGGAACTGGTCCAGCGCTTCCCGGACAGCAAGTACGCGCCGGACGCCACCCTGCGCATGCGCTATCTGGTCAACGCCCTGGCCTCCTACGAAGTCCACGTGGCCCGCTACTACGTGCGCCGGGGCGCCTACGTGGCTGCGGCAAACCGTGCCCAGGCCACCGTCAAGGATTTCCCCCGGACGCCTGCGGCCGAAGAAGCCCTGTTCCTGATGGTCAAGAGCTACGACGAACTCAAGCTCACGGAACTGCGCGACGACGCCGAGCGCGTGCTGCGCCAGAACTACCCGAAGAGCCGCTTCCTGGCCGGCGAGACCACGCTGAACGCCAGCACCCCGTGGTGGAAGCTCTGGTAAGGCTCCGCCATGGATGAGGCGGTCCGCCTGGCCCTGGCCAAATGGCCGAACGTGCCATCCTGCACAGGATGGCTGCGCCTGAGCCGACGGGGCGAATGGCGGGTTCCCGAAGGCCCGGTGCGTCATGCCGGCCTGAGGGACTTCATCGGACGCAACTACCAGGCTACCCCGGACGGCCGCTGGTTCTTCCAGAACGGCCCCCAGCAGGTTTTCGTCGACCTCGATTACACGCCCACCGTACTGCACCTTGAGAACGCCACGACGCTGCGCACCCATACGGGGACGCCGGTGCGTTCCGTCCGTGGCGCCTGGTTTGACGAAGAGGGCTGCCTGCTGCTCGAGTGCGAGCACGGCATCGCCCTCCTCGACGACCGGGACCTGGCGGCGTTCTGCACCCACCTCGACGGCGACCTGGAAACACCGGGTGCCGCGATCACCCTTGCCTGGGCGGACAGCCGCATCACCGTAGGCACGATCCGGCGGGACGAGGTCTCCGCCCGCTTCGGTTTCACGCCCACGCCTGGCAGCTGACCTCCATCCCGCCGGTCAGGGCGGCTGAAGCCGCCCCTACAGACACCCCTCAGGCCATCACCCCCGCCCGTACTTGTCCTCAAAGCGCACGATGTCATCCTCGCCGAGGTAGCTGCCCG